>NZ_WBXM01000006.1:0-293535 GCF_033042135.1 Haloechinothrix sp. LS1_15 | reverse complement strand
GCCAGATCCGCCTGGAGGACGTCGCGCAGCAGCGAGGGCAGGCTGGGATAGCCGTACTCGGCCAACGGCCCCCGATCAGCCATCTCGGCCAGGATCTCCCCCTGAATCGCCGCCGCCTGCCGTTGCACCTCCAACGCGTGCAGCTGCTCGACCAGCTCCGCCCAGCTCGGCCCGCCACCACGCGGTGCCGGGCTCGGGAAGCGCAACCTCCACCCCTCCAGCCATCACCCCCCACAATAGAACGCATATTCGATACTCGCAAGTATGTTCGAGTACGAATCCGCTCTGGTGAACTGCTCTGGCGGTCTCGTGTCGATAGCTCCTCCGTGCCACGGGCACTCCACCGGTACACCTGCCGCGCGCCAGCCCGGCGACGTCGAGGTCGGAGTCGCTCAGCCGCGCCTCGGCCTCAGCCACGCTCCAGGCCTGCTCATGGAGTTCGTCCGACAGGGCGATGATCTCCGATGACCGCGATAGTCATCATGGTCAGCTGTAGCAAGGGTGCGCGACGATCCGCGAGGTTCCCGCGCGTCACCGTGACCTCAGTAGAAGTACGGGTACTCCGTCCAGTCCGGCTCGCGCTTGGCGAGAAACGCGTCGCGGCCCTCGACGGCCTCGTCGGTCATGTAGGCCAGCCGGGTGGTCTCGCCGGCGAAGACCTGCTGCCCTGGCAGCCCGTCGTCGATCAGGTTGAACGCGTACTTGAGCATGCGCTGCGCCGTGGGCGACTTGCCGTTGATCTCCCACGCCCACTGCAACGCCTCGGCTTCCAGCTCGGCGTGTGGCACCACGGCGTTGACCGCCCCCATGGCGTGCATCCGCTCGGCGGTGTAGGTCCGGCCAAGCGCGAAGATCTCCCTGGCGAACTTCTGCCCCACTTGCCTGGCGAGATAGGCCGAGCCGAACCCGCCGTCGAACGAGCCGACATCGGCGTCGGTCTGCTTGAACCGGGCGTGCTCGGCCGAGGCGATCGTGAGATCGCACACCACGTGCAGCGAATGCCCGCCACCGGCCGCCCAGCCGGGCACCACCGCGAGCACCACCTTGGGCATGAACCGGATCAGCCGCTGCACCTCGAGGATGTGCAGCCTGCCCGCCCGCGCGGGGTCGACCGTGTCCGAGGTCTCGCCGCTGGCGTACTGATATCCGGAGCGTCCGCGAATACGCTGGTCACCACCGGAGCAGAAGGCCCAGCCGCCGTCGTGCGGGGACGGCCCGTTTCCGGTGAGCAGCACGGCCCCGACATCCGAGCACATCCTGGCGTGGTCGAGCGCACGGAAGAGCTCGTCGACGGTATGCGGGCGGAACGCGTTGCGCACCTCGGGGCGGTCGAAGGCCACGCGGAGCACGCGTTTACCCGAGCGGCTCTCGACGGAACGGTGGTAGGTGATGTCGGTGAAGTCGAAGCCTTCGACCTCGCGCCACGCGCTCGGGTCGAACAGCTCGGATACCGGGCGGTTCGCATCGGCGGTCACCGGAGTCTCTGGATCGGGCACGATTGCGAGAATAGTTGCCGTGGCCGCACCCCGAGCCGATGGGAGACTGGTTCGTGTGCTGACGCCGCCGAACACGCCTCGCCGCCCGCAGCGGGAAGGGACCTGCCGATGAACCCCTCCACCGCGCAGGCACGCGTGCTCGTCGACGAACTGATCCGCAACACCGTCTCGCACGTGGTGGTCTGCCCCGGCTCGCGCAACGCCCCGCTGTCCATGGCGCTCTACGACGCGGCCGAGGCCGGACGGGTCCGGCTACACGTCCGGGTGGACGAGCGTTCGGCCGCGTTCCTCGCCCTCGGCATCGCCGCGCGCACCGGGCGGCCCGCCGCGGTCGTGTGCACGTCGGGGACCGCGGCCGCCAACTTCCACCCGGCCGTGCTCGAGGCGGACCGGGCGGGCGTGCCGCTGATCGTGCTCACCGCGGACCGGCCGGCCGAGCTCCGGTCGGCGGGAGCCAACCAGGTGATCGAGCAGGAACGGCTCTACGGCGATGCCGTCCGCTACTTCGACGAGCTGGCCGTCGCCGAGCGGCGTCCCGGGCAGAACGCGTACTGGCGCAGCCAGATCTGCCGGGCGTGGAACGCGGCCTACGGCGAGTGGCGTTCGGGACCGGTGCACCTGAACATCCCGTTCCGCGAACCGCTGGTGCCGGACCCGCCGGGCGAGGGCTCGCCGTGGTGTGAGTCGCTCGACGGCAGGGAGAACGGTCAGCGCTGGACCGAACTCCCCGACTTCGGCGCGTTCCCGGCCTTCGTGGTCCCTTCGGCCCGCTGTGGTCTGGTGATCGCCTGCGATTCGGGGGTGCGCGCGGCCTGCGAGTGGGCTGCCGAGCACGGCTGGCCGATCATCTCCGAGACCGGCGCAGCTGGCCTGTCCGGTCGGTCCGCGTTGACCAGCGGCGCGTGGCTGCTGGCCGCGCCGGAGTTCGTGGCCGAGCACAAGCCGGAGCAGGTGCTGTGCATCGGCCGGCCGACGGTGTTCCGCCAGGTCGAGGCGCTGCTGGCCGATGAGGACGTCGAGGTGCTGCTGGTACGCCCGGACACCGACTGGCCTGCGCCATCTCACAACGTGCGGCAGGTGGGGCAGTGGTTCGCCGAGCCGACCAAACCCGCTGATCCGGCGTGGCTGGAGCGCTGGCAGCAGGCGGACGCCGCGGCGCGGCGCGCGGTCGCTCGTACCCTCGCCGCAGCGCCGTGGCCCACCGGTCCCGGGGTCGCGGCCGAGCTCGTCGAGACCGTGCCGTCGGAGTCGCTGGTGGTGGTCGGTTCCTCGAACCCGGCGCGGGACGTCGCGCTCGCCGCGGGGCACGCGCGGCCGGACGTGGTCGTGCACCGCAACCGGGGCGTGGCCGGGATCGACGGGTTGGTCTCCACCGCCGTCGGTGCGGCCAGCGCCCACCGGGGGCCGTCGTACGCGCTGCTCGGCGACCTGGCTTTCCTGCACGACCTCAACGGGCTGCTGCTCGGCCCCGATGATGCGCGGCCGGACCTGACGATCGTGGTGCTCAACGACGACGGCGGGGGCATCTTCTCGCTGCTGGAGCAAGGCGCCGCCGAGCACGCGCACAGCTTTGAGCGGGTCTTCGGCACGCCGCACGGCTCCGACATCGGCTCGTTGTGCGCGGGCTACCGGGTGGCGCACACCGTAGCGAGCACCCGCGAGGAGCTGCGGGAGGCGTTGCGCCCGGCACGGGGGCTGCGCGTGGTGGAGATCACCGCCGACCGCGGTTCCCGCCGCGAGCTGCACGAGCAACTGCGTGCCGCGGTGGCGGGAGCCCTGGGGTGACGCGGACGCCCGGCAGGCTGCGGCTGTTCGGGTTCCGGGCCGTGCTCACCGTCGCCTGCCTGGTCACGCTGCTGGCGCTCGGGTTGGTGATCGCGGCGTTCCGTAACGATGCCCGGATCGACTCCTCGCTCGGCACCGCCAATGCCGAGGTGACGTCGGTGGAGCGTGACAGGGCCGTGGTGCGGTTCGAGACGGCGGACGGCACGGTGCACATCCCGCCGAACGGCGTGCTGTACTCGCACGGGTTGGCTGAGGGGCAGCTGGTGGCTGTCGAGTTCGCCACCGACGACCCCGCCTTGGTCCGGGTGGCCGAGCGCACGGCGATGGTGACGCTGCTGCCGCTCGGTTCCACGGTCCTGGTGGTGTGGCTGGTTGCCACCCCGCTGTTGCTGTGGCTGCGGCGCGGCGAGCGGGAGCACGCCCGGACCGCCGTCAGCGGACGTTCCTGAGCTGTTCGCGCCACCGCCACCCGCAGGGTGGCCACCCGGTCACCCCCGGTTGTGACGGTGACGGTGTGCGCGTAGCGATCGTCACGGAATCCTTCCTTCCGCAGGTCAACGGCGTGACCAACTCGGTGCTCCGGGTGATCGAGCACCTGCGGGACGCAGGCCACCGGGTGCTGGTGGTCGCGCCCGGCTCCGGCGACACCGAGTATCGCGACACCAGGGTGATCCGGCTTCCGGCCTACGAGCTACCCGTGGTGGACTCGCTTCCGGTCGGGGTGCCGACCAGGGCGCTGACTCATGCCCTCCGGCGGTTCGCGCCGGACGTGGTGCACCTGGCCTCGCCGTTCGTGGTGGGCGCGCACGCGGTACGGGTGGCGCGCCGGGCGGGTATCCCGAGCGTTGCCGTCTACCAGACCGATGTGCCCGGGTTCGCCGGCGCCTACGGGCTGGGTTTCGCGGAGCGGGCCGCGTGGCGTTGGATGCGCCGCGTCCACGGGATGGCCGATCGCACGCTCGCCCCGTCAAGGGAGTCGGTGGAACAGCTGCGCGGTCACGGCATCCCGCGGGTGCATCTGTGGCCACGCGGCGTCGACGCGGAACGGTTCACCCCGGCCAGGGCGGGCACCGGTATGCGCGCCGCGCTCGCCGCCCGCGACGAATTACTCGTGGGGTTCGTCGGCAGGCTCGCGCCGGAGAAGGAGGTGGACCGGCTCGCCGCCCTGCGGCACGTGCCCGGCGTGCGTGTCGTGGTCGTCGGCGACGGTCCGGAGCTCGAACCGTTGCGTTCCCGCCTGGCAGGGGTGACGTTTCTCGGCCCCAGGTACGGCGAGGAACTGGCCGAGGTGTACGCGGCCCTGGACGTCTTCGTGCACACCGGTCCGCACGAGACGTTCTGCCAGACCGTGCAGGAGGCGATGGCCTCCGGCGTGCCGGTGCTGGCCCCCGCAGCAGGCGGGCCGAAGGACCTGGTGCGCGACGGCGAGACCGGCTACCTGCTGCCGGTCGAGCGTGAGCGGTTCGCCTCGGCGATGTGCGGCAGGCTCGGCGAGCTCGCTGACCCCCGCCTGCGCGCGGTCATGGGGGCAAGGGGCAGGCGGGCGGTGCTCGCGCGTAGCTGGTCCGCGATCTGCGACGAGCTGTTGGATCACTACAGCGCGGTCACCGGGCTGCGGCCGACCGGCGGGCGGCCACGGGATCTGGTGGCCTGACCGGTGGCCCGCCCGTGCGGGGGATGACCGATCCTCCTAGGCTCGGCGGTATGTCGCGCGCGAACTTGGACAAGGATCCCCGCGAAGTCGCTGCGATGTTCGACGGCGTCGCCAAGGGGTATGACCGCGCGAACTCGGTGATGACCTTCGGTTTCGATCGTCGCTGGCGGAACGTGGCCGCCAAGGTGCTCGATGCCACCCACGGGGATCGGGTGCTCGATCTCGCGGCGGGGACCGGGGTGTCCACCGCGGAGTTCGCCAGGCACGGGGCCTGGTGTGTCGCGGCCGATTTCTCGGTGGAGATGCTGCGCAACGGCAAGCAGCGCGGGGTACCGATGGTCGCGGCGGACGCGTTACACCTGCCGTTCGCCGACGCCTCCTTCGACGCCGCGACCGTGCTGTTCGGGCTTCGCAACTTCGTCGACACCGCGGCGGCATTGGTCGAGCTGCACCGGGTGGTCAAGCCGGGAGGCAGGCTGGTGATCTGCGAGGTCTCCACCCCGCCGAACGCGCTCGTCCGCTTCGTCCACACCAGGTTCCTGATGCGGCTTCTGACCTGGTTCGGAAAACGTGTCTCGTCGAACCCGGAGGCTTACTCCTATCTCGCGGAATCCATGGCGGCGTGGCCCCAGCAGCGCGAGCTCGCCAGGCTCATCGCCGACGCGGGCTGGACCGAGGTGGAATGGCTCAACCTCACCTTCGGCGTGGTCGCCATCCACCGGGCCATCAGGCAGGACCAGACCGAGCAGGCCGAGCGAAGCGAGCAGGCCGAGCAGGCCGAGCAGGGGGAGTGACGGCACGTCCCGCGTGTCACATCCGTGACGGTGCCGTGGGGGTTCCGGCTGATGGCACCACTACAGTGGCGCCATGAGCACCGGCGCCACGAGCAGCACACCACGGCAGGCAGCGGGCGACGACGCCGAGGTCATCGTCGTCGGGGCAGGCCCTGCGGGATCGACGGTGGCGACCTACCTCGCGCGTGCGGGGGTGGACGTGTTGCTGCTGGAGAAGACCAGCTTCCCCCGTGACAAGGTCTGCGGTGATGGCCTGACCCCGCGTGGCGTCAAGCAGCTGATCGACCTGGGCATCGACACCAGCCAGGAGGCAGGCTGGGTGCATAGCAGGGGACTGCGCATCCTGGCAGGCGAGCACACCATCGAGCTGGACTGGCCAGAGCTGACCAGTTACCCGCCCTACGGGGTGTCGCGCACTCGGCACGACTTCGACGACTTGCTGGCGCGCACCGCACAGAAGGCAGGGGCGCGGCTGGTGGAACGGACGACGGTGACGGAGGCCATCGTCAACGAGCGCACCGGCCGGGTGGTCGGCGTCCGAGGCAAGATGGGCCAGGAGAAGGAGCCGGTGAGTTACCGGGCCCCGCTGGTGCTGGCCTGTGACGGTGTGTCGGGCAGGTTGGCGCTGTCAGTGGGTATCGACAAGCTCGACAGCAGGCCGATGGGGGTGGCCGTACGCCGCTACTACGTGAGCCCTAAGCACGACGACGAGATGATCGAGGGGCATCTGGAACTGTGGGATCGAAGGGATCCGGCCAACCCGAGGTTGCTGCCCGGCTACGGGTGGGCGTTCCCGCTCGGCGACGGCACCGTCAACGTCGGGCTCGGCATGCTGTCCACGAGCAAGGCGTTCCGCAACACCGATTACCGGGCGCTGATGCGGTCGTGGCTCGACTCCACGCCGGAGGAGTGGGGCTTCCGCGAGGGCAACGCCACCGGCCGGATCGGTGGCGCGGGACTGCCGATGGGGTTCAACCGGAAACCGCACTACCGTGACGGGCTGCTGCTGCTCGGCGACGCGGGCGGCATGGTCAGCCCGTTCAACGGCGAGGGGATCTCCGCGGCGATGGAGTCGGCCCAGCTCGCCACCGAGTGCGTGGTGCAGGCACTGGCCCGGCCGGAGGGCAGGTCGCGGGAACGGGCGCTCGAGGGCTATCCGCGTGCGCTGGCTGACCACATGGGTGGCTATTACCGGCTGGGCAACCTGTTCGCGAAGGCCATCGGGAAGCCTTCGGTGATGCGCGCGTCGACCAAGTACGGCCTGCGGATCAGGCAGCTGCTCCCGCTGATCTACAAGGGCATGTCCGGCTGTTACGACGAGCGCGGCGGGGATGCGGTTGACCGGCTGATCTCGATCGCTTCCCGGCTCACACCGAGCGCGTGAGGGTGTGATCTTTCTCGCTACCGGCCTCGGGTTGGTACGGTCACGCGGCCTGCGAGCCCGCGACCGCGCGCGGGCGAGCGTATACCGCCGAAGTTGTCGCTGGTAGCGGGCATACCCCCGGCAGCGATCGGTACCTGGATGGTCCGGAAAACGTGAGCATTGCTCGGTTGGGGGGCCACGTCACCGACGCGCGAAACGCGTCCTAGACTACGGCCAGAACTTGTGAATGCATTCACAACACGGCGAGCGACCTTGTGAATGTGTTCACAAGCAGTGACCCGAACGATCCGGCCACCACCCCGGGTCCTTAGGGTGCCCGCAGAGCCCGGACGGCAGCGCCCGGAAGGGAGTTGCGAGGACCGTAGGACCCGGCCAGCCCGCACCGGCTGTGATACGGGGCGAGAAAGGACAGCGGTGCCCATGCTCGGAAGCTCACCAGTCGCGCCTGCTGCAGCAGCCGCCGAGTTGACCCTCGCGCAAGGCGAGCCTGCCGCCAGCGCGGTGGAGACCTACCTCCCCCTGGTGTTGTTGATCGCGCTGTCCACCGGGTTCGCGCTGTTCTCGGTCATCCTCGCTCCGTTGATCGGTCCGAAGCGGTACAACAGGGCGAAGGTCGAGTACTACGAGTGCGGCATCGAAGCGTCCCCCGATCCGGTGGTCGGCGGCGGCCGGATCCCGGTGAAGTTCTACCTGACCGGGATGCTGTTCATCCTGTTCGACATCGAGATGGTCTTCCTGTACCCCTACGCGGTCGCCGCGGACGCCGTCGGGCTGTTCGGCTTCGTCGCGGTGACGATCTTCATCGTCGCGATCACGATCCCGTACGTGTATGAGTGGGCCCGAGGGGGTCTGGAATGGGACTGAGCCGCACGCGACCGGTCCGCGCGGCACGCGCGGTGAGCGGTCCGGTGAGTACCGCCCGCGGCTCGATGAGCACCGCGGCCAATACGGGAGGGATCCACCATGGGTCTTGAGGAGAAGCTACCGAGCGGGATCATGCTCGCCAGCGTCGAGAAGCTGGCGAACTGGTCCCGCAAATCCTCGCTGTGGCCCGCGACCTTCGGCCTCGCCTGCTGCGCCATCGAGATGATGACCACCGGGGGGCCGCGCTACGACCTGTCCAGGTTCGGCATGGAGGTGTTCCGCGCCTCGCCGAGGCAGGCCGACCTGATGATCGTGGCCGGTCGGGTGAGCCAGAAGATGGCCCCGGTGCTGCGGCAGATCTACGACCAGATGTCGGAGCCGAAGTGGGTGCTCTCGATGGGTGTGTGTGCCTCTTCCGGCGGCATGTTCAACAACTACGCGATCGTGCAGGGCGTCGATCACGTCGTCCCCGTGGACATGTACCTGCCCGGCTGCCCGCCGCGGCCGGAGATGTTGATGGATGCCATCTTGAAGCTGCACGCGAAGATCAGCGAGGAACCGCTCGGCCCGCGCCGCGCCGCGGAGAAGGCCGAGCGCGAGGCGGAGCTCGGCGAGGACGAGGCCGTGCGGGCACTGCCGCCCTCCTCGGTGCGCTTCGCCCCCAAGTCCACCCGCGACGCCCGGCTCGCCGACGTCCCCGCCAACGAGGTGGAGGGCAAGCGCCGCACGACGATCCCGCTCGAGCTGCTTGAGGAGCGATGAGGCCAGCGTGACCGAACCTGACGAACCCACCACCGAGCAGGAAACACCCGGCGAGGCTTCGCGGCCCGACGAGATCGCCGACAGTAAGCCACAGCCGGGCGAGGACCAGTCCAGTGCCGAGCGCGGCGGCGACAACGGTGAGGACGCACTCGAGCCGTACGGTCCACGTCCCGCGCAACCGGTGGTCGCCGGGCGCGAGCGTAAGGGCATGTTCGGCGTCTCGGGGACCGGTGACACCTCCGGGTACGGCGGGCTGCGGTTACCCGCATACACCCCGCCCGCCGCCGAGCGGCCGTACGGCGACTGGTTCGACGATTTCGTCGACGACTTCCTCGCCGCGCTGGACGCCAACGAGATCCCGCGCAGCGCCATCCAGCAGATCACCATCGACCGCGGTGAGATCACCTTCTATGTGCAGCGGGAGCACCTCGTCGGGATCTGCCGCACGCTACGCGACGACCAGGCGCTGCGGTTCGAGTTCTGCAGCTCGGTCTCCGGTGTGGACTACGGGGTGGACGTGCCGCAGCGGCTGCACTCCGTCTACCACCTGCTGTCGATGACCTACCGCAGGCGCATCCGGCTCGAGGTCTGCCTCGACGTCGATGATCCGCACGTGCCCTCGGTCGTCGACGTGTACCCCACCGCCGACTGGCAGGAGCGGGAAGCCTGGGACATGTTCGGCATCATCTACGACGGCCACCCCGGCCTGACCCGCATCCTGATGCCCGACGACTGGGAAGGACACCCGCAGCGCAAGGACTACCCGCTCGGTGGCATCCCGGTCGAGTACAAGGGCACCGAGGTACCTCCCCCGGATCAGCGGAGGGCGTATACATGACATCCGGCGATTACACCGACAACGACATGACCGGTTCGGGCACCGACCCCTACGCGGAGTACCGGGACACCACCGAGGGGCGAGTGTTCACCGTTACCGGCGGCGACTGGGACGAGGTCACCTCCGATATCGGCAGCGATGACCGGATCGTGATGAACCTCGGCCCGCAGCACCCGTCCACCCACGGGGTGCTGCGGCTGGTGGTGGAGATCGAAGGCGAGACCGTCACCAACCTCCGCTCGGTGGTCGGCTACCTGCACACCGGGATCGAGAAGAACACGGAGTTCCGGAACTGGACGCAAGGCGTCACCTTCGTCACCCGCATGGATTACCTCGCGCCGCTGTCCAACGAGGCGGCGTACTGCATGGGTGTGGAGAAGCTCCTCGGTATCGAGGTCCCATGGCGCGCCCAGGTGATCCGGGTGCTGTTGCTGGAGCTCAACCGGATCAGCTCCCACATGGTCGCGCTGGCCACCGGGGGGATGGAGCTGGGTGCGCTCACCGCGATGACCTCGGGCTTCCGGGAGCGTGAGGAGGTGCTGCACCTGCTCGAGTACCTCACCGGCCTGCGGATGAACCACGCCTTCATCCGGCCCGGCGGGGTGGCCCAGGACGTCCCGGAGGACACCGCGGAAAAGGTCGACGAGTTCATCAAGGTGATGGACGAGCGCCTTCCCAACTACGACAAGATGCTCACCGGCCAGCCCATCTGGCAGAACCGCCTGAAGGGCATCGCCTACCTGCCGGTCGACGCCTGCCTCGCGCTCGGGGTCAGCGGGCCGGTGCTGCGCTCGGCCGGGCTGCCGTGGGACCTGCGCAAGACCGAGCCGTACCTCGGTTACGAGGAGTACGACTTCGAGGTGCCGGTGGCCAACGAGGCCGATGCCTACGCGCGTTACCTGCTCCGCGTCGAGGAGATCCACCAGTCGCTGCGCATCATCAAGCAGGCGGTACAGAAGCTGGAGCCCGGCCCGATCATGGTGGACGACGCCAAGATCGCCTGGCCGGCGCAGCTGTCGGTGGCCTCGGACGGTATCGGGAACTCGCTGGAGCACGTGCGCAACATCATGGGCCAGTCGATGGAGGCACTGATCCATCACTTCAAGCTGGTGACCGAGGGTTTCAGCGTGCCGCCCGGCCAGGTGTACGCGGCAGTGGAATCGCCTCGGGGCGAGCTCGGCTACCACATGGTCTCCGACGGGGGTACCCGGCCGGCGCGCGTGCACGTGCGCGACCCCAGCTTCGTGAATCTGCAATCCACGCCGGCGATGTCGGAAGGAGGCATGGTCGCCGACGTCATCGCGGCCATCGCCTCGCTGGATCCCGTGATGGGAGGGTGTGACCGGTGAGCCAGCCGCACGGACAGTCCACACCGGCGGGAGCCGTCTCGGGCGGCGGTGCCGCCGAGGTCTTCGACGCCGACACTCACACCAGGGCGCGCGAGATCATCGCCCGGTACCCGGAGTCGCGCTCGGCGCTGCTCCCGCTGCTGCACCTGGTGCAGTCGGTGCAGGGCTACGTCAGCCAGGAGGGCATCACTTTCTGCGCCGAGCACCTGGACCTCAGCGAGGCCGAGGTCAGCGGGGTCGCCACCTTCTACACCATGTACAAGCGCAAGCCCTGTGGCGAGCACCTGGTCAGCGTGTGCACCAACACGCTGTGCGCGGCCATGGGTGGCGACGACGTCTACCGCACGCTGCAGGAGTATCTCGGCGGCGATTCCGGAGGCGGCGGTGGCCGGCTTGGCCACGAGGAGACCGCGGGCTCGCCGGGCGAGCCGGGGTCGATCACCCTGGAGCACGCCGAGTGTCTCGCCGCGTGCGACTTGGCGCCGGTGGTGCAGGTCAACTACGAGTACTTCGACAAGCAATCCCCGGAGAGCGCAGTCGAGCTGGTCGACGCGCTGCGGCGGGGCGAGCGGCCCGAACCGACGCGGGGAGCCCCGCTGACCGATTTCCGGTCGGCCGAGCTGCAGCTCGCCGGGTTCTTCCCGGAGGGGGACCGGTTCGAGGCCGATGTGGATGTGCCGACCGCGGCGGAGGAGACCACGCGGGGCGCACGGATGGCCGAGGACCAGGGCTGGACGGCTCCCGCGATGCCTGATGACGTCGCACTCCCGGAGGTGGACAAGCAGTGACCGATCCGATCACCCCGGTACTGACGAAGCGGTGGCTCTCGCCGAAATCGTGGCGGCTGTCGACTTACGAGCAGCTGGAGGGCTACACCGCGGTACGCAAGGCGCTGCGCGGCACCCCGGAACAGCTGGTGAAGCTGATCAAGGACGCGGGGTTGCGAGGCCGTGGTGGTGCGGGCTTTCCCGCCGGTGTGAAGTGGGGGTTCATGCCGACCGGCGAGAACGTGCGCCAGGACAGGCCGCACTACCTGGTCATCAACGCCGATGAGGGCGAGCCGGGCACGTGCAAGGACATCCCGCTGATGATGGCCGACCCGCACTCGCTGATCGAGGGCTGCATCATCTCGGCCTATGCCATGCGCGCGAACCGCTGCTTCATCTACGTGCGCGGCGAGGTGCTGCACTGCCTCCGCAGGCTGCACGCGGCGGTGGCGGAGGCGTACGAGGCAGGCTACCTCGGCACCAACATCCTCGGCTCCGGTTTCGACCTGGACATCACGGTGCACGCGGGCGCGGGCGCCTACATCTGCGGCGAGGAGACGGCGCTGCTGGACTCGCTGGAGGGGCGCAGGGGTCAGCCGCGGCTGAAACCACCGTTTCCCGCGGCCTCCGGGCTGTACGGCAAGCCGACGACGGTGAACAACGTGGAGACCATCGCGACCGTGCCGTTCATCGTCAACGGCGGGGTGGACTGGTTCCGCGAGATGGGCACCGAGAAGTCCCCTGGACCCAAGATCTACTCGATCTCCGGCCACGTGGAGCGGCCAGGGCAGTACGAGGCTCCGCTCGGCATCACGCTGCGCGAGCTGCTCGACATGGCGGGCGGCATGAAAGACGGCATCCCGCTGAAGTTCTGGACGCCAGGCGGCTCGTCCACGCCGTTGTTCACCGCCGACCACCTCGACGTGCCGCTGGACTTCGAGGGCGCGGCCGAAGCGGGATCCATGCTCGGCACCACCGCCCTGATGATCTTCAACGAGACGGTGTCGGTGCCGTGGGCGGTGATGAAGTGGACGCAGTTCTACGAACACGAGTCCTGTGGTAAGTGCACTCCTTGCCGGGAGGGAACGTTCTGGCTGGCCCAGATCCTGGAGCGGATGGTCGAAGGCAGGGGAACCGAGGAGGACATCGATACGCTCCTCGACGTCTGCGACAACGTGCTCGGCCGCTCGTTCTGCGCGCTCGGTGACGGTGCTGTCAGCCCGATCACCAGCGGCATCCAGTACTTCCGGGACGAGTTCCTCGCGTTGTGCGAGCGGAACAAGGCAGGGCAGACCGGTGACACCGAGCAGACCGAATCCGCGTTGGTAGGAGCGTCCGCATGACGATCGCGCCGGAGGAGCAGCAGACCGAGGTACCCGAGGGGCACGTCCGGCTGACGATCGACGGCCAGGAGGTCATCGCCCCGGAAGGCGAGCTGGTGATCCGCACCGCCGAACGGATCGGCACGGTGATCCCGCGGTTCTGCGATCACCCGCTGCTCGACCCGGCTGGCGCCTGTCGCCAGTGCCTGGTCGAGGTCGAGGTCAACGGTAGGCCCATGCCGAAGCCACAGGCCTCCTGCACCATCACGGTGGCCGAAGGCATGGTGGTCAAGACCCAGTACACCTCCCGGGTCGCCGAGAAGGCCCAGGAGGGTGTGATGGAGCTGCTGCTCATCAACCACCCGCTGGACTGCCCGATCTGCGACAAGGGCGGCGAGTGCCCGCTGCAGAACCAGGCGATGGCCCACGGCAGAGCGACATCGCGGTTCGTCGACAAAAAGCGCACCTTCCCCAAGCCGTTGGCGATCTCCTCGCAGGTGCTGCTCGATCGGGAGCGCTGCGTGCTGTGCCAGCGTTGCACCCGGTTCTCCGAGCAGATCGCGGGTGATCCGTTCATCGAGATGCTGGAGCGCGGTCCCAACCAGCAGGTGGGAACCGCCGAGACCAGCGATGTGATCGACTCCGCATCCCGCACCTCGGCCGGGGATCCGTTCCAGAGCTACTTCTCCGGCAACACCATCCAGATCTGCCCGGTCGGCGCGCTGACCTCTGCCGAGTACCGGTTCCGGTCGCGGCCGTTCGACCTGGTGTCCTCGCCGAGCGTGTGCGAGCACTGTTCGGCGGGATGCTCGCTGCGCAGCGACTTCCGGCGCGGCAAGGTGATGCGCAGGCTCGCCGGGGAGGACCCCGAGGTGAACGAGGAATGGGACTGCGACAAGGGCCGGTTCGCGTTCCGCTACGCCACCTCCCGCGACCGGATCCGTAAGCCGCTGGTGCGCGACGCAGGCACCGGTGAGCTCCGCGAGGCAGCGTGGACGGAGGCGCTGCGCCGGGCCTCGCAGGCACTGCTCGACGCGCGCGAGCGCGGCGGCGGTGCCGTCCTGGCAGGAGGCAGGCTCACCGTCGAGGACGCCTACGCCTACGCCAAGTTCGCCAGGATGGCGCTGCGCACCAACGACATCGACTTCCGTGCGCGCGCCCACTCCGCTGCCGAGCTCGACTTCCTGACCAGCAGGGTGCTCGGTACCGGTGTCGGGTCGGAGTCCGGTGTGACCTACGCCGACTTGGAGCAGGCACCGGCCGTGCTGTGTGTGGCTTTCGAGCCGGAAGAGGAATCGCCCATCGTGTTCCTGCGGCTGCGCAAGGCCGCGCGGGATCGCGGTACCCGGGTGTTCCACATTGGCCAGTGGGCCACGCCGTCGGTGCGCAAGACCTTTGGTGAGCTGCTGACCTGCCCGCCAGGCGGGGAGGCCGCCGCCGTGGCAGGTATCGCCGGGCACGCCGCAGACCTGGACGAGGCGCTACGGACCCCCGGCGCGGTGGTCCTGCTCGGCGAGCGGGCGGCCGAGGTGCCCGGGCTGTTCGCCGCGGTGGACGAGTTGTCGCGACGCACCGGGGCGCGCGTCGCCTGGATCCCGCGACGTGCCGGGGAGCGCGGCGCGCTCGAAGCAGGAGCGGTGCCCGTGCTGCTGCCCGGCGGCGCGCCGGTAAGCGACGCCGGTGCCCGCGCGGAGCTCGCCTCGTTGTGGGGCACCGACGTGAGCGCGTTGCCCGCGAACCGGGGAAGGGACACCGGCGAGATCATCGCCGCCGCCGCCAAGGGCGAGCTGGATGCGCTGGTCGTCGCCGGGGTGGACCCGGACGACCTGCCGGATCCAGCTGCCGCGCGCGAGGCGCTGCGCACCGCTGGATTCGTGCTCAGTATCGAGATGCGTCCCAGCCCGGTGACAGAGCACGCCGATGTGGTGCTGCCGATCGCGCCCGTCGACGAGAAGTCCGGTAGCTACCTCAACTGGGAGGGTCGCAAGCGCGAGTTCGAGGTGACCTTGGAGGGCACTGGGGCGCTGCCGGATTGCCGGATCCTGGACACGCTGGCTGTGGAGATGGACGTGGACCTGTTCACGCAGACCCCCAGCGCCACGGGGGCAGAGCTGGCCAGGGCCACCGAGATCGCGCGGCGGTACGGCACGCCGGAGGCGGGCGGTACCGGGCAGCAGAGGCAGGCACCTGCGGAAGTGCGTGGCGCCGACGGTGCCAGCTCGGGTGGCGGGGTGGTGCTCGCCACCTGGCATCAGCTGCTCGACAACGGCTCGCTCCAGGTGGACGAGCCGCACCTGGCGGGTACGGCACGCCGCGCGGTGATGCGGATGTCGGCGGCGACCGCGCATCGGCACGGCATCGAGCAGGGCGGCCAGACCACGGTCCGTACCGGCCGAGGTGAGCTGACGTTGCCAGCCGAGATCACGGATATGCCCGATGATGTCGTGTGGGTTCCTGCCCGCTCCCCGGTGTCGGTGCGCAGCGCGCTCGGCGTCGGGCACGGTGGCGCGGTTACGCTCACAGCGGGCTCGCCGCCGGGAGAGGCACAGCCCGCGGCACGTGGGGAGGGAGACCGCGCATGACCGCCTTTCTCGCCCAGGCGCCCGAGGAGATGACACGGGCGGAGGTGCTGGCCAACGACCCGTTGTGGCTGGTGCTGCTCAAGGTCGTGATGCTGTTCGGCTTCGGGGTGGTCATGACGCTGTTCATGATCGTCTGGGAGCGCAAGGTCGTGGCGAGGATGCAGCACCGCAGCGGCCCCAACCGTGTGGGGCCGGGTGGCTGGCTGCAGTCCCTCGCCGACGGCATCAAGCTCGCCTTCGCCGAGGAGATCGTGCCGGAGAAGGCGGACAAGAAGGTGTACTTCCTCGCTCCGGTGATCTCCACCGCCACCGCGTTCGCCGCGCTCGCGGTGATCCCCATCGGGCCGCAGGTGGAGATCTTCGGGCACACCACGTACCTGCAGCTGATCGATATCCCGGTCGGTGTGCTAGTGGTGCTGGCCGCCTCGGCCATCGGCGTGTACGGCATCGTGCTCGGGGGCTGGGCGTCGGGCTCGCCGTACCCGCTGCTCGGTTCGTTGCGCTCGGCCGCTCAGGTGATCTCCTATGAGATCGCGATGGGGCTGTCGCTGGTTGCCGTGATCCTGTACGCCCAGTCGTTGTCCACAGGGGATATCGTGGACGCGCAGGTCGACGGCTGGTTCGCGGTACTGCTGCTGCCGAGCTTCATCATCTTCCTGATCTCCATCGTCGGGGAGACCAACCGGGCGCCGTTCGACCTCCCGGAGGCGGAGTCCGAGCTGGTCGGTGGCTTCCACACCGAGTACAGCTCGTTGAAGTTCGCGCTGTTCTTTCTCGCCGAGTACGTGATGATCTTCGTGATGTCGGCGTTCGCGGTGACGCTGTTCCTCGGCGGTTACATGGCACCGTGGCCGCTGTCGGCGATCGGCGACGGCATGCTGAACGAGGGCTGGTGGCCGGTCCTGTGGTTCGTGCTCAAGTGCCTGGTCATCATGTTCCTGTTCATCTGGTTGCGCGGGACGCTGCCACGGTTCCGCTACGACCAGTTCATGCGGCTGGGCTGGAAGGTGCTGATCCCGGTCAACCTGGCTTGGATCGTGCTGATCGCCGGTATCCGGGCGCTGCGCACCGACGCGGAGGTCACCACTACCCAGATCCTGGTCTTCGGCGGTGCGGTGATCGCGGTGATCGTGCTGTTGAGCCTGCTGATCCCGGAGAAGCAGGCGGAGCAGCACACCGACCGGGTCCCGGTCACCGGCAGCGGGTACCCGGTACCGCCGTTGGATCTGGAAGTCCCGAAGCGGCCCAAGCGGCGCACCGCGGTCGGTGGCAGGCGCGCAGGCCAGGAACGCGGCGACACCCGCGCCATCGGAGCCGAAGGCCGGAAGGAGGCCGACAACGATGGGAATGTTTGACGGGCTGAAAGGGTTCGGGGTCACCTTCTCCACGATGTTCAAGAAGGTGGTCACCGAGCAGTACCCGGAGGAGTACCACCAGCCTGCCCCGCGCTACCGGGCACGGCACCAGCTCAATCGGCACCCTGACGGGCTGGAGAAGTGCGTCGGCTGCGAGCTGTGCGCTTGGGCGTGCCCCGCGGACGCGATCTTCGTCGAGGGCGGTACGAACACCGAGGAGGAGCGGTACTCGCCCGGCGAGCGTTACGGCAAGGACTACCAGATCAACTACCTCCGCTGCATCGGCTGCGGGCTGTGCGTCGAGGCCTGCCCGACCCGCTCGCTGACGATGATCAATTTCTATGAGCTCGCCGACGACGACCGGCGGAAGCTCATCTACACCAAGGAGGACCTGATGGCCCCGCTGTTGCCCGGGATGGAGGAGCCTCCTCACCCGATGCGGCTGGGCGACGACGAGCAGGACTACTACGTCTACGGCCCCGAGCTCGACCGTAAGCAGGGTGCCGTGCAGGATGAGGAGGCGCTCCAGTGACGTCGTTGGCGCAAGCGGGAATGGTGCTGGCGCAGCAGCCCGCCGAGGACGTGGTGACGACCGGGGAGGCCGTCGCGTTCTGGATTCTCGGCCCGCTCGCTGTCGCCGGGGCGCTCGGCACGGTGTTCATGCGCAACGCGGTGCACTCGGCCCTGTGGCTGGTCGTCACCATGTTGACGCTGGGCGTCTTCTTCCTGATCCAAAACGCTGCTTTCCTTGGCTTCACCCAGATCATCGTTTACACCGGCGCGGTGATGATGCTGTTCCTGTTCGTGCTGATGATGGCGGGCAAGGACAGCTCCGATGCGCTGGTCGAGGTGCTGCGTGGCCAGCGGCTGGCCGCGGCGGTGTTCGGCGTGGGCTTCGCGGGACTGCTGTCGCTGGCGCTCGCCCGCTCGCTCACCGACGTTACGGCCGCGCCGCCGCTGGATCCCACGACGCCGGAAGGCGGCGGAGCAGGCGGCCTCGGCAGGCTGATCTTCTCCGACTACCTGTTCCCGTTCGAGCTCACCGCGGTGCTGCTGATCATCGCGGGGTTGGCGGGGATCGTGCTGGCGCAGCGGGACCGGCGGGACGAAGGCGCCAAGCGTAGCCAGCGGGAGCAGGTCGAAGCCCGCTTCCGCGATGGATCCGAGCGGCCGACAGGGCGGCCGGGGCCCGGGGTGTTCGCGACCGGCAACTCGGTGGCCACGCCCGCCCTGCTGCCGGACGGCTCGGTGGCCGAGGAGTCACTCTCCGAGCTGATCGAGTCGACCCCCACCGCACGCCGGGTCTCACCACCGGGCCAGCTCAGGACACTCGAGCTTGGGGAACATACCGAGCACAGTGAGCCCGACGACAGCGGCGATCACGACGCAGGCGGCGACAGCGAAGGGGGTAAGGCGTGACCCCGGAGTACTACCTGCTGCTGTCCGCGCTGCTGTTCTCGATCGGTGCTGTCGGCGTTCTGGTGCGCCGGAACGCGATCGTGGTGTTCATGTGCATCGAGCTGATGCTCAACTCGGTGAACCTCAGCTTGATCACATTCGCGAGGATCGACGGGAGCCTCGACGGTCAGGTGATGGCGTTCTTCGTGATGGTCGTGGCCGCGGCCGAGGTCGTCGTGGGACTGGCCATCATCACGTCCATCTTCCGGGCACGACGCTCGGCGTCCATCGACGACACCAACCTGTTGAAGTACTGACGCCGGGAGTTGCCGGAATGCGAACGGGAAGACTTGTAGGGGTTAGACAGTGATCGCATCATCGTGGCTGCTGGTGGCCTTTCCCGCCCTCGGCGCCCTCATCCTCCTCATCGGTGGTAAGCGCACCAACGGATGGGGGCACCTGCTGGGCTGCGCGACGGTCGTCGCATCCTTCGCCTACGCGGTAGCGCTGTTCGTCACCCTGCTCGGCAGGCAGGCCGCGGACCGCTCTGCCGAGGTACACCTGTTCTCCTGGATCCCGGTCGAGCAGCTCCAGGTGGATTTCGCGCTGCTGATCGACCCGCTGGCGGTGACGTTCGCGTTGCTGATCACCGGTGTCGGCTCGGTCATCCACGTGTACTCGGTCGGCTACATGGCGCACGACCAGGACCGACGCAAGTTCTTCGCGTACATGAACCTGTTCGTCGCCGCGATGCTGGTGCTGGTGCTCGGTAACGGCTTCGTGACGCTCTACCTCGGCTGGGAGGGCGTCGGCCTGGCCTCGTACCTGCTGATCGGGTTCTGGCAGCACAAGCCGAGCGCGGCCACCGCAGCCAAGAAGGCGTTCATCATGAACCGGGTCGGCGACGTCGGCCTCGCACTGGCGATCTTCTTGATGTGGCGTCACATCGGCAGCACCTCCTACTCCGAGGTATTCGCCGGTATCGGCGAGGTGCCAACCAGCGTGACGCTGGCGATCGCGTTGTTGCTGCTGCTGGGTGCCTGCGGCAAGTCGGGCCAGTTCCCGCTGCAGGCCTGGCTCCCGGACGCGATGGAAGGTCCCACCCCGGTGTCCGCGCTGATCCACGCGGCGACCATGGTCACCGCGGGCGTCTACCTCATCGCACGGGCCGGGCCGATCTTCAACGTCACCCCGGCAGGCCAGCTCGCCGTGACCATCATCGGCGCCCTGACGCTGTTGCTCGGCGCCGTCATCGCCTGCGCCTACGACGACATCAAGAAGGTGCTCGCCTACTCCACGGTGAGCCAGATCGGGTACATGATGCTCGCCGTCGGGCTCGGGCCGTTCGGCTACGCGTTGGCGATCATGCACCTGCTGACCCACGGGTTCTTCAAGGCGGGGCTGTTCCTCGGTGCAGGCTCGGTCATGCACGGCATGAACGACGAAGTCGACATCCGGAAGTTCGGCGGGTTGTACCGCAAGATGCCGATCACCTTCGCCACCTTCGGGCTCGGCTATCTCGCGCTGATCGGTTTCCCGTTCCTGTCCGGCTTCTACTCCAAGGACGCGATCATCGACGCGGCCTTCGGGCAAGGCGGCATCGAAGGCTGGGTGTTCGGCGGTGCCGCGCTGCTCGGTGCCGGTATCACCGCCTTCTACATGACCAGGTTGATGCTGCTGACGTTCTTCGGCAAGCCGCGGTGGGAGAACCTGCGATCCACCGACGGCCGCGAGTTCCACCCGCACGAGTCGGGGCCGGTGATGGCCTGGCCGATGATCCTGCTGGCCATCGGCTCGGTCGGGTCCGGCTACTTCTTCGCGCAGGACGACCGGCTGGCGAGCTGGCTGACGCCGTCGCTGGGTGCGCTGCAACCGGGGCCCGACCCGGTGCTGGGGCACGGCACGGTCGTGGCAGCCACGTTGACCGCCGTCGGTCTGGGCATCCTGGTGGCCTGGCTGCTGGTCGGCAGGGTCCAGCCGGAGGTGGAGCGGCCGCAGCACGTGAGCGCCGTCGTAACGGCCGCGCGTAAGGATCTGTACGGCAACGCGATCAACGAGGCGCTGGTCGCCCGCCCGGGGATCTGGCTGTCGCGGGCGCTGGTCTACGTGGATAACCGGGGCGTCGACGGGATCGTCAACGGCCTGGCGGCAGGGCTCGGCGGTGGCTCCGGCCGGCTGCGCAGGCTGCAAACCGGCTTCGTGCGGTCCTACGCGCTGTCCATGCTCGCCGGCGCCGGCGTGCTCGTCGGTCTGTTGTTGATGGTGAGGTTCCTATGACCTGGTTGCTCGCGCTGATCCTGCTGCCCATCGCCGGCGCCGTCGTCGTCGCGTGGCTGCGGGACAACGACCGGCTCGCGTTCCGCACCGCGCTCGGCTTCTCGCTGGCCACGCTGGCATTGGTCATCCCGCTGTGGAACAGCTACGAGCCAGGCGGCGACCGGATGCAGCAGACCAGCTCGGTCGAGTGGATCCCCCGGTTCGGCATCCACTTCGCCTTCGGCATCGACGGCATCGCGCTGGTGATGATCGCGGTCATCGCCCTGCTGGTCCCGCTGGTGATCACGGTGCTCGGGGTGACCGACCGGCTGCCTGCAGGCCGCAGCGCGGGCGGGTACCTGTCGCTGATCCTGGTGCAGCAGGGGCTGACGATCGGCGTTTTCTCGGCCACCGACGTCTTCCTGTTCTACGTGCTGTTCGAGGTCATGCTGGTGCCGATGTACTTCCTCATCGGTGCCTACGGCGGCCCGAACCGGCAGTACGCAGCGGTCAAGTTCTTCCTGTATTCCTTCCTCGGCGGGCTGATCATGCTGGCCTCGGTGATCGGGGCATACGTGATCGCCTCCGAGGAGCTCACCGAGGGCACCTTCGACTGGGCCACACTGACCGCGGTGGTCTCCGATGCCCCGCTGTCCACCCAGATCTGGCTGTTCCTCGGGTTCTTCCTGGCGTTCGCGATCAAGGCGCCGCTCGTGCCGCTGCACACCTGGCTGCCGGATGCCGCGGGCCAGGCGCCGATCGGGGTGGCCGTGGTACTGGTCGGTGTACTGGACAAGGTTGGCACGTTCGGTTTCCTGCGGTACTGCATCCCGATGTTCCCCGCGGCGAGCCAGGAACTGGCGCCGTGGGTGCTGACGCTGGCAGTGGCCGGTGTGCTGTACGCCTCGGTGCTGGCGGCGGGCCAGCAGGACATGAAGCGGTTCGTGGCCTATGTGTCGATCGCCCACTTCGGGTTCATCACGCTGGGCATCTTCGCGTTCAGCATGCAGTCCCAGGTCGGCGCGGTCACCTACATGCTCAACCACAGCCTGGCCACCGGCATGCTGATCCTGGTCATCGGCATGGTGATCGCGCGTGGCGGTTCCAGCGTGATCTCCGATTACGGGGGCATGGCCAAGGTGACACCGGTGCTCGCCGGGCTGATGCTCGTGGCCGGGCTGGCCACGCTGGCCCTGCCGGGCACGAACACCTTCATCAGCGAGTTCCTCGTGCTGCTCGGCGCCTTCGAGACCCGGCCGGTGTTCACTGTGTTCGCCGCGATCGGCATGGTGCTCGCCGCGGTCTACGTGCTGTGGCTGTACCAGCGGGTGATGCAGGGGCCGGTACGCGGCAACGCGCTGGTCGGTGCGGCAGGTGGTCCGGGTGCGGTGCAGGCACCCGAGGTCGCGGCACCGAAGGTGGTGCGGGACACCTCCCGCCGTGAGCTGGCGGTGCTTGCCCCGCTGGTCGTGCTGATCATCGGACTCGGGATCTACCCTAAGCCGGTCGTCGACGTGGTCACGCCGTCGGTGGAGGCGACGATGAGTGCCGTGCAGGGCGGTGACGAAAGGTGAGGCTCGAGATGTTCCCAGCGCAGGTGGACGCGATGACTCCGCCCTCCATCGACTACGGGGCGATTCTGCCTATCGTGATCATCCTGGGCGCCGCGGCCGTCGGCGTGCTGCTCGAGGCCTTCGTGCCGAAACAGCATCGGTGGTCGGTCCAGGTAGTGGTCAGCGTCGCGGCGCTCGCGGGGGCGGCGATCGCGCTCGGCGTCTACATCCCGGGCGCGCCCGAGGCGGGCATCACCACGATGGCCGAGACGCTCGCCATCGACCGGCCCGCGCTGTTCCTCTGGGGCACGTTGCTGGTGCTGGGCTTCGGTGCGTTGCTGTTCATCGCGGAACGGTCCGTGGAACCCGGCGGCGCGTTCGCCTCGCAGGCGGCGCTGCGGGGAGTCGCGGGTGGCAGCGGTGGCGGCTCGGGCCCCACCACGGTGACCTCGGGCTCGCGGGCAGGCGGTGACGATGCCGGTGCCGGTGCCGCCGAGCCATACCAGATGCAGACCGAGGTCTTCCCGCTGACGCTGTTCGCGCTCGGCGGCATGATGACCTTCGTCGCCGCCAACGACCTGCTGACCATGTTCATCGCGCTCGAGGTGCTGAGCCTGCCGCTGTACCTGCTGTGCGGGCTCGCGCGCCGTAGGCGGTTGCTGTCGCAGGAAGCTGCGGTGAAGTACTTCCTGCTCGGCGCTTTCGCCAGCGCCTTCTTCCTGTACGGGCTCGCGCTGCTGTACGGCTACGCGAGCTCGGTGAAGCTGGCCGACATCGCCGAGGCCGCCGCGGGCACCGCCCGCTCGGACACCCTGCTGTTCACCGGGCTCGGGCTGCTGGTTGTCGGCCTGCTGTTCAAGGGATCGGTCGGGCCGTTCCACACCTGGACCCCCGATGTGTACCAGGGCGCACCCACCTCGGTGACCGGCTTCATGGCCGCCTGCACCAAGGTGGCTGCCTTCGGCGCCATGCTGCGTGTGCTCTACGTGGCCTTCGAGGGCGCCAGCTGGGAGTGGCGTGGCGTGCTGTGGGGCGTGGCCGTGGTGTCGATGGCCATCGGCGCGATCCTCGGGTTGACGCAGCGCGACATCAAACGGATGATCGCCTACTCCTCGATCGCGCACGCCGGGTTCCTGGTGATCGGTGTCATGACGCTGAGCGAGGACGGTCTGGCGGCGACGATGTTCTACCTGCTCGCCTACGGCTTCACCACGATCGCCGCGTTCGCCGTCGTCAGCCTGGTACGCGACGCGTCGGGGGAGGCCACCGACCTCTCGGCATGGGCAGGCCTGGCCAAGCGCTCGCCACTGCTGGCCGCGGTGTTCACCTTCCTGCTGCTCGCCCTGGCCGGTATCCCGTTGACCAGCGGATTCGTCGGCAAGTTCGTGGTGTTCGCCGCGGCACTGTCCGAAGGGCTCGTCGCGCTTGTCGTGCTGGCCCTGGTGTTCAGCGCGGTGGCGGCGTTCTACTACCTGCGGGTGGTGGTGGTGATGTACTTCTCCGAACCCTCACCAGGCGGCCCGACCGTCAGCGTCCCAGGAGCGTTCACCACCGCAACCATCGCCATCGGCACCATCGCCACCCTGGTGCTCGGCGTCTACCCCGGCTTCGCGTTGGACTGGGCCAGCGCGGGCACCTTCGCGTTCTAGAGCCGACCGGTGGGGCGAGCCGAAGGGGACCTCGGGTGCACATCATGTACCGAAGGAGTCCTTCGGCTCGCCATCCGACGGCCGCCACCCCCTCCGGGGTGCCGTCCGTCGGATGGCGAGCGGACCAACCGCTGTGTCATCGCGAGCTCTGGTCCGGCTGCCGGTGGGAACATCCGCCGGTCGCAGCCCCTGACGGGGCCCCGCCCGACGGATAGGCAGCCGGACCAACCGCTGTGTCATCCCGGGCTCTGGTCCGGCTGCCGGTGGGAACATCCGCCGGTCGCAGCCCCTGACGGGGCCCCGCCCGACGGATAGGCAGCCGGACCAACCGCTAGGCTGGGCAGCGATCGTGATCCGCTGCTGGAGAGGGCGTAGCCGTCGTGTCGGAGTTCGATGAGGCCGTGAGCGGCTCGGTGGGCGAGGCCGAGCCTCGGAACCGGGCCCCGGGAAACGGTGCCGTCACGGAGCTGAAGGCAGCCATCGGCCTTGAGGTGGACGACGACGGCTTGCTCGCAGAGCTGGCCGCCGGTCTCGACCGGGTGGAGTGGCGGCTGCGTTCAGTGGTGCGCAGCGACGTACCGTTCGTCAACGAGGCCGCGCTGCACCTGGTGCAGGCAGGCGGCAAGCGGTTCCGGCCGCTGTTCACGCTGCTGGCCAGCCGGTTCGGCGAGGCGGACAGGGACGCGGTGGTGACCGCTGCCGCCGCGGTCGAGCTGGTGCACCTGGCCACGCTCTATCACGACGACGTGATGGACGAGGCGGCGATGCGCAGGGGGACGCAGAGCGCGAACGCGCGGTGGGACAACACCCTCGCGATCCTGACCGGCGACTTCCTCTTCGCTCACGCCTCACGGCTGGTCGCGGCCCTCGGCGCCGAGGCATCCCGCATCATCGCCGAGACATTCGGTGAGCTGGTCACCGGGCAGATGCGCGAGACCGTCGGTGCGAGTGACGGTGAGGACCCCGTCCAACATTACCTGACGGCGATCGGCCAGAAAACGGGCTCGCTGATCGCGACCGCAGGTCATTTCGGGGCGATGCTGTCGGGAGCTCCCACGGAGCAGGTGGACGCCCTGCGCCGGTTCGGTGAGATCATCGGGGTGGCGTTTCAGATCTCCGACGACATCATCGATATCGCTTCGCCCTCGGACGAGCTCGGCAAGGCACAGGGCACCGATCTACGGGAAGGGATCCGGACCCTACCGATGCTGTACGCGCTCTCCGACGACAGGGAGAATGACAGGCTCGTGGAGCTACTGTCCTCGCCGCTGGACGACGACGATCTCGTCGGTGAGGCGGTGACGCTGCTGCGTCGTTCGCACGGGCTGGAACGCGCGCGAGCGACGCTCGCGGAGTACGCGCAGCGAGCGCGGTCCGAGCTGGCCGTCCTGCCGGAATCCTCGGCTCGTACAGCCTGTGAATCGATCGCGGAGTATCTCGCCTCGCGCACCCACTAGCCGTTGGGAGACACTCGAAGACATGTCCGTCTTTGCGCAAGTCTGGTTGTGGGCACTCGTTGCCTTCCTCGTAGGCGCCCTTCTTACCTGGGTCCTGCTGGTACGACCCGCGCATCAGCGTATCCGGCAGCTCGAGCGGCGATTGTCAGCCGAACAAGAGCGGCACACCTCCCAGGAGCCCGGTACCGTGCGAGGCCGGTGGGAAGAACGCGACGAGCAGGCCCCCGAACAGGCCGCCGGATCCGCGCAGGCGGAGCGGTGGCCGGACGCAGAAGCCCCACCCGGTGGCGGTTCGGACCAGCTGACCCGCCAGGTGCGCCCGCCGTGGATGGAGTCCGACAGCTTCAGCGGGCGCCCGCAGCCACAATCGCCGCAACAGCAGGAGCGCCAGGCACAGCAGCGGCCGCGACAGGAGCCGCCTCACGCCGACCCGCAGACCAGGTTCACCAACCCGGTCACGCCACAGCACCCGCCGGCGGGTGGCGAGCGCACGGGCGGCCAGCAGCCACCGTGGCCCGAGCGGCAGTACCCGGCACAGTACGACACCGGACCGCACCCACACGAAGGCCACCGGGACCACGCCGGGCGGAACCCGGTCGCCCCGAGCGAGCACCGTCCGTCGTGGACAACGGATGCGGATCGCGCGGAAACCGGTCGGTTCACGGCCGAGCAGCCGTGGGACACCGAGAAGCCGTGGGACACCGAGCGCCGCAGCGGGGAAACGACCGGTGAGGAACGGCCCGTCGGCGACGGTTCCCTGGAACAGGAGGCGACCGGATCCGAGCTGTTCGCCCCGCAGGGAACCGGATCGGCCGATTCCCCTGCGGTCGCCGCGGCCGACCCGGCTGAGCCCGCGGGCACGGACGGCGCGGGTGAGGCTGTCGCGGAGACCGTCATAGGAGCCGGGACGGACCACCAGAGCGCCGGGTGGGAGGCCCCGTCGATGGCGGAGTCGGAGTCCGACTCATCGCACGACGACACCCCGGTCGCCGGGGAGCCCGCCGGGACATCGGGACTGTCGGACCCCTTCGCCGACGATGACCTGCCACGGGCCGACGCGGGCACCGGGGGCGGCGAGTTGCCGAAGCGCACGCGGGGTGCGACTCGCGGTATCCGGGGTGGCTTCGAACCGCCGAAGCCGATCCAGCCCTCGATGCGCCCGGTGGCCAGGAGGAAGCCGTACTCCGAATCGGAACACGCCACCAGCGGTTCACTGTTCGAGCCCACCCAACACCAGTCCGAATCCGCCAAGGACGATCTGTTCACCCCTGCGGATCAGCAGGAAGCTGGCGGCACGCAGGTCGGCTACGCGAACCAGCAGGAAGGGCACGCTGCGGGGCCGTTCGGGCCGGGATCGGCGATGCCGTTGCCCGGCGGCGGGCAACCCTCGCCCGACTTCCCGGTGAAGGCGAGCGTGACGGCGCTGCGCTACTGCACGGCGGACTCGCCGCAGTACCCCCGCATGGTCGCCGAGGTGTGGTTCGCCAGCGCCGCCGACGCCGAGCGGGTCGGTTTCCGGCCGTTGAACTGACCCGAACGGCCCCGAACGGCTCGAAGGCCGCAGACAGTCGCCCCCGAGGCTCCGCGTTGAGCGGCCTTGGGCGGGCCGTGAATCCGGCCCGCCCAAGGGTTCAGCTGACGGTCCAGGTGTCGTTGCCGGTCAGCAGGGCTTGCAGGTCGCCGGGGTTGTTCTGGACAGCCTTGGTGACCTGCTCGCGGGCGAGGTCGTCATAGGTCGGCCGGGCGACCTGCCGGAAGATGCCGGTAGGGGTGTGGGTCAGTGTCTGGTCATCCAGCCGCGAGAGCGCGAAGGCGTAGGCGGGATCGTCGATGGTGGGGTCGTGGACGACGATGTCGCCGGGGTCGACGTCGCTGGTCCTGGCGACCCGGAGGCCGCCGAAGCCGGAACGGACCACCGCGTAGTCGCCGTCGGTGCCGAAGGTGACCGGCTCACCGGGCTGTAGCGGGATGAGCCTGCTGGCGGCTTCATCCTTGTCCTTGAGCACGTCGAAGGCGCCGTCGTTGAAGATCGGGCAGTTCTGGTAGATCTCGACCAGTGCCGACCCGCGGTGCGATGCGGCGGCCTGCAGCACCTCCGACAGGCCCTTCTTGTCGGAATCGAGGGCGCGCGCGACGAAGGTGGCCTCGGCGCCGAGCGCGAGCGAGATCGGGTTGAACGGGGTGTCGACCGAACCCATCGGGGTGGACTTGGTGACCATCCCCTGATCGCTGGTGGGTGAGTACTGCCCCTTGGTGAGCCCGTAGATGCGGTTGTTGAACAGCAGGATGGTCAGGTTGACGTTGCGGCGCAGCGTGTGGATGAGGTGGTTGCCGCCGATGGACAGCGCGTCCCCGTCCCCGGTTACCACCCAGACCGAGAGATCGGGGCGGCTGGAGGCCAGGCCGGTCGCGATCGCGGGTGCGCGGCCGTGGATGGAGTGGATCCCGTAGGTGTTCATGTAGTACGGGAACCGCGACGAGCACCCGATACCGGAGACGAACACGATGTTCTCGCGCTTGAGCCCCAGACTCGGCAGGAACGACTGCACCGTGTTCAGCACGATGTAGTCGCCGCAGCCCGGGCACCAGCGGACTTCCTGATCGGACTTGTAGTCCTTGGCCTTCTGCGCCTCTTCGGAGGTCGGCACATCGTCCAACCCACCCAGCGCGGGCAGCCCGAGATCGATGGCGGTCACTGGTGACCCTCCTTGCCGTTGGAGCTGATGACGAGATCGGTGAAGGTGGCCTCGAGATCCTCCGCCTTGAACGGCAGCCCGGCGACCTTGGTGTGGCTGATGGCGTCGACCAGGTAGCGGGCGCGAATGAGTTGTGCGAGCTGGCCGAGGTTCATCTCGGGGACGATGACCCGCCGGTAGCGCGCGAGAACCTCGCCGAGGTTGGCGGGCAGCGGGTTGAGGTGGCGCAGGTGGGCCTGGGCGATGGACATGCCGTTGGCGCGTACGCGCCGGCAGGCCGCCCCGATCGGCCCGAAGGTCGAACCCCAGCCCAGCGCCAGTACCTCGGCCTGGCCGCCCGGATCGTCGACGGTCACGTCCGGGAGGGGAATGTTGTCGATCTTGGCTTGGCGTAGCCGCACCATCCGGTCGTGGTTGTCGGGGTCGTAGGAAATGTGACCGATGCCGTCGGCCTTCTCCAGCCCACCGATGCGGTGCTGCAGGCCTGCGGTGCCGGGCACGGCCCACGCGCGGGCCAGTGTCTCCGGGTCGCGCACGTACGGCCAGAACTCGCCGGACCCGTCGGCGGCGTTGGGCTCGGTGGCGAAGGTCACCCGCAGGTCGGGCAAGCTGTCCACACTGGGGACCAGCCACGGTTCGGAGCCGTTGGCGATGGCCCCATCGGAGAGCAGGAACACCGGGGTGCGGTAGGTCAGTGCGATCCTGGCGGCCTCCAGCGCGGCGTCGAAGCAATCTCCGGGCGATTGCGGGGCGATGATCGGCACAGGGGATTCGCTGTTGCGTCCGTACATCGCCTGCAACAGGTCGGCCTGCTCGGTCTTGGTGGGCAGACCCGTCGAGGGGCCGCCACGCTGCACGTCGATGACGATCAACGGCAGCTCGGTCATCACTCCGAAACCGATGGTCTCGCTCTTGAGCGCCACGCCGGGACCCGAGGTCGAGGTGACACCGAGCGCCCCGCCGTAGGAAGCGCCGAGCGCGGCGCCGATGCTGGCGATCTCGTCCTCGGCCTGGAAGGTCGTCACGCCGAAGTTCTTGTGCTTGCTGATCTCGTGCAGCACATCACTGGCCGGAGTGATCGGGTACGAACCGAACATGACCGGTAGCTCGGATTGCTGACCCGCGGCAACAATCCCGTAAGCCAGCGCTTGGTTGCCGGTGATCTGTCGGTAGGTTCCCTTCGGCAGCGACGCGGGAGCGACCTCGTAGGTAGTGGCGAACGACTCGGTGGTCTCGCCGTAGTTCCAGCCTGCACGGAACGCCAGGATGTTGGCCTCGGCAAGTGTGGGCTTACCCGCGAACTTGTCCCGCAAGAACCGTTCGGTGCCCTCGGTAGGTCGGTGGTACATCCACGACAGCAACCCGAGGGCGAACATGTTCTTGCAGCGCTCGGCGTCCTTCTTGCCAAGGCCGGTCTCCTCGAGAGCCCCCTTGGTCAACGTGGACATCGCCACCTGATGCACCACGTAGGGCTCGAGCGAACCGTCCTCGAGGGGACTCTGCTCGTAACCGACCTTGGTCAGGTTCCGCTGGGTGAACTCGTCGGTGTTGATGATGACGGTGCCACCCCGGGGCAGGTCACCGATGTTGGCCATCAGCGCAGCCGGGTTCATCACCACCAGTACGTCAGGGCGATCGCCCGGGGTCAGGATGTCGTAGTCGGCGAAGTGCAGCTGGAACGACGACACGCCTGGGAGGGTGCCTTGCGGGGCGCGGATCTCCGCCGGGAAGTTCGGCAGGGTGGCCAGGTCGTTACCGAACGCCGCCGCCTCCGAGGTGAAACGATCCCCCGTGAGCTGCATACCATCACCGGAATCACCGGCGAACCGGACGACCACCCGCTCGAGACGGGTCACTTCGGTGGGCCGGTTTGCCTTCAGTGCCGTGGTTTCGTCGGTGGTCATCGGTGCAGGAATCCTTCTTTCCCGGCAGGCGCGGCGTGGGCGGCCTCGTGTCTCGTGTGCGTGTGGCGGTCAGCTTCGCGACCGATCGCTACGGCGACGTGCGAGGTCGCGCCACGCCCATGTGCGCATCGGCCGTAATTCGAGGTTAGCTCGGATTGTGTCGTGATGACGAACGAGTGAGCCGAGTTTCCACTGGGTGGACGGAACCTTATTCCGCCAGGTCATGACCCCTAAGGTTACCTGTGGTAACGGGTTTTCCCAGGGCGGGGTGACCGACCGCACAGTGCACGTGGCCCGGTCCGGTGCGGGCGCGACTCCCGGGGTGGGTCTGCCGCCCGCGATCAGCCGTTCTTGCCGCTGATCCGTTGCTTGCTCGCCGCCAGTCGTGCGGCGAACTCCGGTGAGTCGATCGATTCGAGCTGCGGGGCGATCTCCAGGTCCACCGCCTGATCGTGCTCGGCGAGCGAGCGGGTGGCGCGCATGGTGCGCTTGGTCACATCGAGCAGCTCTCGGGGAGCGTCGGCCGCTCCGGCTGCGAAGGTGGTTGCAGCCGCCACGAGGTCGTCGGGCTCGCCGTCGACCACGCGGTGCACCAGCCCGGCCTCCTTCGCGGCAGCGGCGTCGAGCACCTCACCGAACAGCGCCATCGCCGCGGCCTGCTGCGGCCCTACGACGCGCTGTAGCATCCAGGTCATACCGCCGCCGGGGTGGATGCCGAGGCGCAGGAACCGCGTGTCGAACCGCGCACGTGGCCCGGCGAGCCGGACGTCGGCCGCGAGTGCCAGGTTCAGTCCCGCACCGACCGCGGCGCCGTTCACCGCGGCCACCGTCGGCAGTGAGCAGTGGGCGACGGCGAGGAATCCCGCGTAGAGCTCGCGGAGACCGTCCTCGCGTGCCGTGCCCAGCGCGGAGAGATCCGCGCCCGCGCAGAACGCGGGTGGTGCCCCGGTCACGACAACGGCGTGCACGTTCTGATCCCGCTCCGCATCGGCGACCGCGGCAGCCAGCTGCGCCGAGAGGTCGAGCGTCAGCGCATTGCGCCGCTCGGGATCGGACACGGTGATCACAGCCACACTGTCGCGGTGTTCTGCGGTGATCTGTCCGTTCATGCCGTTTCCTCCGCTGTCTCGTGCCGCAGCGTCCTGCCGGGAGCGGTGGCGCTGCTTGCCGTGCTCACTGTGCCGGCTCCGACGGTACCGGGGCGCGTTCGAGCAGTGTGGACAGCACGACGGTGGAGACGGTGGTGTCCACGATCTCGAGATCGCGCAGGCGTTCGAGGGCGGATTCGAGGTGGTGGATGTTCGCGGCCTTCAGGTGAACGATCGCGTCGGCGGCACCGGAGACCGTGTACGCGCCCGCGACCTCGGGAAGTGCCTCGACCGCAGCCCGGATGCGGTTGGGCGAGACGTTGCCCTTGCAGTGCATCTCGACGAACGCTTCCGTCCCTCTGCCCAGCGCTTCCGGGTCCACGACGGCAGTGAAGCCGCGCAGCACGCCGGTGTCCAGGAGCCGGTCGACGCGGCGCTTGACGGCAGGCGCCGACAGCCCGACGGTCTGGCCGATCTCGGCGTAGCTGGCGCGAGCGTTGCTCAGCAGGCATGAAACGATTCGCTTGTCAAGCTCGTTCATGCGCAATATTCTGCCCGAGTACCCGCAATACTTGTCAATTGATCGCCGACTTCGGGCGATCTAGATTGGGAAATATGACAGCTGTTGCGGAACCTGCCCGGATGACGCGCGAGCCGGTGGCCACACGCCGGCGCTACCTGATGTGCCCGCCGCGCTACTTCACGGTGCGCTATGTCATCAACCCGTGGATGAACCCGCGATTGCCGGTGGACACCGAGCTCGCCATGGCGCAGTGGTCACGACTGCGCGATATCTACCGCGAGCTGGGACACACGGTCGAGGAGATCGAGCCCCAGCCCGGACTGCCCGACATGGTGTTCGCCGCGAACGCGGCGACCGTGATCGGGGGCACCGTGCTCGGCTCCCGCTTTCGCAACGCCGAACGAGCCCCGGAGGCCGAGCACTACCGCAGGTGGTTCCTCGCCAATGGGTACTCCGAGGTCGTCATGCCGACCGAGATCAACGAGGCCGAGGGGGATCTCGTGTGGACCGGGCGGGTGCTGCTGGCCGGTACCGGGTTCCGCACCGACCCGCGTGCCCACGACGAGGCGCAAGAGGTGTTCGGCGTGCCCGTGGTGTCCCTTCAGCTGGTGGACCCCCACTTCTACCACCTGGACACGGCGCTGTTCGTGCTCTCCGAAGAAGGCGGGCGGTCCCCGGATGAGGCGGCCGGTTCCGGTGCCGTCATCGCCTACTTCCCCGAGGCGTTCTCACCCGGATCACGGAGGGTGCTCGAGCGGATGTTCCCGGACGCGATCCGCGCGACCCGCGCCGATGCCGAGGCCTTCGGGCTGAACGCGCTGTCGGACGGCCGGAGGGTGATCCTTCCGGAGCAGGCCGAACACCTGATAGCGGCGGTCGCCGAGCGGGGCTACGAGCCGATCGGGGTCGATGTGTCCGAGCTACGTAAGGCGGGCGGCGGGCCGAAGTGCTGCACCCTCGAGCTGCGGGACGGGTAGCGTCCCTCGTTCCCGCCCCTGATGTGACCCTCCTCGCCTCGGTGTCCTGGTATACGGAACTCGCAGGGCACACTCGGTCGTTGGACTGGCGACAGGCATTCGTTGAGCGCAACGAAGCTGCAGTGGGGAGGCGAGCAGGTGCACGCGCATCGAAACGGGTTCCGGACCGCGATGCTGCTCGGGCTGCTGAGCGCCTTGATCATCGGAATCAGCTGGTTGATTGGCGGCCAGGGAGCGTTGTTCTTCGGCCTGCTGCTCGCCCTGGCCATGAACGGCTACGCCTACTACAACTCGGACAAGCTGGCGTTGCGTGCGATGCGCGCGCGGCCGGTCTCGGAGGCCGAGCAACCCGCGATGTACCGGATCGTCCGGGAACTGTCCAGCACGGCACGGCAGCCGATGCCGAGGCTGTACGTCAGCCCGACACGCTCGCCGAACGCTTTCGCCACCGGTCGCAATCCCCGCAACTCGGCGGTGTGCTGCACCCAGGGCATTCTCGAGCTGCTCAACGAGCGGGAGTTACGTGCCGTGCTCGGGCACGAGCTCTCCCACGTCTACAACAGGGACATACTCATCTCGAGTATCGCCGGGGTGCTGGCCAGCGTGGTGAGCTATCTGTCTTACATCGCGATGTTCGCGGGTGGCCGCAACGGCGGCAACCCGCTGGTTGGCCTGCTGCTCGTACTGGTGGGGCCGATCGCGGCTGGCATCGTCAAGATGGCCGTGAGCCGTTCCCGGGAGTACCAGGCCGACGCATCGGGCGCGGAGCTGACCGGCGACCCGCTGGCGCTGGCCGCTGCGCTGCGCAAGCTGGAGCTCGGGACCAAGGCCGCACCGCTGGCCGCCGAGCCGAACCTGGTTTCGCAGTCACACCTGATGATCGCCAACCCGTTCCGATCCGGGCAGTCGCTGACCCAGCTGTTCAGCACGCACCCGCCGATCAGCGATCGGGTGCGCAGGCTGGAAGGGATGGCGCGCCGCGGCAGGCGGTGATCGCCGGAAGGCGTGACGGGCAGCGCCCGTGCCAGCCGTGCCAGTCTGTGCAAGCCGGTTTCAGCCGGCATGCTGGCTGGCGATGTTCATCACATAATCGCCGTACCCGGTGTTGGCCAACTTGCGGCCGAGCGCGTGGCACTGGTCGGCGTCGATGAAACCCATACGTAGCGCGATCTCCTCGAGGCACGCGATCCGCACGCCGGTCCGGCGTTCGAGGACCTGCACGAACTGGGCAGCGTCCAGCAGCGAGTCGTGCGTGCCGGTGTCCAGCCAGGCGAAGCCGCGTCCCAGATCCACAAGCTTCGCGCGACCCTGCCGCAGGTAGGTCAGGTTGACATCGGTGATCTCGAGCTCACCGCGCGCCGAGGGCGCCAGCGATCGGGCGATGTCCACAACGGAGCTGTCATAGAGGTAGAGACCGGTGATGGCCTTGTTGGACCTGGGTTCGGCGGGCTTCTCCTCGAGCGAGACCAAGCGCCCGTCCGGATCCGTCTCGCCGACGCCGTACCGGCCGGGGTCGTTCACCGGATAGCCGAACAGGGTGCACCCGGTCACCTCGCCGACCTCGCGTTGCAGCTGCCGCGAGAACCCCTGCCCGTAGAAGATGTTGTCGCCGAGAACCAGCGCCACCGGCTCGCCCGCGATGAACCGCTCGCCGATCAGGAACGCCTCAGCCAGGCCGTTGGGGGTGGGTTGCTCGGCATAGCTGAAACTGACCCCGAGCTGCTCACCGTCACCGAGCAGCTTGCGAAAGTTCGGTAGGTCCGCGGGGCTGGAGATGATCAGGATCTCCCGGATACCGGCCAGCATCAACACCGAGAGGGGGTAATACACCATCGGCTTGTCGTAGACCGGGAGCAGCTGCTTGGACACCGCCTGCGTGATGGGATGCAGCCGCGTGCCACTGCCCCCGGCGAGCACGATCCCTTTCATGTCCCCCCAATGGTGTGTCGAGTGGCTCACCGGTAGTTGGTGAACTGCAGGGCTATATCGAAGTCCTTCCCCTTGAGCAGGGTGATCACGTCCTGCAGGTGGTCCTTCTTCTTGCCGCTGACGCGGAGCTGGTCGCCCTGGATCTGTGCCTGCACCCCCTTGGGGCCCTCATCACGGATCACTTTGGCGATCTGCTTGGCTTTCTCCGAGGAGATACCTTGCACGATCGCCCCGGAGATCTTGTACCGCTTTCCGGAGGAGACCGGCTCGCCCGGATCGAAGGACTTGAGCGACACCCCCCGCTTGACGAGCTTCTCCTTGAAGACCTCCAGCGCGGCCTTGGCACGCTCCTCGGTCTCGGCCTCGATCGCGATGGCGTCCTCTCCAGCCCAGCTCACCGAGGCACCGGTGCCACGGAAGTCGAACCGGGTCGACAGCTCCTTGCTCGCCTGGTTCACGGCATTGTCGACTTCTTGCTTGTCGACCTTGCTGACAATGTCGAAGGAAGGATCAGCCACGGGTTCTCCACAACATCAGGATGCTCGCGGGCCGGATGTCGGCATCCGGTCTGGGGTCAGTCCCGCACTGTAGCGCGTTCGACCGGGACCGCGGGTCACACAGGGCAGGTCGAGGCCTTCCGCCGGAGATCGTCACCCCGTCACGGTCGGCCGCGAGCCGGTCTGTACCCTGGTTCTCGCCGGGCTGATCCGGCCCGATGGCGGGTTACCCAAGCGGCCAAAGGGATCTGACTGTAAATCAGCTGGCGTAAGCCTTCGGGGGTTCGAATCCCTCACCCGCCACCAGCACACGCGCCCCGCTGACCTGCGAGTAAGCAGGCAGCGGGGCGCTTTGCTATGTCCGGCCGTGGCGGTTCGGTGCGGCTATAGCCGGGGGTGTGTGCCCAATGTGTGCTCACAGCTCACCAGGCTTGGAGAGCGTGCGTGAACTTGTCGCGGGCGGCCTGCTCGCCGACGTGACGGTGCTCTCGTCTGGGCGCGTCGGGCGAGGCGTTGCCGAGGTGTCGCCGAGGTAAGGCCTCCCGGATGATCAAGCGTGCGGAACCCCCGAAACAGCTGTTCACCGGTACAACTGTCATCAGACAGTGACCGTTGTCAGACCGGGGAGCAACCCGTAAGTCGGGTGATGTTCCCCTGTTCGAGGTAGAGTGTCTGCCCAAATGTGTCTTGGCGTAATGGGGCCGGGCAAGGCACGCTACTAACGCCGGGCCATCACGATCGACTGCCCTATCGATCGATCGATGTACTCGGCCGCAGCGGGTGGCCGGGAGGAGGGTGTATGGCGGACGACGCGGGCGACGATACGGACCGCGGCGGCCTGAGCTCCGATCCTTCGGTGGAACAGCGCCGTGACAGCGACGGTGGACGACCTGTCGACGAGCGCCGGTTCCGGCGTTTCACGCTGGTCGTGGTCACACTGGCAGTCATCGGCGCGATCGCGGTGTCGTTGTGGTTGCCGTTCGAGTACTCGCCGGAGCTGCTCTGGATCGGTCTCGCGCTGGCCGCGGGTTTCTTCGTCGCTGAGCAGCTGGCTATCAACGTCGACGTGCGCAGCGGGATCTCCTGGACCGTCTCGTTCACCGAGATCCCGCTTGTCATCGGCTTGGTCGTCGGACCGTTCGAAGTGGTGCTGGCAGCGCACCTCGCCGCAGGGGTGGGCACCCTGCTGGCCCGCAAGGTCACCGGCCGGGTGCTCTACAACGCGGGCGTGATGACCATCGAGATCACGGTGGCGTTCGCGGTGGCAGGCCTGGTGAACGCGCTGGTCCGGCCCGGCGGCGTGCCCTGGCTCGCCGCGTTCGCCGGTACCGTCAGCGCGCCGGTGGCCAGCACGCTGCTCGCGCTGTGCGCGGTGTGGGTGCTACGCAGGCGGATGCGGGCGAGCACCGGGCTACGGCTGATGGCGCGGATCCTGGTGATGGGCTTCGTCAACGCGGCCGTCGGGTTGAGCGGGTACCTCATTGTGACCGATGTGCAGCACGCGTGGCCGCTGGTGATCGCGGTCATCCTCGGCCTGACCGCCCTCTACTGGGCCTACTCCGACCTGTTGCGCGAGCAGCGCGACCTGGAGGCGCTTACCGACGTCAGTCTGATGGTCGCCCGGTCAGGGCGCCAGGCGGCCGCCAAACCCGCGGGTGAGCACGACGATCTCGCGCACGAGTACGCCGCGACCGAGTGGTCGACCCTCGCGGAGCGGATCAAGGATCAGCTCGCTGCGCGCCGAGTGGTGCTCCGGCTACGGCTGGACGGTTCGCGCGGCACCCACACGGTGATCGCCGGGGACCCGGTGCCGCCGGGCGCTGCCGAGCACCTCGAGGACGGCATCGCGCGACTGCCTGGCACGCACGCGAGGCTGTTCCGTGCCGCGGAAGGGACTGCGGATGTCAGAGCAGCGCTACGCGCCCGCGGCGCGGACGAGGTGTTGGTGGTGCCATTGCGCAGCGCCAACCAGCTGCTCGGGGTGCTCGAGGCGCACGATCGCCTTTCCAGGTGGCGCGGCTTCGGTTCCTCGGACGTCCAGCTCATCGGCACCATGGCCGCGCACCTGTCGACCGCGCTCGATAACCGCAGGCTCATGGCTACGTTGCGGCACGACGCGTACCACGACCCGCTCACCGGGCTGCTGAACCGGCCGGGCTTCTGTCAGGCCGCACGCGGCACCCTCGAGGAGCGGGCGGGAACGGTCGTCGTCCGGGTCGATCTTGATGTCTTCTCCACCGTGTCGGATGCTCTCGGCTACGCGTGGGCCGACAGGATGCTGGTGGTCGCCGGTAGGCGGATGCGGGACGTGCTCGGCGCCGACGTGCCGGTCGCGCGGCTGGAGGGGGCGTCGTTTGCCGCGCTGCTGACCGAATGCGCGCAGCCGAGGGCGCGGGAGATCGCCGAGCGGTTGCACACCGAGCTGTCCGCGCCGTACGCCGTCGACAAGCTGACCGTGGAGGCCAACGCCGCGATCGGTTACGCCAGCATCGACGTGGAGGAGGCGCCCGCCCAGGTCGACATCAACGGGTTGCTGCAACGTGCCGACGTGGCGGTGCGGGCGACTCGTGGCGGTGAGGAAGTCCGCGGCTACGTGCCGAGCATGGGGCAGATCTTCATGCGCCGGTTCCAGCTGGTGACGCAGCTGCGGCACGCGCTGGAAAGCGGCCAGGTGTCGGTGCACTACCAGCCCAAGGTCGCGTTGCCGAGCAGGCAGGTACGTGGCGTAGAGGCGCTGGTGCGCTGGGAGCACCCCGAGTTCGGCAAGCTCCATCCGGACGAGTTCGTGCCCGCCATCGAGGCCGCTGGGCTGATCGGGGCGCTGACTTCGTTCGTGCTCGACGAGGCGTTGGCCAGGGTGCGCAAGTGGCTCGACGAGGGTCTGCGGATCTCCGCGGCGGTCAACTTGTCGGTCCGGATACTGCTGGACGCGGAGTTCCCCGAGCAGGTCGCTGACGCGCTGGAACGGTTCGACGTCCCGCCGGAGTTGCTCACACTGGAGCTGACCGAGTCAGCCGTGATGTCGAACCCGCAGCGCGCCCTTCCGGTGCTGCGGGACCTGCACGCGCTCGGCATCGTGCTGGCGATGGACGACTTCGGTACCGGCTACTCCTCGCTGGCGTACCTGCGGCAGCTCCCGGTGGACGAGGTCAAGATAGACAAGAGCTTCGTGCTCGGCATGGGAACCGACCTCGGCGATCTCGCGGTGGTCCGGTCGATCGTCGAGCTCGGGCACTCGCTCGGGTTGGCCGTGGTCGCCGAGGGAGTCGAGGAGGACGTGGCACGGGACCAGCTCGAAGCGATGGGGTGCGATGTGGCGCAGGGTTACCTGATCTCGCGCCCGCTGTCGGAACGGCGGCTGGAGGCGTGGTTGCATGCCCGCACCACACGGGCCGTCGACCGGCAGACGACGGTGTTGACGCTGTTGAGCTAGATTCCGTCGCAGGGGGTGGGGCCGCATACGGTCCCGCGACGCCCCCCGGTTGCACGGCCCGCTCGGGCACTGTGTACAGTTTTTCACGCGCTCGGTGATAGGGCGCTGCTGCCCCAATAGCTCAGTGGCAGAGCATCTCCATGGTAAGGAGAAGGTCTACGGTTCGAATCCGTATTGGGGCTCGGTTGAACGTGCCGTTCGGGACCCTCCGGATGTGCCGTGGTTCACGGTGCGCCGGAGCGTGGGAAGGCGGCGGGCCGCACCGACGGTATGCTGGTAGTGCCGCGAAAACGTATGGCGGGATAGCTCAGGTGGTTAGAGCACACGGCTCATAATCGTGGTGTCGCGGGTTCGAGTCCCGCTCCCGCTACTAGCCCGACCCCGTGAAGCGTGCCCGCACGGTGGGGCCTCGCTCCACCGTGCCGTTCGGGTGCGCCGCTGAGTGACCAAAGAAAGGTGCCTGCCGTGGCGACAACCGAGGTGCGACCCAAGATCACCCTGGCGTGCGAGGAGTGCAAGCACCGCAACTACATCACGAAGAAGAACCGGCGCAACGATCCCGACCGGCTTGAGATCAAGAAGTTCTGCACCAACTGCGGTACGCACCGGGTGCACAAGGAGACGCGCTGAGCCACGCCTCCCGCCCGGCGCACCGTCGGGCGGTTGAGGATCGATAGGCTGGCCGCGTGGGATTGGACCAGTCACTCATTGGGCGCTCGTACCCACCGTCCGCGGTCTACGAGGTCAGCCGAGCCAAGATCGTCGAGTTCGCCGATGCCCTCGGCGACGTCAGCCCGCTGTCGCGGGATCCGGAGGCCGCCCGCGAAGCGGGGTACCCCGATGTCATCGCACCGCCGACCTTTTTGACCATCGTCAACCTCGGCGCGATCGACGCACTTGCCGCCGACCCTGAGCTGGGGTTGGACTACAGCAGGATGGTGCATGGCGACCAGAGCTTCACACACCGGCGTCCCGTGCATGCTGGCGATCGGCTCCGCGTCACCACACACGTGGACGACATCTCCTCCCGCGCGGGTAACGACTTCCTGACGTTGCGAGCCGAGATCCACGCAGAAGGAGGCGAGCTGGTGTGTACCGGTACCGCACAGCTGGTGATCCGGGGGGAAGCGTGAGCGAGGTCGCAACCGGCGATGAGCTACCGCCGCTGCGGGCGCGGGTGACACGCGCCGACCTGGTGCGCTATGCGGGTGCTTCACTGGATTTCAACCCCATCCACTACAGCGATCGCATCGCCACCGAGGTCGGACTGCCCGGGGTGATCGCACACGGGATGCTCACGATGGGCCTTGCCGGTCGCGTGGTGTCCGAGTGGATCGGTGACGCGGGCAGGGTGCTGTCCTGCACCAGCCGGTTCACCCGGCCCGTGGTCGTCCCCGACGACGATCACGGCGCCGTGATCGAGTTCTCCGGCACGGTCACCGCCGTGGACGATGGTGTGGCGACCGTGTCCATCACCGCGAAGTGCGAAGGCAAGCCGGTACTCGGCAAGGCGAGAGCCACCGTCCGCGTCGACTGATCGCCTGATCGCCGGGGTGGTGGGGCCGAACGTGGGATCGGTTGCGCGGCGGGCGCTGAATGTCACGTTCGGCCCCACATCCCGATCAGTTGATCTCGGAAAGCAGCTCCCCGACGCGCCGCACTCCTTCGGTGAGGGCATCGGTGGACAGCGCGTAGGAGAACCGGAAGTACCCCGGCGTGCCGAATGCTTCACCGGGAACCACAGCGACCTCGGCGTGTTCGAGGATGAGGTCGGCCAGCTCCACCGTGTCGGTCGGCGTCGCGCCGCGGAGGGGCTTGCCGAGCAGCGCCTTGACCGAGGGATAGGCGTAGAAGGCCCCTTGCGGTGTGGGGCACTCCACTCCGGGAATGGCGTTGAGTAGCTCGACGATCCGACGCCGCCGGGCGTCGAAGGCGTCGCGCATCTCGGCGACCGCGTCGAGCGGGCCCGCGACGGCCGCCAGCGCAGCGCGCTGCGACACGTTGGCGACATTGCCGCACAGGTGCGACTGGTACGAGACGGCGGCCTTGATGACGTCCTGCGGTCCGGCCATCCAACCGACCCGCCACCCGGTCATCGAGTAGGTCTTGGCCACCCCGTTGAGGATGAGCGTGGTGTCCGCGAGCTCGGGGACCACCGCCGAGATGGGTTCGGCGCGCGCGCCGTCGTAGACGAGGTGTTCGTAGATCTCGTCGGTGATGACCCAGATGCCGTGCTCGAGTGCCCACCTGCCGATGGCTTCGACCTCGTCGCGCGGGTAGACGGTGCCGGTCGGGTTCGACGGCGAGTTGAACAGCAGCGCTTTGGTGCGGTCGGTCCGCGCTTGCTCCAGTTGCGCCACGGTGACGCGGTAGCCGGTGGATTCGTCGGCGGTCACCGGTACCGGCACCCCGCCAGCGAGCTTGATCGATTCGGGGTACGTGGTCCAGTAAGGAGCCGGGAGCAGCACCTCGTCGCCGGGATCGCACAGCGTGGCCATCGCCGAGTACACCGCCTGCTTGCCACCGTTGGTGACCAGGACCTGGGAGGCATCGATGGTGATACCGGAATCACGCCTGGTCTTGTCGGCGATCGCGCTGCGCAGCTCCGGCAGGCCCGCGGCAGCGGTATATCCGTGGTTGACGCGCTGGTGCACGGCGTCGGCCGCGGCGGTCAGGATGTAGTCGGGAGTCGGGAAGTCCGGCTGGCCGGAGCCGAAACCGATCACGGGGCGTCCCTGCGCCTTGAGTTCGGCGGCCTTCGCGTCGACCGCGAGCGTCGCGGACGGCGTGATGGCGCCGATACGGGTGGAGACACGCCGGGTCGGGGAAGGGCTCGGCGTCGGGCCGGTGGTACGTGCAGCGTCCGATGAGACCATGGACACCATCGTTCCACGCTGGTAGACCTACCGAGAAATCGCGTCGCCAGATGTGATCGCGTACCCTCATAGTAGATGTCCGGGCAGGAGCCCGGATTGGCACGCGGCGGGCGCGCATGGGGACGCGGTTGTCGTGCGCGAAGCGCGTTGCCGTACACTGCCAGAATTGGAACGTTGACATCACCTTCGCGGGAGTCCGACACGGCGGCCGGGACGGTGATGTGACGCTGGTCCAGCAGTGCGGCGGCCTGGCACGGCGGTGTCCAGAGCTGTCCGGACGAAGGGGTGTAGCTCAACTGGCAGAGCAGCGGTCTCCAAAACCGCAGGTTGCGGGTTCAAGTCCTGTCACCCCTGCACGGTGAACGACGAGGCGCAGCGGAGGAGAGGCTCGTGAGCGACGACGGCGATAAGGACAAGGAGGGTGGCGAGAAGCGCCCTTCCCGTCCGGATAACGCCGCGGCGCGGCGGGAGCGCCGTGCCTCCGCTGGGTCGGGTGATCGCGGCCGGGCGAACTCCCGCCGCAGCTCGTCCGGCGCGGGCTCCTCGGGGAACCGGGAGGACTCCTCGGCGAAACCGGGCACCATCGAGGAGCAGCCACCGATCCACCAGCGGGTCGCGCGGTTCAGCCGCGAGGTGCTGGGCGAACTCCGCAAGGTGGTTTGGCCGACACGGAAGCAGATGAGCACCTACACCATCGTGGTGTTGGCTTTCATGGCATTCATGATCGCGCTCGTCTGGGCGCTCGACCTGCTGTTCGCCGAGGTCGTGTTCACGATATTCGGCTGAGTGCGCGCGAGCAGGTGCCGCCGGATGCCTTGCACACGAGACAGAGAAGGGACATCACAGTGACGTCCGACAACGGCACGGCAGCAGCCGAGGAGCACGTGGAGACGGCTACTGCCGATGCCTCGACCACTGCCGAGAGCGAGCAGCCAGACGCGCAGGCCACGGCGGCAGCCTCGGGAGAGGACGAGGCCGGCGAGGCCGAGGTCACGGCCGGTGTCGCCGACGCCGCGACGGAGGCCACCGAGGACCAGCGGGCTGCGGCAACACCGGACGGGCAGACCGCCGAGGACACCGACAGCGACGGCGTGACCGATAGCGATGCGGCGACGCCCGAGACGGCAGCGCCCGCCGAGCCTGAAGAGGCCGCCGAGCCCGACGAGGCCGCCAAGCTGCGTGCCGAGCTCCGCAGCGCGCCCGGTCGCTGGTATGTGGTGCATTCCTACGCGGGCTACGAGAACAAGGTGAAGACCAACCTCGAGACCCGCCGCCAGACACTCGACGTGGAGGACTACATCTTCCAGGTCGAGGTTCCGACCGAGGAAGTCACCGAGATCAAGAACGGCCAGCGTAAGCAGGTCAAGCGTAAGGTGCTTCCCGGTTACATCCTGGTCCGGATGGAACTCAACGACGCGTCGTGGAGCGCGGTGCGCAATACCCCGGGGGTCACCGGGTTCGTCGGCGCAACCTCGCACCCCTCGCCGTTGAGCCTGGACGAGGTGATGAAGTTCCTGCTCCCACAGAAGGAGCAGGCCCCGGCTGCCAAGGAGAGCAAGGGTGCCGAGGCAGCGGCGGAGCAGCCGAGCGGGGAGGTCGTCGAGGTCGACTTCGAGGTCGGCGAGTCGGTGACGGTCATGGACGGGCCGTTCGCCACGCTGCCCGCTACCATCTCCGAGGTCGACGCGGGCGCGCAGAAGCTCAAGGTGCTGGTGTCGATCTTCGGTCGGGAGACCCCGGTTGAGCTGTCGTTCAACCAGGTCTCCAAGATCTGATAGCACACCTCGCCCCGGCACCACAGCCCAGGCTTCCCCCCGATACGCAGCTTCGATCGGGTCGGGATCATGTGCGGCGCCGTCCCGGCGTCGCGCGAGCACGACGGAGCGAAACAGGAAGCACAACAATGCCACCCAAGAAGAAAAAGAAGCTCGCAGCGATTATCAAGCTGCAGATCGAGGCCGGGGCGGCCAACCCGGCGCCGCCGGTCGGCCCCGCGCTTGGTCAGCACGGCGTGAACATCATGGAGTTCTGCAAGGCCTACAACGCCGCCACCGAATCACAACGCGGCAACGTGGTGCCGGTCGAGATCTCCGTGTACGAGGATCGCTCGTTCGACTTCAAGCTCAAGACCCCGCCAGCGGCGAAGCTGCTGCTGAAGGCCGCGGGTGTGGACAAGGGCAGCAGCGAGCCACACCGCAACAAGGTCGCCAAGGTGACCTGGGACCAGGTGCGGGAGATCGCGGAGACGAAGAAGCCCGACCTCAACGTCGAAGACACGGAGCAGGCCGCGAAGATCGTCGCGGGCACCGCGCGCTCCATGGGGCTGACGATCGAGTGAGCCCACACGTACCCGCTGCTCGTATCACGCGGGTGCCCGTGGCAGGGCCCGGCGCTGGCCCGTACCACAACTGATCCACGACAACACAGGACAGCAAGGGACGACACCATGCCCAAGCGCAGCAAGGCGTATCGCCAGGCAGCGGAGCAGATCGACCGGGACCGGCTGTACTCGCCGCTTTCGGCGGTCAAGCTCGCCAAGCAGACATCGCCAACCAAGATGGACGCCACGGTCGAGGTCGCGATGCGACTCGGCGTGGATCCCCGCAAGGCCGACCAGATGGTCCGCGGCACCGTGATCCTGCCGCACGGCACGGGGAAGACGGCACGCGTGGTGGTGTTCGCCACCGGGGACAAGGCGGCGGAAGCCGAAGCCGCGGGTGCCGATGTGGTCGGATCCGACGAGTTGATCGAGCGAATCCAGGGTGGCTGGCTCGACTTCGACGCCGCGATCGCGACCCCTGACCAGATGGCCAAGGTCGGCAAGATCGCCCGGGTGCTCGGCCCACGGGGTCTGATGCCCAACCCGAAGACCGGAACCGTGACGCCCGAGGTGAGCAAGGCCATCGCCGACATCAAGGGCGGTAAGGTCAGCTTCCGCGTCGACAAGCAGGCGAACCTGCACATGATGATCGGCAAGACGTCCTTCACCCCGGAGCAGCTGGTGGAGAACTATGCCGCCGCGCTGGACGAGGTCCTACGCGCCAAGCCCGCCGCGGCCAAGGGCCGGTACCTGAAGAAGGTCACCATCAGCACCACGATGGGGCCCGGCATCCCGGTCGATCACACCCGCACCCGGAACCTGCTCAGCGAGGAAGCTGCCTGAGGCGCGTCACCGGAACGCTCGAAGCTCGCGTGAGGGGAGGCCCCGGGGCGGGGCCTCCCCTCACGCGCGTCGGGACCGCGCGTCGGGACGGGGCCGGCACTGCGGCGCCGGGGACGGCGCCGGCGCGACCGTCAGTTGCCGTCGCCTTCAGCCTGCTCCGGGCACGGTTGCGGCTCCCGCTCGTGGTCGGTGATCAGCCACTGTCCGTGCTCCACCATGCTCAGCGTGAACGCGCCGAGCCGCGGTCCTTCGCTGACCCCCATCTCGCAGGAACTGATCCGGAGGGTCTCGACGTCCCCTGTGACATGGACGTCCCTGGGGAAGCTCGGCTCCGCGTAGCTGCTCTTGCTGGTCACGTCCTGGTGTAACGCCTCGACGGCCTCGGCGCAGTCGGCCGCACCCATGTTGCGCGCGAAGCGCTGCTGGACATCCTCGGCGAACCTGCCGCAGGCCAGGTCGGCTCGCCCTTCGCCGATGTTCTGATACACCCTGCGGACCGCCTCACTCGGGGAAGAAGACAGGATCTGGTTGGTCACGTAGGTCCCGCCACCGGTCTCCTCGGCGGGGCGGTCGCCGTCGCCGGTGCCGAAGACGTAGTTGTAGGCCATCGCGAGCGCGATCAATGTGACAGCGACGTAGGCCAGGCGGCGCACGAACTTGTTCAGCAGCCGCCGCCACAACGGCGGCCGTGGGGCGAATCCCGGCGGTATGCCGGCCTGGGACGGGTCGATCCCGTGTTGGCGCTGCAGCTGCTGGAACTGTTGGAATTGCTGGAACTGCTGGAACTGCCGCAGTTGCTCGGGATCGATCGCGGGTTGCCCGGCCACCGTCGGCGGCGAACCGGTACTCGCCTCGGTCGGGTGCGCGAGCTCGCCTGGCTGGGCGGGGGCGTCCTCGCCCTTGTCGTGGCCACCTGTGCCGTGGCCGCCGTCGAGCGGTTCGGGGAAGCGCTCGGGCTCGTGCGGGTGGTCTCCTGGCGGTTGCTGTACCACGTCACCCATCATGCCCGACACGCGACGGTGCGTGGTGCATCGGCCAGGCTGCCCGCTGGTGGATACCCCGCTTACCAGCGACGCGGTGCCGTACCGTATGCTGACTTCTGGTTCTACCGAAGACCGTTGGTCGTGAGGTGCGCTCCGGCGTACGTCAACGAAGGATCCGCGGATACGTGGACGGCCAGCGCAGGAGGAACGAGGCTGATTGGCGATCTCGCCTGTGATGTCGACGCCCCGCGCCTTCCTGCGCCGGGGCGTTTTTCGTGTGCTGCGCCGCCCGTGCTGTCGCCGGATTCTTCGCTGACTGTCCGCTTGTTGTTCGCCGACACCGCGGATCAGTTATCGCCAAGAGAGGAGGCGACCATGGCGACGCCTGACAAGGTGGAGGCCGTCGCCGAGATCGCGGATCGTTTCCGTACGAGCTCGGCTGCTGTCGTCACCGAGTACACAGGCCTTTCCGTGGCCCAGCTCAACGAGCTGCGTCGCGCTCTCGGCTCTGGCGCCAAGTACCGAATCGCGAAGAACACCCTCGTCAAGCGCGCCGTGCGCGAGGCGGGCGTCGAGGGGCTCGACGACCTGTTCGTCGGACCGACGGCGATTGCCTTCGTGGATGACGAGCCGGTCGAGGCCGCCAAGGCGCTGAAGAACTTCGCCAAGGACAACAAGGCCCTGGTGATCAAGGGCGGCTACATGGACGGTCGCCCGCTCACCGTGAAGGAGATCGACCAGCTCGCTGAGCTCGAGAGCCGTGATGTGCTGCTCAGCAAGGCGGCCGGTGCCTTCAAGGCCAAGTTGTCGCAGGCCGCGACCTTGTTCGCCGAGCCTGCTTCGCAGGTTGCCCGCCTCGCCGGTGCGCTGGAGGGCAAGCGTTCGTCCTCCGGTGAGGACTCGGCGGCAGCCTGAAGCCAAGAGCTGACCATCGTTCCCCGTCAACAACCTGCTGAGATAGAGAGGAAGGGCCACCATGGCCAAGATGAGCACCGAGGAACTCCTCGAGGTCTTCAAGGAGATGACGCTGCTCGAGCTGTCTGACTTCGTCAAGCAGTTCGAGGAGACCTTTGACGTTACCGCCGCTGCTCCGGTGGCCGCGGCCGCCGCGCCCGCCGCGGGCGCCGCCCCGGCCGAGGAAGTCGAGGAGCAGGACGAGTTCGACGTCGTCCTTGAGGGCGCAGGCGACAAGAAGATCCAGGTCATCAAGGTCATCCGAGAGGTGATCTCCGGTCTCGGCCTCAAGGAGGCCAAGGAGCTGGTGGAGGAGACTCCGAAGCCCATCCTGGAGAAGGTCGACAAGGAGGCCGCCGAGGCCGCTAAGGCCAAGCTCGAGGAAGCAGGCGCGAGCATCACCATCAAGTAACGTTTTCGCGCGAACGTCAGGGGTGGGCATCCGATCGGATGCCCACCCCTGACGTGTATCTACGGGCACGAGATAATAACGGCGATTATGACCTGGGGCACAATCACGGTACCGTCGCGCCTTACTCTGATGGTGTGAGTGCGAACACGGGTACCGGAAAGTTATGACCGACGAGTAACCTACGCTACAAGCACTCGTTGAACGAGATGGACGGGGAACTGTGTCGTTCATCCGCGTGCGCGAGGTCGAGGTAGGGCGCGCGAGTGGTGCTTGCCTGTAGGGCTGTCGGCGGATGAGTTTCAGGAGGTCCGATGGGTGCCGAGGTCGAGATCGAGGGGTTGTCGAAGTCGTTCGGCAGTCAACCCATCTGGCGGGACGTGTCGTTGACGCTGCCGCCCGGTGAGGTCTCGGTGATGCTGGGCCCCTCGGGCACCGGCAAGTCGGTCTTTTTGAAGTCGATGATCGGGTTGCTCAAGCCCGACACCGGCAAGTGTGTGGTCAACGGAACGGACATCGTGCGGTGCTCGGAGCACAAGCTGTACGAGACCCGCAAGCTGTTCGGCGTGCTGTTCCAGGACGGTGCGTTGTTCGGCTCGATGAACCTCTACGACAATGTGGCCTTCCCGCTGCGGGAACACACCAAGAAGAGCGAGTCCGAGATCAAGCGCATCGTGCTGGAGAAGCTGACGATGACCGGGCTGTCCGGCGCGGAGGACAAGCTACCCGGCGAGATTTCCGGCGGGATGCGTAAACGTGCTGGGCTGGCGCGGGCGCTGGTGCTGGACCCCGAGATCATCCTGTGCGACGAGCCCGATTCGGGTCTGGATCCGGTGCGAACCGCCTACCTGTCGCAGCTGCTGATCGACCTGAATGCGCAGATCGACGCGACGATCCTGATCGTGACGCACAACATCAACGTGGCCCGTACCGTGCCGGACAACCTCGGCATGCTGTTCCGCAAGGAGCTGGTGATGTTCGGCCCGCGGGAGGTGCTGCTGACCAGCGACGAGCCGGTGGTGGAGCAGTTCCTCAACGGCAGGCGGCTCGGCCCGATCGGGATGAGCGAGGAGAAGGACAGCGCGACCATGGCCGCCGAGCAGGCGGACGCGGAGGCCGGCCATCACGACGGCGGCACCGAAGACGTGCGTGGCGTGGTGCCGCAGATCCAACCCACCCCGGGGTTGCCGGAGCGGCAGGGCGCCAGGCGCAGGCTCGACCGTGTCATGCGGATGCTGCACACGCTGCCGCCCGCGGCGCAGGAGGGGATCATCGAGTCGCTATCGCCGGAAGACCAGCAACGCTACGGCGTCCGGCCGCACCGGCTGGTCGGCGCCGCACAGGGTGTGGGTAGTGGCGGGGCCACCATGCCGCTCCCGACCGAACACCATGGAGAGTTGCCGCCGGACGACGTCGCGAACCTCCCAGGCAGGGGACAGGCAGGCGGCTATGGCGAGCAGCCCGATGACGCGCGTAGGTGGAGTAACCAGTAGTGACCGCTGCAGCACCTGCTCGCAAAGTCCCCGGACTGGGGATGTTGCGCGAGACCGGGAAGCTCTTCGCTCTCGGGCTGGACGTCGCGCGCGGGTTCTTCCGGCGACCCTTCCAGCTACGGGAGTTTATCCAGCAATCCTGGTTCATCGCCAACGTCAGCATCCTGCCGACGATCCTGGTCTCGGTGCCGTTCGGCGCTGTGATCGCGCTGCATCTCGGCACGCTGACCAGACAGCTCGGCGCCGAGTCGTTCACCGGTGCGGTGAGCGTGCTCGCCGTCGTACAGCAGGCGGCTCCGGTGGTGACGGCGCTGATCGTCGCGGGCGCCGGTGGTTCCGCGGTCTGCGCCGATATCGGCTCCCGGACCATCCGGGAGGAGATCGACGCGATGGAGGTCCTCGGCGTCTCGGCCGTGCAGCGGCTGATCGTGCCGAGGGTGCTGGCGTGCATGCTCGTGGCCGTGCTGCTCAACGGCGTGGTCAGCGTGGTGGGTGTGCTCGGGGGGTACTTCTTCAACGTGATCCTCGGCGGCGGCACGCCGGGTGCTTACCTGGCGAGCTTCACGCTGCTCGCGCAGCTGCCCGACCTGTGGATCAGCACGATCAAGGCGCTCATCTTCGGCTTCATCGCCGGGGTGGTCGCCTCCTACCGTGGGCTGAACCCCTCCGGCGGCCCCAAGGGTGTGGGGGATGCGGTCAACCAGTCGGTGGTCATCACCTTCCTGCTGCTGTTCTTCATGAACTTCATCCTGACCGCCGTGTACCTGCAGGTCGTCCCGCCGCCGGGGAGTTGATCGCCGATGACGATGCGCAACACCCTGAGCAAGACGGCCCGCAACACCGTCGACAAGCCGCTGTCGGTCCTCGACGACCTCGGTGACCAGCTCTCCTTCTACGTCAGGGCACTGGCGTGGGTGCCGCGGACGCTGCGCCGGTACACCAAGGAGGTCCTGCGCATCCTGGCCGAGGTCAGCTTCGGCAGCGGCGCGCTGGCGATGATCGCAGGCACCGTCGGCGTGATGCTCGGCATGACATTGTTCGTCGGCACCGTGGTCGGGCTACAGGCCTACGCCGGGCTCGACCAGCTCGGTACCGCGGCGCTGTCGGGATTCGCCTCGGCATACGTCAACACCCGAGAGGTCGCACCGCTGGTGGCCGGGCTGGCGTTGACCGCGACCGTCGGCGCCGGGTTCACGGCACAGCTGGGCGCCATGCGGATCTCGGAGGAGATCGACGCGGTCGAGGTCATGGGGGTGCCCAGCCTGCCGTTCCTGGTCACCACCAGGGTGATCGCCGGCTTCATCGCGATCATCCCGCTGTACATCATCGGGTTGCTCGCCTCGTACGCGGGGTCCCGGGCGATCGTGGTGTACTTCTACGGTCAGTCCCCTGGGACGTATGACCACTATTTCGAGTTGTTCCTGCCGCCGGAGGACGTGTTCATCTCGTTCTTCAAGGTGCTCGTTTTCGCGGTGATCATCATTATGTCGCACTGCTACTACGGCTACACCGCTTCAGGTGGCCCGGCAGGGGTCGGTGTCGCGGTCGGACGTTCGGTGCGGCTGACCATCGTGGTGGTGGCGATCGTGAACTTCTTCATCGGCTTTGCCATCTGGGGCCTGGAGACGACGGTGAGGATCGCAGGATGAGTGCGCGGGGTGCAGTGTCGACGTTGCGGCGCAGGCTGCTCGGGGTGGCCTTCATCGGCATCGTCTTCGCGGGCGTGGCGTTCAGCGTGGCGAACTTCAACGATGCCTTCACCCCGGTGGCCACGGTGCAGCTGAAGACGGACGAGGTCGGCAACCAGCTCGCCGAGCGTTCCGACGTCAAGGCGCGTGGCGTGATCATCGGGCACGTCGATGAGATCACACCCACCGAGGAAGGGGCCACGCTCGAACTGGCGCTGGACCCGGACAAGATCGACCTGGTTCCCGCCGACGCCTCGGCCTTGCTGACGCAGAAGACGCTGTTCGGGGAACGGTTCGTGTCGTTGCAGTTCGAGGGCACCGGCACCGAGCCGCGGCTGGCCGACGGGGACGTCATCGAGCAGGACCGCACCCGCACTGCGATGGAGCTGTACGAGTCCTTCGAGAACCTGCTACCGACGCTGCAGGCGGTGCAGCCGCAGAAGCTCAACGCCACGCTCACCGTGATGGCCAACGCCCTGGAAGGTCGGGGTGGCGAGCTGGGCGACACGATGATGCAGATGAGCGAGCACTTCGCCGAGCTGGAGCCGCACTTGCCGGAGCTGCAGGAGAACTTCGCGAACCTGGCCGAGTTCTCCCACCACTTCGCCGATGCCACCCCGGATGTCGCGGAGATGCTGGACAACTTCGCGGCCAACGCGCGCACCGTCGTGGAGAAGCAGGAGGGGCTGTTCGACCTGTATCGCAGCGTGACCGCGTCCTCGATGGACATGGATGCGTTCCTGGAAGCCAACCGGGACAACATCATCGCGTTGAACGAAACCTCGAGGGAGGCGCTGGAGACCGTGGCGCTGTACTCGCCGTCGTTCCCGTGTGTGATCGGTCAGATGGCCGACAATCTCGACCGGATCGACGAGACCTTCGGCAAGGGCACCGAAACCCCTGGCCTGCAGGCGGAGGTCGTCATCACACCGAACCGCGGGAAGTACGAGGCAGGCAGGGACGAGCCGGAGTACAACCAGTGGTCCGAGGAACTCGGCTACCGCGGGCCGTACTGCATCAACCCGGAGAGGCTGCCTGAACCGTTGCCGTACCCGTACCCGCCGTTCGCGCTGGACGACGGCAGCGAGCACCCGCCACCGGCACGGTCCGAGCTGGACGGCAGGCCATTCCCCTGTGATGCCATCGAGACCTTCGGTCACCCGATTCCCGACGGGCTGGAGTGCGCGCCGGGAACCCGCCCAGAGGAACGGGGTGGCGGTGGTGCCGCCTCCGGGAGTGACCCTGCTAGCTCGCCAGCCAATACGCGGGCCGAGCATGCGGTGCTCTCCGAACTGATCGGCATGCAGACCGGCATGGAAACCGCCGACGTGCCAGGTTGGACCGGCCTGCTGGTTGGGCCGCTGTATCGCGGGGCGGAGGTGACGATCGAGTGAGCAACGCACTCGCCATGACCTCCTCGCTGGTCAAGCTGATCATCTTCATCGTGATCACCGTGCTGACCACGGCCGTGCTCGGTATCAGCATCGCCAACGTGAACCTGACCAGCACCGAAACCTACACCGCGCGGTTCTCCGATGCGACGCTGCTGCTGGAGAACGACGACGTGCGGGTCGCGGGCGTGCGCGTGGGGCAGGTCGAGGACCTGCGGGTGGTGGACCGGCGGCAGGCCGAGGTGGAGTTCGCCGTGGATTCCTCGCTCGAGCTGCCCGCCGAGACCACGGCCACCATCAAGTACCGCAACATCGCGGGACAGCGCTACATCTCGCTGGACCCGGCTGCGGGCAACCCGGGCGAGCTGTTGCCCGCTGGCGGCAACATCCCGCTGGAACGTACCCGACCCGCGCTGAACCTCACCGAGCTGTTCAACGGGTTCCGGCCGCTGTTCCAGGCGCTGTCCCCCGACGACGTGAACAAGCTCTCCTACCAGATCATCCAGGTGATGCAGGGCGAGGCGGGCACGGTGGAGAGCCTGCTCGCCCACACGGCCTCGCTGACCGAGTCGATCGCGGACAAGGACGAGGTGATCGGCGAGGTGATCGACAACCTCACCGAGGTGCTGGCCGCGATGAACGAGCACACCCCGGAGCTGAACGAGACGATCATCCGGATGCAGCAGCTCGTGTCCGGGCTCGCGGAGGACCGCGAACACATCGGCGAGGCGGTGACGGCCATCGGCGACCTGTCCGAGACCACGGCGGGATTCCTCGGTGAGGTCAGGGAGCCACTGCGCAAGGACATCGAGGAGCTCGGGGCTCTGTCCGAGCTACTCAACGAGCACGAGGGCACTGTGGAGGAGTTCGTCCAGTTCATGCCGGAGAAACTCCAACAGATCAGCCGCACCGGCAGTTACGGATCGTGGTTCAACTTCTTCGACTGCCTGACCGAGGCCGAGGTGAAGCTGACAGAGGGCTCCGAGCCGTTCACGGTGCCGCTCGGTGAGTCCGAAGCCGAAAGGTGCGGCCTGTCATGAAGTCGTTCCAGCAGTACAACCCCATCCCGATCGCACTGGTCGGCATCGTGGCACTGGTGCTCGGGATGGTGGCAGCGATGAACTCCGAGAAGCTCCCGATCATCGGAGCAGGCACGCTGTACTCCGCGGAGTTCGCCGAAGCGGCAGGCCTGGAAAGCGGCAACGAGGTCCGGGTCGCGGGCATCAAGGTGGGTGAGGTCGACGACGTCAGCCTCAACGGCGACCGGGTGGTGGTCGACTTCCGCGTCCGCGACACCTGGATGGGCGAGGGCACCAGTGCGGGTATCGAGCTGAAGAACCTCCTCGGCCAGAAGTACATGTCGCTGGACCCCGGGGGCGAGGAACTGATGGATCCGGGCGAGCCCATCCCGCTGGAACGCACCAGCTCACCGTACGACGTGCTGGAAGCGTTCCGCGACCTGTCGGAGACCACGAACGAGATCGACACCGACCAGCTCGCGCAGAGCTTCGAGGTGATGTCCGAGACCTTCGAGGACACTCCCGAACACGTGGAAGGCGCGCTGACCGGGTTGTCCCGCCTGTCGGACACGATCTCGCAGCGCGACGCCGAGCTCAAGGAGCTGCTGAGCAACACCGAGCAGCTGAGCCAGACACTCAGCGACCGGGACGCCGAGCTGGTCACGCTCATGGAGGACGGCAACTTGCTGCTCGAGGAACTGCGCCACCGTAGGGACGCGATCAGCGCCATGCTGCGGGGCACTGAGGATCTGGCCGTGCAACTCCAAGGGCTCGTGGAGGACAACCAGGAGCAGCTCAACCCGGTGTTGCAGGAGCTGGACCAGCTCACCTCGATGCTGCATCGCAACCAGCAGGCACTCAGCGACGGCATCGAGGAGTACGCACCCTTCATCCGCAAGTTCGCCAACGTGGTCGGTAGCGGTCGCTGGTTCGACAACTACATCTGCGGAATGATCCCGCCGAAGGCGGGGCCCTACAACGAGCAGGGGTGTGATCCGCGATGAGCTTGAAGTCGGTCGGGAGCTACCTCGCCCACGGTGTCACCCGCTGGGTCGCGATCGCCTGCGTGCTCGGCCTGGTGATCGCCGGGGGAGCCTGGTGGTGGATGCACGAGAACGGCGACAAGACCGCGACCGCGTTCTTCCCGACCACCATCGGCTTGTACGAGGGCAACACGGTGCGGGTGCTCGGTGTCGACATCGGCCACGTGACCGGAGTGGAGCCGGAGGGCGACCGCGTCAAGGTGACCATGACCTATGACGCCGACGTGCGGGTGCCCGCCGACGCCCAGGCGGTCATCGTGGCGCCCTCCCTTGTCGCGGACAGGTACGTGCAGTTCACCCCCGCCCATACCGAGGGTGAGACGTTGCCGGACGGCGCGGTGATCCCGCAGGAACGCACCGCGGTCCCCCTCGAAGTAGACGAGCTGTACGAGAGCATGAACAGGATCAGCGAGGCCCTTGGGCCGGACGACGGTGCGAACGAGGACGGGGCTCTGTCGAATCTGATCACCACGTTGGCCCAGAACATGGACGGGCAGGGTGAGAACCTGAACGAGACCATCACCAAGCTCGGACAGTTCTCCGAGACCATGTCGGGCAGTTCCGATGAGCTGTTCTCCACGGTGCGCAACCTGTCGGAGTTCACCACCACACTGGCCGAGAGCGACGACGAGGTCCGGCAGTTCCAGGGGCAGCTGGCCGAGGTCAGCGAGTTCCTCGCCGACGAGCGCGAGAACCTCGGCGCGATGGTGCAGCAGCTCGGCGTGGCGCTGGACATGGTGCACCGGTTCCTCGAGGAGAACCACGAGGACATCCGGGGCAACGTCGACAAGCTGGCCGACATCACCAGGGTGCTGGTGGATCAGCGGGCCGCGCTGGCCGAGTTCATGGACGTCGCGCCCACCGCGCTGAACAACGTCATCAACTCCTACAACGCGACAGCGGGCACGCTCGATAGCAGGCCGAACTTCAACGAGCTCACGATGTCGCCGCTCACCCTGCTCTGCTACCTGGGCGAGGCGGGGCCGAGCCCGCTCGGCGAGCTGGGCGAGGTCTGCAACGCGATCACCGAACCGATGCAGGGTGAGATTCCCTCGCCCGGCGAGGTGATCAGCCTGCTGCAGCAAGGCGACTTGCCGCTACCCACCGTGGACGAGCTCTCGGGAGCCCTGCAGCAGGGGGGTGAGCGGTGATGACCAGGCAGCGCACGCACCGGTCGCCGCGTACGGTTCTGGCTGCCATGCTCTCGGCCACCGCGATGGCGCTGACGGCTTGCGGGGAGTTCTCCGGGATCTACGACCTGCCGCTGCCGGGTGGTGCCGATGTCGGTGCCGACCCGATCGAGATGACGGTCGAGTTCACCGATGTGCTCGATCTCGTGCCGCAGGCCACGGTCAAGGTCAATGAGGTGGACGTCGGCAGGGTGCAAAGCGTCGATCTCGCCGACGACGGCTGGCATGCCGAGGTCACCATCCTGGTCAACCGGGATGTCGACCTGCCTGCCAATCCTGATGCCAACATCAAGCAGACCAGCTTGTTCGGGGAGAAGTACGTCGAGCTGGCACACCCGCCCGATGGCCAGGCCAACGGTTCCCTCGACGACGGGGCGCACGTCCCGCTGGCACGAACCACGCGCAACGTTGAGGTCGAGGAGCTGCTCGGCGCGCTGTCGATGCTGCTCAACGGCGGTGGTGTGGAACAGATCAACACCATCACCCGGGAGCTCAACGAGATGGCCTACGGCAACGAGGCCGAGATCAAGGCGTTCCTGCGGAACGCGGAAAGTCTCGCGGCTGGCCTCGACGCGCAGACGAACGAGATCAGCGACGCGCTCGACGGAATCAACCGGCTCTCCGCCGAGCTGGACGATCAGAAGGACCTGATCACCGGCGCGCTGGGTGACCTCGGGCCCGGGCTGGAATCGCTCGAGCAGCAGCGAGGTGACCTTGTGGACATGCTGGTGGCGCTGGACGAGCTGTCCGAGGTGGCGGTCGACACCATGGAACGCAGCCAGGACGACCTCGTCGCCAACCTCGAGTCGCTGGAACCCATCCTGCACAATCTGGCCGAGACCGGGGCGGAGCTGCCCAAGGCGTTGGAGATCCTGCTGACGTTCCCGTTCTCCGACAGCGCCACCGACGGGATGTTCGGGGACTACGCCAACCTGTACAAGACCTACAAGATCGACGTTCCGGACATCCTGGAGGCCTTCGGCAGGCACCGGGGTAATCCGTTCGACGGGTTGCCGATCCTCGAGCAGCTTCCCATCGGGGAGGACGAGCTCCTCGACCCGAGCCTGGTGCTGCCGCTGCCGGACTCGGCAGGTCCTTCGCCGGGACCGTCGCCGGACTCCGGTGAAACCGGATCGGATCCGGCCGAGGTGCCTGCCGAAGGCAACGGCCTGATCGGGGACCTGCTGTCCGGGGGTGATCTCTGATGCTGAGCCGCTCCATCCGCATCAAACTGCTGGCCTTCGCGGTCGTGGCCTCGGTCACGGTCGCCTACGCGCTGGTGCGGTTCACTGACATGGGCCAGTACTTCGGCCAGGAGGGCTATACCGTCACCGCGCAGCTGGAGGAATCCGGCGGGATCTTCAGCCACGCCGAGGTGACCTACCGCGGTCTCAACATCGGCAGGGTCGGCGACCTCCGGATCATCGAGGAGGGCGTCGAGGTCGACCTGCACATCGAGCACGATGCCCCGGAGATCCCGAGCGACCTCGACGCGATCGTGGGCAACCGCTCGGCGATCGGGGAGCAGTACGTCGATCTGCGCCCACGCGTCGACGAACCGCCGCACCTCGAAGGCGGTGAAGTGATCCCGATCGAACGCACCTCCACCCCGCTCGGCGTGGAGACTGTGATCACCGACCTGGACAGGTTCGCCCGCTCGGTGCCGCACGATGAGCTGCGCACCCTGGTCGACGAGTCCTACCTGGCGTTCTCCGGGGCCGGGGACGACCTGCAACGTCTGATGGATACCACGCGGGAGTTCGTCGAGGCCTCCAGCGAGAACCTGCCGCACACGGTGCAGTTGCTGCGTTCCGGCAACACGGTGCTGGAAACGCAGAACGAGCAGGCGGACAACTTCAAGTCCTTCTCTCGGGACCTCAACCTGCTCTCCGAGCAGCTGGTCGAGTCCGACGACGACATCCGGAACCTCATCGACGCGACGCCCCCTGCGGCGCAGCAGCTCAGCGAGGTGATCCACGAGACGGGGCCGGGCTTGAGCTCGCTCATGGCCAACCTGCTCACGGTCGCCGAGATCCAGCAACCCCGGATCGACGGGTTGGAGCAGGTGCTGGTGAGCTACCCGATTCTCGCCGTGGGCGCCGACGCGGTGTTGACCGAGGAGGGCAAGACCCGGTTGGGACTGGTGCTGAACCTGTTCAACCCACCGCCGTGTACCCGAGGCTACGAGGGCACCGAGCGCAGGCCCGGCACCGACGACTCACCCGCCGAGCCCAACCGCGATGCCTACTGCGCCGAGCCGCCGGGCAGCCCCATCACGGTCCGTGGCGCGCAGAACTCGCCGTTCGAGGGCGAACCGCGTCCGCCGAGCGACGACGACGTGGCCGCGCACAGCGGGCGTGGCCTGGAATCCATGTCCGAGGAGCGACGGAGGCAAGCCGAATCGGGCTCGGCCCCAGGACTGGCAGGCGCGCAGGGTTCCGAGCGGAACAGCCTTGCCGAGCTGCTGGGGCTCGGGGACTGAGTGGGGAGTCGTTGACGGAGACATCACATCGGGCTCGTACGCTGGAGTGCACCGACAGGAGTGAGTAACCCCACCGATGACTGATAAGACGAGCCTTTTCACGGCCCGCAACGCCCTGTTCGCCGCGCTCGGGTTCTTCGCGGCCGCGTTCATCGCCGCCGTGGTCTTCGGCGTGCTGTGGTGGAACGCCTCGGCCAGCGAGGATGCCGCCGTCGCGCACGCCCGTGATGACGTGACCGAAGCCGCCGACCAGGCGGTGCGCGCGTACACGGAGTTCGACCACGAGGACCCGGAGGCCTTCCGGGACAACCAGATGGCCGTGTCTACCGCGGAGATGCAGGAGCAGATCGAGCTCAGCTGGGAGGGGCTCCAGGAGGTGCTCGCCGAAAGCGAGCAGTCGGCGAGCACCACGGTCTACGACATCGCGGTCGACGAGCTCGACGCGCATGACGGCAACGCGGGAGTGCTCGCCGCCCTCGGGGTGACCGTCACTCACGGCGAGGAGAGCACCGAGCGCCGCATCCGGGTGCAGATGCACATGGAGCGTGTCGCCGAGGACGGTGCGGAGGAATGGAAGCTGGCGGGTATCGACCAGGTTCCGGTGGTCCCGCCGGGGGAGGGCGAGTGATGCCGGAGGACAGCGAACGTGACGATGTCGTCGTGATGGATCGGAGTTGGCGTGGCACGATCTAACCGCCGCCCGGGTTCCTCCGGGCAGTCGGGACGCCGCAGGCGCGTGGCCGGGCACCCGCGCCCTGGCTCGGAGGAACAGCACGGCCAGTCCAAGCCGCGGCCCTCGCCCCGCCCTCGCCCCAGTCCGACGGCCCGCGACGGGGACAACGAGCGCCCCGAGCCGCAGGAGCAGCAGGCCGGAGGCGGCGCAGCGGATGAACCAGCCGAGGAGACCGCAGGCGAGGTCGGCGAGCACGGCGAGGGAGCAGGCGAGGCCGGCGACGCCGCGGCAGACACAGCGGGCACAACAAGCACAGACGGCGCAGAGGATGCAGCTAGCACAGGCGACACAGAGGGCGCGAGCAGCGACGAAGCCGGTGCACCTGATGCCGTAGCGAGCGGTGAGCCTGTGGAGTCCGGGGAGTCCAGGGAGTCCGGAACCGGCGAGCGGCTCGAGGAGCACGAAGTCGCCACCCGCCCGGATGGGCAGGCCGAGTCCGCACCGGCGGCAGCGGGCGTTTCGGCTGCTACGGACCAGGCAGAGCCCGCGGCTGGACAGGCCGGTAGCGACGCGACAGCCGCCGGGAGTGACGCCGAGCCGGAGCCCGTCGGCGAGCAGCGGTCGGAGCGTCCCGCTGGTCGGTCGGCCGTGATGCTCACGAGCGGTCTCGCGGCGGGTGCGGTACTGCTGGCCGGCGCGGCCGGCTTCTTCGGCTACCAGTACAGCCAGGTCAGCGGCGCGCTGGACAACAAGGCGTTGGTGGACGGCCCGGCGACCGCGGAGGTCAAGGAGGACATCAGCGCGGCCGTCGAGCGCGTGCTCTCCTACGACTACAACGCCATCGAGGAAACCGAGCAGGCCGCGGAGGACCTGCTGGTCAACGACGAGGTGCGGCAGGACTATAACGAGCTGTACAGCGAGGTGAAACGCATCGCTCCCGAGCAACAGATGGTGCTGACCACCAGGGTCAGCCGCCTCGGGGTGATGGAGCTCGACGACGACCACGCCCGGTTGTTGGTGTTCGTGGATCAGGCCGCGACCAGGGAGGGCCAGGAGGACAGCAACGTGGGGGGCAGCCAGCTCACCATCGTCGCCGAGCGCCACGATGAGGGGTGGAAGATCGCCGACCTGGACACCTACACCGATGACGACGAAGCGGGGGCGCCCGCGGAGGAGCCGGCCGAGGACGGCGGCCAGCCGCTGCCGGACGGCGACGGCGGTGACGGTGGTGAAGGCGGTGACGACGGCACCGGCGGCGCCGAGGAGGGCGGCGAGTAGTCCTCCCGAGGGCGTCCGGCCAGGGGCATGGCGGCGGCCTGCCGGTGTGGCGAGATGCGTCTTGACTCTGGCGCGTGTGCGCGTCACGCTGGGTGGTGCAAGGTCGAACGGAGCCGTCGGTCGCGTTGACCAGAGTGGAAGGGGCAGCCGGAAGGCGACGTGCGCGGCGCGAGATGTGAGACACCGGGCTGGGTGGCTCGGGCGCGTCCCCTCGACAGCCGCTGCGTAGACGGCTAGACTGACCTGTTGCGCTGCCCGCTTTCATGCTGCGCTGACGCACGCGTTACGATAGCGGGTATCACCGCACCCTGTGACAGATTGCGTTACGAGTTGCCATCAGTCAATGGCAGTAGTCGGTGCTGGGCATGGCTGGCCGGTGCAGGTCAACCGCCAGCCGGTGCTGGCGCAGCGCCGACTGCTTCCCGACTGCGGCACTCTGACGTGCCTGTTCAACCGCTCATCAGTCCCCGGAAGGACGCATCTTGGCAGTCTCTCCCGCGAACCAGGCTACAACTGCGAGTACATCTGCTGTCACTTCATCGGGAATCCCGGGAGCGCCCCGACGGGTCTCCTTCGCAAAGATTCGTGAGCCGCTGGCCACGCCTGACCTACTCGACGTGCAGCTGAGGTCGTTCGAGTGGTTCACCGGCGACGAGGCGTGGTACGAGCGCGCCGTCAACGAGGGCGAGGAGGACCCGGTTGGCGGTCTCGAGGAGGTCCTCGGCGAGATCTCCCCGATCGAGGACTTCTCCGGATCCATGTCGCTGTCCTTCGCCGATCCGCGCTTCGACGAGGTCAAAGCCTCCGTCGAGGAGTGTAAGGACAAGGACATGACCTACTCGGCGCCGCTGTTCGTGACCGCCGAGTTCGTCAACAACAACACCGGGGAGATCAAGTCCCAGACGGTCTTTATGGGCGACTTCCCGATGATGACCGACAAGGGGTCGTTCATCATCAACGGCACCGAGCGCGTCGTGGTATCGCAGCTCGTGCGTTCCCCCGGTGTGTACTTCGACCGGGCCATCGACAAGGCGTCGGACAAGGACGTCCACAGCGTCAAAATCATTCCGAGCCGGGGGGCGTGGCTGGAGTTCGACGTCGACAAGCGTGACACCGTCGGTGTACGTATCGACCGCAAGCGTCGTCAGCCGGTCACCGTGCTGCTCAAGGCCCTCGGCTGGAGCGCGGAGGCGATCCGCGAGCGGTTCTCCTTCTCCGAAGCCGTGCTGACCACCCTCGAGAAGGATCACATCGCCGGTACCGACGAGGCGCTGCTTGACATCTACCGCAAGCTGCGTCCCGGTGAGCCGCCGACCAAGGAGAGCGCGCAGACGCTGCTGGAGAACCTGTTCTTCAAGAACAAGCGCTACGATCTCGCACGCGTCGGTCGCTACAAGCTGAACAAGAAGCTCGGCCTGAACCTGCCGTACACCGGCGGCACACTCACCGAGGACGACATCGTCGCCACCGTGGAGTACCTGGTCCGGCTGCATGCTGGCGAGGACGAGATGCCTGCGGGCGGTGTCACCGGCGGCAAGGAGGGCGCGACCGTCCCCGTCGATGTCGACGACATCGACCACTTCGGCAACCGGCGGCTGCGTACCGTCGGTGAGCTGATCCAGAACCAGATCCGCGTCGGGCTCTCCCGGATGGAGCGCGTGGTCCGCGAGCGGATGACCACGCAGGACGTCGAGGCGATCACGCCGCAGACGCTGATCAACATCCGCCCGGTCGTCGCCGCGATCAAGGAGTTCTTCGGCACCTCGCAGCTGTCGCAGTTCATGGACCAAGGCAACCCCATCGCGGGGCTGACCCACAAGCGGCGGCTGTCCGCGCTCGGCCCCGGCGGCCTGTCCCGTGAGCGGGCTGGCATGGAGGTCCGCGATGTCCACCCCTCGCACTACGGTCGGATGTGCCCGATCGAGACACCGGAAGGCCCGAACATCGGCCTGATCGGCTCGCTGTGCTCTTACGGTCGGGTCAATCCGTTCGGGTTCATCGAGACCCCGTACCGGAAGGTGGTCGACGGGCGGGTCACCGACGACGTGGACTACCTCACCGCCGACGAGGAGGACCGCTTCGTCAAGGCGCAGGCCAACACGCCCATCGACGACGACGGTTACTTCACCGACGACTCCGTGCTCGTCAGGAAGAAGGGCGGCGAGGTCGAGCTGGTCGACCCCTCGGCGGTCGACTACATGGACGTCTCACCGCGCCAGATGGTGTCGGTGGCTACCGGCATGATTCCGTTCCTCGAGCACGACGACGCCAACCGCGCGCTGATGGGTGCCAACATGCAGCGCCAGGCGGTGCCGCTGCTGCGCAACACCTCACCGCTGGTCGGAACCGGGGTCGAGCTGCGGGCCGCGGTCGATGCCGGTGACGTGCTGCTCGCCGAGCACGCGGGTGTGGTGGAGGAGGTCTCCGCCGACCTGATCACGGTGATGCACGACGACGGCAGCCGCAAGTCGTACGGGCTGTACAAGTTCCGCCGGTCGAACCAGGGAACCTGCATCAACCACAAGCCGATCGTGCGCGAGGGCGACCGGGTCGAGGTCGGGCAGGTCATCGCCGATGGTTCCGCCACGGAGAACGGCGAGATGGCCCTCGGAAAGAACCTGCTCTGCGCGGTCATGCCGTGGGAGGGTCACAACTACGAGGACGCGATCGTCATCTCCCAGCGGTTGGTGCAGGACGACGTGCTCACCTCGATCCACATCGAGGAACACGAGGTCGACGCGCGGGACACCAAGCTCGGCGCCGAGGAGATCACCCGCGACATCCCCAACGTCTCCGAGGACGTGCTGGCCGATCTCGACGAGCGCGGCATCGTGCGCATCGGAGCGGAGGTCCGCGACGGGGACATCCTGGTCGGGAAGGTCACGCCGAAGGGCGAGACGGAGCTGACCCCGGAGGAGCGGTTGCTCCGGGCCATCTTCGGGGAGAAGGCCAGGGAGGTGCGTGACACCTCGCTGAAGGTGCCGCACGGCGAGACCGGCAAGGTCATCGGCATTCGGATGTTCTCCCGTGACGAGGACGACGAGCTCCCCGCAGGCGTGAACGAGCTGGTCCGGGTCTACGTGGCGAAGAAGAGCAAGATCCAGGACGGGGACAAGCTCGCCGGGCGTCACGGCAACAAGGGCGTGATCGGCAAGATCCTGCCGGAGGAGGACATGCCGTTCATGGCGGACGGCACGCCGGTCGACGTCGTCCTCAACACGCACGGTGTGCCGCGGCGTATGAACATCGGCCAGATCCTCGAACTCCATCTCGGCTGGCTGGCCTCGCAGGGATGGCAGATCGAGGGCAATCCGGAATGGGCCAAGGACTTGCCCGAGGAGCTCTACGACGTGGAGCCGGGCACCAATACCGCGACGCCGGTGTTCGACGGTGCCAAGGAGCACGAGCTCACCGGGCTACTGGAGAGCGCCAAGCCCAACCGGGACGGGGACCGGATGGTCGGCCCCGACGGCAAGGCCACGCTGTTCGACGGTCGCTCCGGTGAGCCGTTCCCGTACCCGGTGGCTGTGGGGTACATGTACACCCTCAAGCTGCACCACATGATCGATGACAAGATCCACGCTCGGTCCACCGGGCCGTACTCCATGATCACCCAGCAGCCGCTCGGCGGTAAGGCACAGTTCGGTGGTCAGCGGTTCGGCGAGATGGAGTGCTGGGCGATGCAGGCCTACGGCGCCGCCTACACGCTGCAGGAACTGCTCACGATCAAGTCGGACGACGTCGTTGGCCGCGTCAAGGTGTACGAGGCCGTCGTCAAGGGGGACAACATCCCGGAACCCGGGATCCCCGAGTCGTTCAAGGTGCTGCTCAAAGAGCTGCAGTCGCTCTGCCTCAACGTCGAGGTGCTGTCGACCGACGGCGCCGCGATCGAGATGCGTGATTCGGATGACGAGGACCTGGAACGTGCTGCGGCCAACCTCGGCATCAACCTGTCCCGCAACGAGTCGCCCTCCGTGGACGACGTCGTGCACTGACCTCGCCCGCTCGGACGGGCCGTGCGACCGCGTCAGCCGTCGCCGGGCCCGTCCGAGCGAGCCGATCGGCCCCACCACTTAGCCGAACGACCTACAAGGGGAGAAGAACCGACGTGCTGGACGTCAATTTCTTCGATGAGCTCCGCATCGGCCTGGCCACAGCTGACGACATCCGCCAGTGGTCCTTTGGCGAGGTGAAGAAGCCGGAGACGATCAACTACCGTACGCTCAAGCCGGAGAAGGACGGGCTGTTCTGCGAGAAGATCTTCGGCCCGACCAGGGACTGGGAGTGCTACTGCGGTAAGTACAAGCGGGTGCGCTTCAAAGGCATCATCTGCGAGCGGTGCGGTGTCGAGGTGACCCGTGCCAAGGTGCGCCGCGAGCGGATGGGCCACATCGAGCTCGCTGCACCGGTGACCCACATCTGGTACTTCAAGGGCGTGCCGTCGCGGCTCGGCTACCTGCTCGACCTCGCTCCCAAGGATCTCGAGAAGATCATCTACTTCGCCGCCTACGTGATCACCAGCGTGAACACCGAGCTGCGGCACAACGACCTGCCTACGCTGGAGAACGAGATCGCGGCCGAGCGCAAGTCGATCGAGTCGAAGCGTGACTCCGACATCGAGGAGCGGGCGCAGAAGCTCGAGGCCGACCTGGCTGAGCTCGAGTCGGAGGGCGCCAAGTCCGACACCCGGCGCAAGGTCAAGGAAGGCGGCGAGCGCGAGATGCGCCAGATCCGCGAGCAGGCCAACCGCGAGTTGGACCGGCTCGAGGAGATCTGGAACACCTTCACCAAGCTGGAGCCGCGGCAGATGATCTCGGACGAGACGCTGTACCGCGAGCTGTACGACCGCTACGGCGAGTACTTCACCGGCGGCATGGGTGCCGAGGCGATCCAGAAGCTCGCCGCGGAGTTTGACGTCGACGCCGAAGCGGAGGGGCTGCGCGAGGTCATCCGCAACGGCAAGGGCCAGCGTAAGCTGCGCGCGCTCAAGCGACTGAAGGTCGTCGCGGCGTTCCAGTCCACCACCAACGACCCGCGCGGCATGGTGCTCGACGCCATCCCGGTGATCCCACCGGACCTGCGGCCGATGGTGCAGCTCGACGGTGGCCGGTTCGCCACCTCGGACCTCAACGACCTGTACCGCCGGGTGATCAACCGCAACAACCGGCTCAAGCGCCTGATGGATCTCGGTGCGCCGGAGATCATCGTCAACAACGAGAAGCGCATGCTGCAAGAGGCTGTCGACGCGCTGTTCGACAACGGCAGGCGTGGTCGCCCGGTCACCGGGCCGGGCAATCGGCCGCTGAAGTCGCTGTCCGACCTGCTCAAGGGCAAGCAGGGCCGGTTCAGGCAGAACCTGCTCGGTAAGCGCGTCGACTACTCGGGCCGCTCGGTCATCATCGTTGGCCCGCAGCTCAAGCTGCACCAGTGCGGGCTGCCGAAGCAGATGGCGCTCGAGCTGTTCAAGCCGTTCGTGATGAAGCGGCTGGTCGACCTGAACCACGCGCAGAACATCAAGTCGGCCAAGCGCATGGTCGAGCGTTCGCGCTCGCAGGTCTGGGATGTGCTCGAGGAGGTCATCACCGAGCATCCCGTGCTGCTCAACCGTGCGCCCACGCTGCACCGGCTGGGTATCCAGGCCTTCGAACCACAGCTGGTCGAGGGGAAGGCCATCCAGCTGCACCCGCTGGTGTGTGAGGCGTTCAACGCGGACTTCGACGGTGACCAGATGGCCGTCCACCTGCCGCTGTCTGCCGAGGCGCAGGCCGAGGCGAGGGTGCTGATGCTTTCGGCGAACAATATCCTCTCGCCCGCCTCGGGCAGGCCGCTGGCGATGCCGCGGCTGGACATGGTCACCGGCCTGTACCACCTCACACGGCAGGATCCCGAAGCCGAGGGCGCCGGCCTGTCCTTCGCCTCACCGGCGGAGGCCATCATGGCCTACGACCGCGGCATGATCGGTCTGCACGCCCCGGTGAAGATCCGGATCTCCGACCGTGAGCCGCCGAAGGAGTTGGAGTCGCAGCTCGCCGAGAACGGCAGGGAGCCGGGACAGCCGTGGCTGGCCGAGACCACGCTCGGACGGGTGCTGTTCAACGAGCTGCTGCCGAACGACTACCGGTTCGTCAACGATGCGCTGGCGAAGAAGAGCCAGTCGGCGATCGTGAACGACCTGGCCGAGCGGTACCCGATGACCTACGTCGCCCAGATCCTCGACAAGTTGAAGGATGCAGGCTTCTACTGGGCCACCAGGTCCGGGGTCACCGTGGCCATCTCCGATGTGCTGGTCCCGGAGGAGAAGCAACAGTACCTGGAGGAGTACGAGGACAGGGCCGCCAAGGTCGAGAAGCGTTACCAGCGGGGGCAGCTGTCCTACGCGGAGCGCAACGCCGAGCTGGTCAAGGTCTGGGCGAAGGCCACAGAGGACGTCGCCGAGGCCATGGAGGCTCACTTCCCGGACGACAACTCGATCGCGATGATCGTGCGCTCCGGTGCGGGCGGCAACATGACGCAGGTTCGCTCGCTCGCCGGGATGCGCGGTCTGGTGTCCAACCCCTCGGGTGAGTACATCCCGCGCCCGATCAAGTCGAACTTCCGTGAGGGCCTGTCAGTGGCCGAGTACTTCATCTCGACCCACGGTGCGCGGAAGGGTCTGGCCGACACCGCCCTTCGGACGGCGGACTCGGGCTACCTCACTCGCCGTCTGGTGGACGTGTCGCAGGACGTCATCGTGCGCGAGCGCGACTGTGGCACCACCCGGGGCATCCAGATGACCATCGGCGAGGAGTCGGCCGACGGCTCGATCCAGCGCCCGGAGCACGTGGAGACGAGCGTCTACGCCCGCACCGCCGCGGAGGACGCCACCGACTCCGACGGCAACGTCGTGGTCAACCGCGGTGACGACCTGGGTGATCCGGCCATCGAGCGTCTGCTCTCGGTCGGGGCGACCAGGGTCAAGGTACGCAGCGTGCTCACCTGCGAGTCGGTCGTCGGAGTTTGCGCGATGTGCTACGGCAGGTCGATGGCCACCGGCAAGCTCGTCGACGTCGGCGAGGCCGTCGGCATCGTGGCCGCGCAGTCCATCGGTGAGCCGGGTACCCAGCTGACCATGCGGACGTTCCACCAGGGTGGTGTCGCCGGTGACGACATCACCACGGGTTTGCCCCGTGTCCAGGAGCTGTTCGAGGCGCGAATGCCGAAGGGCAAGGCGCCCATCGCCGAGGTCGACGGTCGAATCCGGGTGGAGGAGAGCGACCGATTCTGGAAGATCACGTTGATTCCGGACGACGGCAGCGACGAGATCGTGCTGGACAAGCTGTCCAAGCGGCAGCGGCTGGCCGTCACGCCGGACGGCCCGATCGGTGACGGTGACCACGTCGCGGTCGGACAGCAGCTGCTGGAAGGCACCCCGGACCCGCACGAGGTGTTGCGGGTGATGGGGCCCAGGCAGGCCCAGATCCACCTGGTCGACGAGGTGCAGAAGGTGTACCGGGCGCAGGGTGTGGCCATCCACGACAAGCACATCGAGGTCGTGGTCCGGCAGATGCTGCGCAGGGTCACGGTCATCGACTCCGGGTCCACCGACTTCCTGCCGGGCGAGCTGCCGGAGCGTGCTCGGTTCGAGGCGGTCAACAGGCAGGCGGTGGCCGAGGGCGGCGATCCGGCCTCCGGTCGACCGGTGCTGATGGGGATCACGAAGGCGTCGCTGACCACCGACTCGTGGTTGTCGGCGGCCTCCTTCCAGGAGACCACCAGGGTGCTCACCGATGCCGCGATCAACGGCAGGTCCGACCAGCTGTTCGGGCTGAAGGAGAACGTGATCATCGGGAAGCTGATCCCTGCGGGAACCGGGCTCAACAGGTACCGCAACATCCAGGTGCAGCCCACCGAGGAGGCCAGGGTGGCCGCTTACGCCATCCCCTCCTACGACGACGGCTACTACACCCCGGACGTGTTCGGTACCGGAACCGGTGTGGCGGTCCCGTTGGACGATTACGATTTCGGTCGCGATTTCCGGTGACACGGAGGGCAGTGAGCCACACAACCTAAGCGACGGCCCGGGGACGCGGGAGGTGTCCCCGGGCCGTCGCCTGTGTGTCCCGGCTGTTGCGTATCCCACTGCCGGTCGTCGCTCCGGCGGGGTGTCACCAAGCACATCGGCATCGCTTCGCGAGCGGGAATCACACGTCGGCGATCTCCTCGATGAGCTTGTCGACGTCGAAGTGGTTCTCCTCTTCGCCGGACGGCACGATCTGGAGCGTCATCTCGAGAAACTCGTCGGCTTCGTCCCTGTTCAGGAACCACGAGGCCCGGCCCTGGTCGGACTCGATCTGGAGCAGCAACAACCGCTCACCGTGCTCGCTGTCGGGCTCGTCGAAGGGGACGAAGCGCACGTCCCCGATACCTGCGGGTCCGACCACGCCGGCCATCAGCAGGTCGCGGGCGAACACCCATTCCACCCACTGGTCGACGCCGATCTGGAACGCCACGGTGACGGCGTACGGCTCCTCGGGGTCGTACGACCAGCGGGACAGCACCGGGGTGTGCTCGCTGTGCAGGTTGATGAACCGGTCGTTGCGCGCTGCGTTGGCGGTCATATGTCGCCCTCCTCCTGGTCAGCTGGCCGGTGTGGAAGCCGGCGCGATGGGCTTGGTACCGGGGAGATGCGATCGGTGCCGGATGATGACGCCGCGGGCCGTGAGATCAGCCGATGCGGTGTATCGTGCGTCACGCATGTAACGCCGCAGCTCAGCGCGCGATAGCGTGTTGCTCCCACGTTCGGGACGGCACCGTGCGCGCGAACCGGATCAGCCGATCCACCGTGTCGAGGACGTCGACGTCGGCCATGTGATCGCCGTCCTGCGTCCAGACGGTGCCGGACTCGAACACGATCATGCGGCGGTGGAACCACTCGTCGGAGGTCATGAGCCCGACGAGCTGGGCGGTCAACAGGTCGGCGGCGAACGCCTGGCTCGCCGTGAGCACCTGGAAGAGCTCGTCGAACCGCGCGTCGCCCGTGGCATACTCGGCCAGTTCCTCGTCGCTGACGAAGTGCAGGCTGGTGGGATGGTTGTACCGGAAGTTCCTGGGACGTCGTTGGATGCATAACGTGGGCACGAGCGGGGTCTGCACCTGCACCATGTGCCGAGCACCTTGCTGGGAGTTCCCGTGCCGGGAGCGTGCCTCAGGTGGGTGGTCGACGGTGTAGTCCACCAGCAGCACGGGAACGTCGCCCCGGCGGGCCTCGATCGCCCTGTCGAAGTCACCGCGTTCACGCGGTATGCCGCCGTGGCCGATGAGCCGTCGGGGCCGGACACCGAAGCTTGGCTGGTTGTCGGGGTCGTTCGTGCGTTCGATCCCGTCGAGCTGCTGCGCCAGCGCGTCCAGGTGCGCCGCTGCCTTGCGCTGCCGTACCCGGTGTGCCACGTAGGCCAGCACGGCGAGCAACACGAACGCTCCGAGTGCGAGAGCTCCCAGCGTATCGGGATGGATGGCGTCCCTCCTTAGGCCGCTGCCCTCGGTGTACGAGGGCGGGTTCCACGGTGCGGCAGTGTAGCGGTGCTCCCCGATCCGCCGCTGCCGTTTCAGTAGTCGAGGTCGCGCCGGACCTCGGCATCGGACGGCACCTCATCGGGAATCGTGCTCCCGCTGGACTCGCTGTCCGGGAGATGGTGGTCGGCGAACGTACTGCCCGCGTCGAGGAAATTCCCGAAGGTGGACTTGTTCTCGTCGGTAGTATCCGTCAGCGCGCCGACATCGATTCCGGTGCGCTGCTGAACGTACTCGCCCGCGCCGTCGATGAAGGCCTTGCCGAAGGCTTTGCCGCCGATCTCACCGATCTTCTGGCCGCGCTCGCCACCGAGGGCCTTGCCGAGCACGCCCCCGCCGCGCTTCAGCGTGCCGCTGATCCGGTTGAAGAAGTTGGCGAGCTTGCGCAACAGGCCCATCAGCCGGTTGACGAGCCGCCCGACCCGCGTCGATGTGGTCGCGACCCTGGCGGCGGTGACTCCCTTGGCGGCCGCCACAGACGTTCCGAAGCTCACGACGCTGGCGGCCAGCGCCGGAAGCCAGATCTCGATCAGATTTCCCACCAGCTCGGAAATGAGGGATTTCACCGCCGTTTCCACGGCCTCCATCATCATTGCCGAGGATCGGAGGATATCGGCTACATTCCCGGAATGTGCCGCGATTCCGCTGATCCCGTCGGCGAATTCCGCCAGGCGCTCTCGCGCGCGGTCCGCGCCGTCGCCTGCCCATTCGGCCAGCGAGGAGTCCGCCACGTCGACGAAGTTCGTGCTCATCGCTTGCAGGCCCTCGCCGATGCTGGTGAAGTTCCCCGCGGCCCTCTCCAGCGCCGCCGCGTCCCCGGTGACCTGGTTCAGCATGTCCTGCAACGGGGTGATGTACTCCAGTAGGAAATCGAGCCCATTGCTCGCGAGCCAGGTTCCCGGACTGGTGATCATGCTGCTGGCGGTATTGGCGCATTCCGCGACGAAGCTGCCGGTGTCGGTGACCAGCTCGCCTGCTTCGGCTGCGACCTCCGCGACGCCCGGCTCGTTCTCGCCACCGTGCAACAGGCCTGCCACGCTCTGCCCGGTGCCCATAAGGTCGCTGCTGAGATCGCGCGCGCTGCCGTAGATCGGGATCTCACTCACAGCACCGTGCGGATCGATGGTGGGCGCATCGTGCGAATCGAGCTCGATACCCGAGGCCACGTCCTCGACTTCGGCCATGGGAACTAACCTCCGTACGCTCGGGGCGGTGTCGTATCGGGGACCGCCGTACTGGGAATGTGGTGTGACGTGCCGGTGCGGGCTCTCGCGCGTTAACCGGCCTCATCGAGGATGCCGCTGAGTGTCTGGCGGCACGTGTCCTCGAGTTCCCGGTAGTCGCGTGCGGCCGCGCGGAACTTCTCCGACGCGGTTTCCACCCCGTCGATCAGCGCCTGCATCTGCTCTTGGAGCTGCTCGAGCGCCTCGGTGTAGGACTGTTTTGTGAACAGACCGATGATTCCCCACGACTCGTCACCAACGTCGGCCTCGGCGACCAGGGACTTGATCTCCGAAGCCTGGTCCTGGTACTGCCCGAGGTCGCTCGCGTAGCGGTCGATGTCGTCCGGGTCGACGCGGAATCCCGATGCGCTCATCGCCCGTCCTCCTTCTCTTTCAACACGTTGTGCAGGAACGCATCCCCCGGCGAGCCTTCTGGCGAGGACACCGGCCCTGATTCGCCGGAGGTGCCGGACGTTCGCTGACTGCCGAGGAAGGACCGCCTGCTGAAGTCCTCGTCGTCGGGGTCGTCGGGGTAGTCGGGATCGGGAGGCGCCGCTCGCCCGGTGCGCCCGGATCCGGCGGCCGAAGCCGGGCGGTGCGCGTCCGGCATCTGCGACCGCAGGTCCGCCACGCTGGTATCCAAAGCCTGTGATTGCGCGCGCAATACCTGCTCGGCGGATCCGAGGGTCGAGGCGCTCCCGAGATGCGCCTCGATGATGGCCGCCTCCCGTCGTGCGGATTCCGCGGTCGCCTGCTGGAGGGTGGACAGGATGGACGCGGCGAGCGAACCCGGCTGCTGCCGCAACGCATCGTTGCTGAGTTCGATGTTGACCACGGAGCCACCGGCACCAGCGGTGACGGTGACCGAGCGGTCCGGTGCGCTGACGCTGACCTCGAGGTTGCGGATCTCCTGCTGCATCTCATCGACGGTCGCGAAGTTGCGGTCGATCTCGTTGATCTTGGAGGTGAGCTTGTCGAACTCGGCGGTCAGCCGGTCGAATGCGGCTGACCCGGCTGACCCGGCTGACCCGGCTGACCCGTAAGATTCGTAAGACCCGGAAGACACTGGCGCCCCCACGTTGCTCGATGGTCGATCTATGGTCGGTACTCGATACGGACGTCGTGCGCGGCGCGCTGGTTCCACTCATGGGAGAGCCGGTCGAATCACGGGGTAACGGGTCCGCTGTGAGGTCGAGCCGCGTCGCAGGCCACGCCCTCTGACGGCGGTGAGCGGCGTTGCTACGATGGTGCGCGACAGTCGGTTGATGCGGCTGGTCGGTGTGGCTGGTCGCTGAACCACCCCCCGACGTCAGCCGCTCATGCGAGGGCGGGTATCTTTGATGCCTGTGCCCGGCGATGTCGGGCCTCTCCGTATGCCCGCCGGACGTGTGCAGGCGTTCAGCATGAGCGACGAGCGTTCGGCGTGAAGCGGAGAAACCCTCGGATACCTCGGAGGACTGGCAGTCGGCGTGCCGTTGTACTCCGGCGCCGACACGCCCGACCTCGGGGACCGGGGACAGCGACAGTACTGACGTGAACGAAAGAGAAAGCTGGTCCATTGCCCACGATTCAGCAGCTGGTCCGTAAGGGCCGCAAGGACAAGGCTGCGAAGCTGAAGACCGCGGCGCTCAAGGGAAGCCCTCAGCGTCGAGGTGTGTGCACGCGTGTGTACACCACCACTCCCAAGAAGCCGAACTCGGCGCTGCGCAAGGTCGCGCGTGTGCGGTTGACCAGCGGAGTCGAGGTCACAGCCTACATTCCAGGCGAGGGGCACAACCTGCAGGAGCACTCCATGGTGCTCGTGCGTGGTGGTCGTGTGAAGGACCTCCCTGGCGTTCGCTACAAGATTGTCCGCGGCTCACTGGACACCCAAGGTGTGAAGAACCGCAAGCAGGCGCGCAGCCGGTACGGCGCGAAGAAGGAGAAGAGCTGATGCCCCGCAAGGGTCCGGCCCCGAAGCGGCCGCTGATCTCTGATCCCGTCTACAGCTCCCCGCTGGTGACCCAGCTGATCAACAAGGTGTTGCGCGACGGGAAGCGCTCCCTCGCCGAGCGCATCGTGTACGGGGCGCTCGAGGGTGCCCGCGAGAAGACCGGGACCGATCCGGTGATCACCCTCAAGCGCGCGTTGGACAACGTGAAGCCGACGCTGGAGGTGCGCAGCCGCCGAGTCGGTGGCGCCACCTACCAGGTGCCGGTCGAGGTGCGCTCCGGGCGTTCGACGACGCTTGCCCTGCGCTGGATCGTGCGTTACGCCAAGCAGCGCAGGGAGAAGACGATGAGCGAGCGCCTGCAGAACGAGCTGCTCGACGCGAGCAACGGTCTCGGGGCCAGCGTGAAGCGCCGCGAAGACACGCACAAGATGGCCGAATCGAACAAGGCATTCGCCCACTACCGTTGGTGACCGCCTTCCCGGGCTCGAGCAGCGACAGACAGCAGCGGGCCGGGATCGACGCTGAAGACAGGGGAAACTCTCGTGGCACGCGACGTGCTGACCGACCTCAACAAGGTCCGCAACATCGGCATCATGGCGCATATCGATGCCGGCAAGACGACTACCACTGAGCGGATCCTGTACTACACCGGGATCAACTACAAGATCGGCGAGGTGCACGACGGCGCCGCGACGATGGACTGGATGGAGGAGGAGCAGAGCAGGGGGATCACGATCACCTCTGCCGCCACCACCACCTTCTGGGAAGGCAACCAGATCAACATCATCGACACGCCGGGTCACGTCGACTTCACGGTCGAGGTGGAGCGTTCGCTGCGCGTGCTCGACGGTGCCGTCGCGGTGTTCGACGGGAAGGAAGGCGTCGAGCCGCAGTCCGAGCAGGTCTGGCGCCAGGCCGACAAGTACGAGGTACCGCGGATCTGCTTCATCAACAAGATGGACAAGCTGGGGGCGGACTTCTACTTCACCGTCGGCACGATCTCCGATCGCCTCGGCGCCCGCCCGCTGGTGATCCAGCTGCCGGTTGGCTCGGAGTCCGACTTCGAGGGCGTCATCGACCTGGTGCAGATGCGCACGCTCACCTGGCGCGGTGACGTCGAGAAGGGCCGTAAGTACGAGGTCGAGGAGATCCCGGCCGAGCTCGCCGAGACCGCCCAGAAGTACCGTGAGCAGCTGCTGGAGGCGGTGGCCGAGGCGGACGAGTCACTGCTGGAGAAGTACTTCGGTGGTGAGGAGCTGACCGAGGATGAGATCAAGGCAGGCATCCGCTCGCTGACCGTCAGCCGCGAGGCCTTCCCGGTGTTGTGCGGTTCGGCGTTCAAGAACAAGGGCGTGCAGCCCATGCTCGACGCGGTCGTCGACTACTTGCCCTCGCCGCTCGACGTTCCGGCCGTCGAGGGCAAGCTGCCGGACGAAGTGACCGAGGTGACTCGCTCGGCGGACACCTCGGAGCCGTTCTCGGCGCTGGCGTTCAAGGTCGCGGCGCACCCGTTCTTCGGCAAGCTCACCTACATCAGGGTGTACTCGGGCAAGGTCAGCTCGGGCACCCAGGTGCTGAATGCCACGAGGGGGCGCAAGGAGCGCATCGGCAAGCTGTTCCAGATGCACTCCAATAAGGAGAACCCGATCGACGAGGCCCAGGCCGGGCACATCTACGCCGTGCAGGGGCTCAAGGAGACAAGCACCGGGGACACGCTCAGCGACACGGCGAATCCGGTCGTGCTCGAGTCGATGACGTTCCCCGAGCCGGTCATCTCCGTGGCGATCGAGCCGAAGACCCGCTCGGATCAGGAGAAGCTGTCCAACGCCATTCAGAAGCTGGCGGAGGAAGACCCGACGTTCAGGGTGCACCTGGACGATGAGACAGGGCAGACGATCGTGTCGGGGATGGGTGAGCTGCACCTCGACGTGCTCGTCAACCGGATGAAGTCCGACTTCAAGGTCGAGGCCAACATCGGTAAGCCGCAGGTGGCTTACCGGGAAACGATCAGGAAGCCGGTCACCGGACACGAGTACACGCACAAGAAGCAGACGGGTGGCTCTGGACAGTTCGCCCGGGTGATCATCAACCTGGAGCCGCTCGAGACCTCTGCGGACGGTGCGCTCTACGAGTTCGAGAACAAGATCACCGGTGGCCGTATCCCGAAGGAGTACATCCCTTCGGTCGACGAGGGTGCGCAGGACGCCATGCAGTACGGCGTGCTGGCAGGCTACCCGCTCGTCGGGGTCAAGGTGACCTTGGTGGACGGTGCGTACCACGAGGTCGACTCTTCTGAGATGGCATTCAAGATCGCCGGATCGATGGCGATGAAGGAAGCCTGCCAGAAGGCGAAACCGGTACTGCTGGAACCGCTGATGGCGGTTGAGGTGACGACACCCGAGGAGTACATGGGTGACGTCATCGGCGACCTGAACTCCCGCCGCGGTCATGTTCAGGCCATGGAGGAACGTTCGGGGACTCGTGTCGTGAAGGCACTTGCTCCGCTCTCGGAGATGTTCGGGTACGTCGGTGACCTGCGTTCCAAGACACAGGGACGGGCGAACTACTCGATGCACTTCGATTCCTACGGCGAGGTTCCCAGCAACGTGGCGAAGGAAATCATCGCCAAGGCGACGGGGGAGTAGAACCCCGAGCTCGCGGGCGGAGGGGTCCTCCCTAAGGTCCGCACAACACCGACCAGACGAAAAGCGATCGCCCACTGCACGGGAGGGCGGCGCGCACGAGAACAAGTCCAGGAGGACATTCCAGTGGCGAAGGCGAAGTTCGAGCGGGACAAGCCGCACGTCAACATCGGCACCATTGGTCACGTCGACCACGGCAAGACCACGCTGACCGCGGCGATCACCAAGGTGCTGCACGAGAAGCACCCGGAGCTGAACCAGGTTTCGGCGTTCGACATGATCGATAACGCGCCTGAGGAGAAGCAGCGCGGTATCACGATCAACATCGCGCACGTCGAGTACCAGACTGAGGTGCGCCACTACGCGCACGTCGACGCTCCCGGACACGCTGACTACATCAAGAACATGATTACCGGCGCCGCCCAGATGGACGGCGCGATCCTGGTGGTCGCGGCCTCGGACGGCCCGATGCCGCAGACCAAGGAGCACGTGCTGCTCGCCCGCCAGGTCGGGGTCCCGTACATTGTCGTCGCGCTGAACAAGGCCGACATGGTGGACGACGAGGAGATCCTGGAGCTGGTGGAGCTCGAGGTGCGGGAGCTGCTCAACGAGTACGAGTTCCCCGGTGACGACGCCCCGGTCATCCAGGTGTCGGCGCTGAAGGCGCTCGAGGGCGACGAGGCATGGTCCCAGAAGGTCATGGACCTCATGAATGCCGTGGACGAGAACATCCCGGACCCGGTGCGTGCCACCGACAAGCCCTTCCTGATGCCGATCGAGGACGTCTTCACCATCACCGGCCGCGGCACGGTCGTGACCGGCCGTGTGGAGCGGGGCAAGATCAACGTCAACGAAGAGGTCGAGATCGTCGGCATCCGTGAGAAGTCCTTCAAGACCACGGTGACCGGCGTCGAGATGTTCCGCAAGATCCTCGACTACGGTGAGGCCGGTGACAACGTCGGCCTGCTGCTGCGTGGTATCAAGCGTGAGGACGTCGAGCGCGGCCAGGTCGTGGTCAAGCCGGGCTCGACCACGCCGCACACCAACTTCGACGCCTCGGTGTACATCCTGGCCAAGGACGAGGGCGGCCGCCACACGCCGTTCTTCAACAACTACCGGCCGCAGTTCTACTTCCGTACCACCGACGTGACCGGTGTTGTGACCCTTCCCGAGGGCACCGAGATGGTCATGCCGGGCGACAACACCGAGATCAGCGTCGAGCTGATCCAGCCGGTCGCCATGGAGGAAGGCCTGCGCTTCGCCATCCGCGAGGGTGGCAAGACGGTCGGCGCCGGTCAGGTCACCAAGATCACGAAATGATCTGCCGTGGCTGGGGCGGCCCGGGTGGGCCGCCCCAGCCATCAGGCCGGGTTTGCCCGATAGCCGCCCCCGCTTCGGGGTGACCTGGTCGGATATGGCAAACTATGAGAGTTGCTCGTCGCGGGGTGGCTGCACCGTGTGCGAAGCCGCCCCGGCGCGAGGGGATGTGGGGTTACGTTTCGCCTCGCAGAGGCAGCGTGATCCGAAGGTGTCCGTATCGGCCACCTGAAGACCAGAGGACTTACCAGGCACGGCAACGACACCTGCGGCTAGGTGTGTGCTCCGTGGGCGACACGCCCGACCGCGTGGACCGGATGGTTCGACGTTGACGTGCGGAAACCAGGGCACGTGTACGGATGTTCCGTGCGCGGAGCTGGCCAGTGAAGTTAGCGGCACGAGACTGATAAGGAATGAGCTGCCACCATGGCGGGACAGAAAATCCGCATCCGGCTCAAGGCCTATGACCACGAAGCGATCGACACGAGCGCGCGCAAGATCGTCGAGACGGTGACGCGTACCGGTGCCAACGTGGTCGGGCCGGTGCCGCTGCCAACCGAGAAGAACGTCTACTGCGTCATCCGCTCGCCGCACAAGTACAAGGACTCGCGCGAGCACTTCGAGATGCGCACGCACAAGCGTCTGATCGACATCGTCGATCCGACCCCGAAGACGGTGGATGCGCTCATGCGCATCGATCTTCCGGCTAGCGTCGACGTCAACATCCAGTAAGCGCAGCGCAGCGGCGGAGATTTGAGACTCATGTCTGACAGGCAAGTAAAGGGCATTCTGGGCACCAAGCTCGGTATGACCCAGCTCTTCGACGAGCAGAACCGGGTGGTCCCGGTGACTGTGGTCAAGGCTGGGCCGAACGTGGTGACCCAGGTGCGCAGCAAGGACAACGACGGCTACTCGGCCGTGCAGCTGGCGTTCGGTGCTATCGACCCGCGGAAGGTCACCAAGCCGAAGGCCGGTCACTTCGAGAAGGCGGGCGTGACGCCCCGGCGCCACATCGTCGAGCTCCGGACCTCGGACGCCGACAATTACGAGGTGGGCCAGGAGATCACGGCCGAGGTTTTCGAGGCCGGGTCGAGGGTCGACGTGACAGGAACCAGTAAGGGCAAGGGCTTCGCGGGCACCATCAAGCGCTACGGGTTCGCGCGGCAGGGTGCCACTCACGGTACGCAAGCCGTGCACCGCAAGCCGGGCGCCATCGGCGGAGCCGCGACCCCGTCACGCGTGTTCAAGGGCAAGAAGATGCCGGGCCGCATGGGCAACCGCAAGGTGACGACCCAAGGGCTGACGGTGCACGACGTGCGGCCGGACGACGGGCTGTTGCTGATCAAGGGCGCGATTCCCGGGCCGAAGGGTGGTCTCGTCTTGGTGAAGTCCGCCGCGAAGGGTGGTGCGCAGGCATGAGCACGGTCGAGGTGAAGACTCCCGCAGGTAAGGCGGACGGCACCGTGGAGCTGCCTGACGAGATCTTCGACGTGCAGGCGAACATCCCGCTGATGCACCAGGTCGTCACCGCGCAACTCGCCGCGGCACGGCAGGGCACGCACGACACGAAGACCCGGGGGGAGACTCGGGGCGGCAGCAAGAAGCCGTACCGGCAGAAGGGCACCGGGCGCGCGCGCCAGGGCTCGATCAGGGCTCCCCAGTTCGTCGGTGGCGGTACGGTGCACGGCCCGAAGCCGCGTGACTACAGCCAGCGGACACCCAAGAAGATGAAGGCGGCCGCACTCCGCGGAGCCTTGTCGGATCGGGCGCGGGCAGGCCAGATTCACGTGATCAGCGAGCTGGCAGGCGGTGAGTCGCCGTCCACGAAGGCGGCCAAGGCCGCCATCGCCGCGGTGTCCCAGGCCAAGCGCGTGCTCGTGGTGCTGCACCGCGACGACGAAGTGGGCTGGCGTTCGGCGCGCAACCTGAGCTACGTACACGTGATCACTCCTGATCAGCTCAACACCTACGACGTGCTGGTCAACGACGACGTGATCTTCACGAAGGCAGCTCTCGACGCGTTCCTGGCAGGCAGGGGACCCACCGCCGCCAAGGCCCGTTCGGGTGCTGCGGGTGCCGAGGAAGGGAGTGACGAGCAGTGAGCAGCGTAGCGATACCCGACTATCGCGATGTGCTGATCGCGCCGGTCATCTCCGAGAAGTCTTACGGGCTGCTCGAGGAGAACAAGTACACGTTCCTGGTCCGCCCTGACGCGAACAAGACCCAGATCAAGATCGCGGTGGAGAAGGTCTTCGACGTGAAGGTCGTCAAGGTGAACACGCTCAACCGCGAGGGCAAGCGCAAGCGGACGAGGTTCGGTTACGGCAAGCGTAAGGACACCAAGCGAGCCGTGGTGACCCTGTCCGAGGACAGCAAGCGGATCGAGATATTCGGCTCTGCCGTCTAGAGGGTGAGGACTGCGTAGAAATGGGCATCCGCAAGCACAAGCCGACGAGCCCGGGGCGTCGCGGCTCGAGCGTGTCGGACTTCTCCGAGATCACCCGGACGACTCCGGAGAAGTCCCTGGTGCGCCCGCTACCCAAGAAGGCGGGGCGTAACTCGGCTGGCAGGATCACGACGCGGCACAAGGGTGGCGGGCACAAGCGCGCTTACCGCGTGATCGACTTCCGGCGCAACGACAAGGACGGTGTCCAGGCGAAGGTCGCGCACATCGAGTACGACCCCAACCGGACGGCGCGTATCGCGTTGCTGCACTACGCGGACGGTGACAAGCGCTACATCATCGCGCCCGACAAGCTCAAGCAGGGCCACACGGTCGAGAACGGACCGGGAGCGGACATCAAGCCGGGGAACAACATGCCGCTGCGCAACATCCCGGTTGGCACCGTGGTCCACGCGATCGAGCTTCGGCCCGGTGGTGGCGCGAAGATCGCGCGTTCGGCTGGCTCGCGAGTCCAGCTGGTCGCCAAGGAGGGCCGCTTCGCGCAGCTGCGGATGCCCTCCGGTGAGATCCGCAACGTGGACGTGCGCAACCGTGCCACGGTCGGTGAGGTCGGTAACGCCGAACACTCCAACATCAACTGGGGTAAGGCGGGCCGTAGCCGCTGGCGCGGCAAGCGTCCGACGGTGCGTGGTGTCGTGATGAACCCGATCGACCACCCCCACGGTGGTGGTGAGGGCAGGACCTCCGGTGGTCGCCACCCGGTGAACCCGAAGGGTCGTCCCGAGGGACGAACGAGGAAGCGCAAGGAGAGCGACCGGATGATCGTCCGCCGTCGCCGTACCGGCAAGAGGCGTTGAGCAGGGAGGTAACAGACAATGCCACGCAGCCTTAAGAAGGGCCCGTTCGTGGACGACCACCTGCTCAAGAAGGTGGACGCGCTGAACGAGTCCGGTAAGAAGACCGTGATCAAGACATGGTCGCGTCGCTCGACCATCACCCCGGACTTCATCGGGCACACCATCGCGGTGCACGACGGGCGCAAGCACGTTCCGGTGTTCATCACCGAGGCGATGGTGGGACACAAGCTCGGGGAGTTCGCACCCACGCGGACCTTCAAGGGCCACGTCAAGGACGACAAGAAGTCACGCCGCCGCTGAGCGGACAGGAACGCAGCGTGTGGGGTTCGTATCCCGCACCCGAGAGCAGAAGGAAGCAGCGATGAACGCCCAGACGAACGCTACGGGTACGGCGGTGCCAGATGGCGAGCTGCCGACCGCCGTGGCGCGGGCTCGCTTCGTCCGGGACTCGCCGATGAAGGTGCGCCGGGTGATCGAGCTCATCAAGGGTCGCAGCGCCAACGAAGCTCTGGCCGTGCTCCGGTTCGCTCCGCAGGCGGCCAGCAAGCAGCTGGCGAAGGTGGTCGAGAGCGCCGTTGCCAACGCGGAGAACAACCAGGGGCTCGATCCGGACACCTTGTGGATCCGCAACGCGACGGCTGATGAAGGCCCGACCCTGAAGAGGATCAGGCCGCGCGCGCAAGGGCGTGCGTACCGGATCAGGCGGCGCACGAGCCACATCACCGTGGTGGTCGAGTCCCGCCCGAAAGGCGAGCAGGCCAACAGGAAGAGCAAGCAGAAGCAGACTGGCACGAAGGCCAGCAAGCAGGCCGATGACAGCGTGAAGGCAGGTGGCCAGTAGTGGGCCAGAAGATCAACCCGCACGGCTTCCGGCTGGGCATCACCACCGACTGGAAGTCCCGCTGGTACGCCGACAAGCAGTACGCGGACTACGTCGCCGAGGACGTCAAGATCCGCAAGCTGCTATCGACGGGCATGGAACGCGCGGGGATCTCGAAGGTCGAGATCGAACGGACGCGGGACAGGGTGCGTGTGGACATCCACACTGCCCGGCCCGGCATCGTCATCGGCCGCCGAGGGGCCGAAGCCGACCGGATCCGGGGCTCGCTCGAGAAGCTTACGGGCAAGCAGGTTCAGCTCAACATCCTCGAGGTGAAGAACCCCGAGGCCGACGCGCAGCTGGTCGCCCAGGGTGTGGCCGAGCAGCTGTCGAACCGCGTCGCTTTCCGTCGCGCCATGCGCAAGGCGATCCAGACGACCATGCGCTCGCCGCAGGTGAAGGGCGTTCGGGTGCAGTGCAGCGGCCGGCTCGGCGGTGCCGAGATGTCCCGCTCGGAGCACTACCGCGACGGCCGCGTGCCGCTGCACACCCTGCGGGCCGACATCGACTACGGCTTCTTCGAGGCCCGCACGACCTTCGGCCGCATCGGGGTCAAGGTGTGGATCTACAAGGGCGACCTGGTCGGCGGCCTGAAGGCGCGTGAGGCACGGGACGCCGCGGCGGCATCCGAGCGCGCTCCGAAGAAGGAGCGCAGCGAGCGTTCCGGCCGCGGGCGCCGGTCGGGTGCTGCGGGGACCACCGCCGCGGGTACCGAGTCCAGCCGTGCCGCGACCGCGGAAGCCGCCAAGCAGAGCAAGGCGGGCTCCAATGCCGCCAGTGACGCTGCACCGGAGGCAGCCGGCGGTGCCGGCGACTCCGGCTCGACGAACGAGAACGGGGAGGGCTGAGCGATGCTCATCCCACGCAAGGTCAAGTATCGCAAGCAGCACGCGCCGAAGCGGAGCGGGCGGGCCAAGGGCGGCACCGCGGTCAACTTCGGTGAGTACGGTATCCAGGCGCTCGAGCACGGTTACGTGACCAACAGGCAGATCGAGTCCGCCCGTATCGCCATGACGCGCCACGTCAAGCGTGGCGGGAAGATCTGGATCAACATCTTCCCCGACCGGCCGATCACCAAGAAGCCGGCGGAAACGCGGATGGGCTCCGGTAAGGGCTCGCCCGAGTGGTGGGTCGCCAACGTCAAGCCGGGCCGCGTGATGTTCGAGATGAGCTTCCCGAACGAGCCGGTGGCCCGCGAGGCGCTGCGGCGCGCGATTCACAAGCTGCCGATGAAGTGCCGGATCGTGACCCGTGAAGGTGGTGAGTTCCAGTGAGCAAGCCGGGCGGAGGAACTGCCGCGTCGGAGCTGCGTGAGCTCACTTCCGAGGAGCTTGTGCTGAGGCTGAAGGAGTCCAAGGAGGAGCTGTTCAACCTCCGGTTCCAGATGGCGACCGGTCAGCTGGAGAACAACCGGCGGCTGCGCACCGTTCGGAAGGACATCGCGCGGATCTACACGGTCATGCGCGAGCGCGAGCTCGGCCTCTCCCTTTCCCCTGACGAGGTAGAAACCGAAGAGGATGCCACCGTATGAGTGAGCAGCAGACTGACAACCAGTCGGTGGAGAAGCCGGCACAGCGAATCGAAACCGGTCGGAATTACCGGAAGGTTCGGCAGGGCTACGTGGTCTCGAACAAGATGGAAAAGACCATCACGGTCAAGCTCGAGGACCGGAAGAAGCACTCGCTGTACGGCAAGGTCATGCGCTCGACCAAGAAGGTCAAGGCGCATGACGAGCAGAACACGGCCGGCGTCGGTGACCGGGTGTTGATCATGGAGACCCGGCCGCTGTCGGCGACCAAGCGTTGGCGACTTGTGCGAGTCGTCGAGCAGGCCAAGTAAGCAACTGGGGCTGGAGTATTGCTCGGAGTGAGCCCCGCAAGTTCCGCAAGGCTCGGGCGGGAACCGAGAACCGGCGAGACACACAGGAGTTGACGTGATTCAGCAGGAGTCGCGACTACGCGTCGCCGACAACACGGGTGCGAAGGAGATCCTGACCATCCGTGTGCTCGGTGGCTCGGGACGGCGCTACGCGAGTGTCGGTGATGTGATCGTCGCCACCGTGAAAGACGCCATGCCGGGAGCCAACGTAAAGCGGGGCGATGTGGTCAAGGCCGTCATCGTCCGCACGGTGAAGGAGAAGCGTCGCCAGGACGGCTCCTACATCCGGTTCGATGAGAACGCCGCCGTGCTCATCAAGAACGACAATGAGCCCCGTGGTACTCGCATCTTCGGACCTGTAGGTCGCGAGCTGCGCGATCGCAAGTTCATGAAGATCATTTCGCTCGCGCCGGAGGTGTTGTAGGTGAAGGTGCGTAAGGGCGACACGGTCCTGGTCATCGCCGGTAAGGACAAGGGCGCCAAGGGCAAGGTGATCCAGGCGTACCCCAAGGACAACAAGGTTCTGGTCGAGGGCGTGAACCGGGTCAAGAAGCACACCCGTATCACCCAGACACAGCGGGGTGGGCAGTCCGGCGGCATCGTGACGCAGGAAGCGCCGATCCACGTGTCCAATGTGCAGGTCGTCGACGCGGAAGGTAAGCCGACGAAGATCGGTTACCGCTTCGACGAGGAGGGCAAGAAGGTCCGCGTCGCGCGTAGGACTGGTGAGGACATCTGATGAGTGCTCCGACAGCAAGCGATGAGCAGGTGGCCGCTCCGGCGGCTGGTGAGCAGAAGATCGAGCCGCGGCTGCGCACCCGGTACCGCGACGAGATCGCCGGGCAGCTCCAGCAGGAGTTCGAGCTCCCCAACGTGCATCAGATCCCCCGGCTGGTCAAGGTCGTGGTCAACATGGGGATCGGCGAAGCGGCGCGGGACGGCAAGTTGATCGAGGGCGCGGTGCGTGACCTGGCGACCATTACGGGTCAGAAGCCGGAGGTTCGTCGCGCCCGCAAGTCGATCGCGCAGTTCAAGGTGCGTGAGGGCATGCCGATCGGCGTGCGGGTCACGCTGCGCGGCGACCGGATGTGGGAGTTCCTCGACAGGTTGCTCACCATCGCGCTGCCCAGGATCCGGGACTTCAGGGGACTGTCCGGCGCACAGTTCGATGGTCACGGCAACTACACGTTCGGCCTGAACGAGCAGTCGATGTTCCACGAGATCAACCCGGACGACATCGACCGGCCGCGTGGCATGAACATCACGGTAGTGACCACGGCGAACAACGATGACGAAGGTCGGTCGCTGCTGACCAAGCTCGGATTCCCGTTCAAGGAGAGCTAGAACAACCATGGCCAAGAAGTCCCTGATCGCCAAGGCCGCGCGCAAGCCGAAGTTCGCGGCGCGTGCCTACACGCGGTGCCAGAAGTGCGGGCGCCCGAGGTCGGTGTACCGCAAGTTCGGGCTGTGCCGCATCTGCTTCCGCGAGATGGCGCACGCCGGCGAGCTTCCTGGCGTGCACAAGTCAAGCTGGTAACGACTCCACGTTCGCTACAGGCCTCGGTGGTGTCGCAGGCAGTTCGCCGCGACACGGCCGGGGAACCGTGGCGAGAAAGGTTGACAGGTCACCATGACGATGACCGACCCCATCGCAGACTTCCTGACACGTCTGCGTAACGCGAACTCCGCGTACCACGACGAGGTTGTGGTGCCGCACTCCAAGCTGAAGGCGAACATCGCCGAGATCCTCAAGCGGGAGGGCTACGTCGCGGACTACCGCGATGACACGAGCGGCAAGCACAAGAACCTGGTCGTGACGTTGAAGTACGGTCCGAACCGCGAGCGTGGGCTCGCCGGGCTGCGGCGCGTTTCCAAGCCGGGCCTGCGAGTGTATGCGAAGTCGACCGAGCTGCCGAAGGTGCTCGGCGGTCTCGGGATCGCCATCATCTCCACCTCGTCCGGGCTGCAAACCGACCGGCAGGCAATGCGCAACGGTGTGGGCGGGGAAGTCCTCGCCTACGTGTGGTGAGAGGGGAGCGAGGCATGTCCCGTATCGGAAAGCATCCGATCACCGTCCCCTCCGGGGTCGAGGTGACCATCGATGGCCAGCACGTCACGGTCAAGGGGCCGAAGGGGACGCTGGAGCACTCCGTCCCCGAGCCGATCAGTGTCGAGCGCGCCGAGGACGGCAGCATCGAGGTGAAACGGCCGAACGACGAACGCCACGCGCGCTCGCTGCACGGGCTGACCAGAACTTTGATCAACAACCTGGTGGTCGGGGTGACGGAAGGCTTCGAGAAGCGACTCGAGGTCCACGGCGTGGGGTACCGCGTCCAGGCGAAGGGTTCAGATCTGGAGTTCTCGCTCGGCTACTCCCACCCGGTGCACGTCGCCGCCCCGGAAGGGATCACGTTCAACGTCGAGAGCCCCACCAGGTTCTCGGTGAGCGGGATCGACAAGCAGAAGGTCGGCCAGACGGCCGCCGTCATTCGCAAGCTGCGCCGTCCCGACCCGTACAAGGGCAAGGGCGTGCGCTACGAGGGCGAGCGGATTCGGCGCAAGGTCGGAAAGACGGGTAAGTGATCATGAGCGAAACGACGAAGAGGAAGCCCGTCGGCAAGGACGTATCCACCCGGCGGCGCGTGTCGCGGTCCCGCAGGCACTTCCGGCTCCGCAAGAAGATCAGCGGGACGCCGCAGCGTCCGCGCATGGCGGTGCACCGCTCGTCGCGGCACATCTCCGTGCAGGTCATCGACGACACTGTGGGTCACACGCTGGCGGCGGCTTCCAGCCTGGAGAACGATGTACAGGCGGTCTCCGGCGACAAGAAAGCCAAAGCGACGAAGGTCGGCGAACTGGTCGCCGAGCGTGCCAAGTCCGCCGGTGTCTCGGCCGTGGTGTTCGACAGGGGCGGCAACGCCTACCACGGCCGAATCGCGGCACTGGCTGACGCGGCTCGTGAAGGGGGCTTGGAGTTCTAGATGTTCAGCACGATCGATAACGGAAGGACAGCTTGATGCCGGGACGTACCCGAGCTTCCGGCGGCCAGGGCGGCCCAGGCAACGACCGTGAACGCGGTGGTGGCAAGGACCGCAAGGACCGTCGTGATGGCGGCCGCGGTGGGGCCGCCCAGGAGAAGTCCAACTACCTCGAGCGCGTGGTCTCGATCAACCGCGTAGCCAAGGTCGCCTCCGGTGGCCGGCGCTTCAGCTTCACCGCGCTGGTCGTCGTCGGTGACGGTGACGGCCACGTGGGTGTCGGCTACGGCAAGGCCAAGGAGGTGCCCGCGGCGATCGCCAAGGGCGTCGAGGAGGCCAAGAAGAACTTCTTCCGCGTGCCGCGGATCGCGGGCAGCATCCCGCACCCGGTGCAGGGAGAGGCGTCCGCGGGTGTGGTGCTGCTGCGTCCCGCGAGCCCCGGTACCGGGGTCATCGCCGGCGGCCCGGTTCGTGCCGTGCTCGAGTGTGCCGGGGTGCACGACGTGCTGACGAAGTCGCTCGGCAGCGACAACGCGCTCAACATCGTGCACGCCACTGTGGCCGCGCTCAAGCAGCTGCAGCCGCCCGAGCAGGTCGCCGCACGCCGCGGCCTGCCGCTGGAGGATGTGGCTCCCGCGCGCATGCTGCGGCAGCGTGCTGGACAGGAGGTGTGACGACGGTGGCACAGCTCAAGATCACCCAGGTCAAAAGCAAGATCGGGGCGAAGCAGAACCATCGCGATACGTTGCGCACCCTCGGCTTGCGGAAGATCCGCCAGTCCGTGGTGCGCGACGACACTGCCGAGGTGCGCGGACTGGTACACACGGTCCGTCATCTCGTGACGGTCGAGGAGGTCAGTTCATGACCATCAAGATTCACCACCTCCGGCCTGCGCCTGGCGCGAAGAAGGAGAAGACCCGCGTCGGGCGTGGCGAGGCTTCGAAGGGCAAGACCGCGGGCCGAGGCACGAAGGGCACCAAGGCACGTAAGAACGTGCCTGCCGGCTTCGAGGGTGGGCAGATGCCGCTGCACAAGCGGCTGCCCAAGCTGCGCGGCTTCAACAACCCGTTCCGGGTCGAGTACCAGCCGGTCAACGTCGGAGACATCGCTAGCGCCTTCCCGTCCGGCGGCACGATCACCGCGGCTGATCTCGCGGCGAACGGTCTCGTCCGCAAGGGCAGGCCGGTGAAAGTGCTCGGTGACGGCGAGGTCGGGGGCATCAAGCTCGAGATCACCGCGGACAAGTTCTCCGCATCGGCCCGTACCAAGATCGAGAGCGCGGGCGGTTCGGCGACGGTCGAGCGGACCGCCACCAGCTGATCCCTCCCGACCCGCTCCGCTACCGACTTCGTCCCCCTGCTGTGTCCTCCCGCCACAGCAGGGGGCGTTGTCGCGCCGGGCGGGGACCACGTTTAGCGGGCTAACCGTGGTGCCGACTCGGGTGTGGCATCACGGTTAGCGGGCTAAACGTGATCGGGCGGGACGGCCGAGCCTATCGTTGTCGTGGTCGTGTATATCGGCACGAACGCCGGTTGACACGTCTCTTACGCGATGGATAGATAGTCTCAGGAAGTACAGGCTACCTGCACGACTTGTGCCCGCGGCTGTTAGAGTCGCGAGAGCTCCCGGTGAAGAATGCCGGGTGTGCCGCTGGCCAGTTTGCCAGTGTGATGTGACGTTGCCTGCCGGTGATTGTGCCGGCTGAGCTCACCGCCGGCAGCCACGCCGGCGAGCCGAGGAGGTCCCCCGGGTGCTAAGCGCGATCCGTTCGGCTATGGCCACGCCGGACCTGCGCCGGAAGATCCTGTTCGTGCTGATGATCGTGGCCGCCTACCGGCTCGGCGCGGTTATTCCGGCTCCAGGAGTGTCCTACCCTGCGGTGCAGGCCTGCCGGGAACAGATGGACGAGGACGTCCTGCACCGGCTGATGGACCTCTTCAGCGGCGGTGCCTTAACTCAGCTGTCCATCTTCGCGACCGGCATCATGCCGTATATCACCGCCAGCATCATCGTGCAGTTGCTCAAGGTGGTGATCCCCCACTTCGAGCAGCTGAACAAGGAGGGGCAGTCCGGCCAGGCCAAGCTCACGCAGTACACCCGGTACTTGTGCCTCGCCCTCGCTGCCTTGCAGGCCACCGGTCTGGTGGCGCTGGCAGCCAGCGGCCAGATGTTCGCTGGCTGTGACCAGCCGGTCATCCCCGAGGACACCGTGCTGACCACGGCGATGATGGTGCTGACCATGACCGCGGGCACCGCGACCATGATGTGGTTCGGTGAGCTGATCACCGAGCGCGGCATCGGCAACGGCATGTCGCTGCTGATCTTCCTGAACATCGCGTCGCAGATCCCGGTCGAGGGTGCGAACATCCTGGAGAACAACTCCGAGGCCGTCTTCGTCGTCGTCTGCTTCCTCGCCCTCGCGGTGATCTGCAGTGTGATCTTCGTCGAGCAGGGGCAGCGCCGCATCCCCGTGCAGTACGCGAAGCGGATGGTGGGCCGCCGGATGTACGGCGGGACATCGACCTACCTGCCGATCAAGGTCAACCAGGCCGGTGTCATTCCGCTGATCTTTGCGACCTCACTGCTCTACCTACCTGACCTGCTTCAGCGACTGGCTGTCGAGCAGACCGACGCGACTTGGCTCCAGACGTTCATCCAGAGCCACGTTGTCGATCAGTCGAGTCCGGTGCACATCGTCGGGTACTTCGCCCTGGTCATGTTCTTCGCCTACTTCTACATCTCGATCACGTTCAACGTGGATGACCGTGCCGAGGAGATGAAGAAGTTCGGCGGCTTCGTGCCGGGGATCCGTCCGGGTCGGCCGACAGCCGAGTACTTGAGGTTCGTTCTGAACCGGATCACCCTGCCGGGGTCGCTGTACCTCGGCACCGTGGCGATCCTGCCCAACTTCTTCCTCGCGGTCACGCAGGAAGGCCAGAACTTGAACTTCCCGTTCGGCGGCACCGCGGTGCTGATCATGGTGGGTGTGGGTCTCGACACCGTCAAGCAGATCGAAAGCCAGCTGATGCAACGAAACTATGAAGGGTTCCTCCGATGACGCGTGTTGTTCTGGTCGGCCCACCGGGAGCAGGTAAGGGGACGCAGGCGGTCGCGCTCTCCGGCAAGCTCGGCGTACCGCACATCTCGACGGGCGACCTGTTCCGCAAGCACGTCAGCGAGGAGACCGAGCTCGGTGTGCAGGCGAAGCGCTACATGGACGCCGGCGAGCTCGTGCCGGACAGCGTGACCAACGGGATGGTTCGGCAGCGGCTGGCCGAGGACGACGCACAGCGCGGCTTCGTGTTGGACGGCTTTCCCAGGAACACGGCGCAGGCCGGCGAGCTGGAGTCTATGCTCGCCGAGTACGGCGCGAAGCTGGATGCGGTGCTCGAGCTCAAGGTCGACACCGAGGAAGTGGTGCAGCGGTTGCTCGCGCGGGGACGGACCGATGACACCGAGGACGTTATCCGGAACCGGCAGAACGTCTACCACACCGAGACAGCTCCGCTGCTTGAGTACTACGCCGACCGGTTGATCACGATCGACGGTCTGGGAGACGTCGACGAGATCTCCGCGCGTGCGCTTGACGCGTTGAACGCCTTCACCGGCGGTTCATGAGCTCCCGGTTTCTCAGAATGCTACGTGGCCTGCGGCGTAAGCACGCCATCGAGCTCAAGTCGCCCGGTGAGCTCGAGGCGATGCGCGCGTCCGGGTTGATCGTGGCCCGCACGCTCGCCGCGATCGAGGCTGAGGCGAAGCCGGGGATCAGTACGGCCGAGCTGGACGAGCTCGCCGAACAGCGGATCCGGGATGCCGGTGCGGTACCCGCGTTCAAGGGCTACCACGGCTTTCCCAGGTCGATCTGTGCTTCGGTGAACGAGCGGGTTGTGCACGGCATACCGGCAGCGGACGAGGTCTTGGAAAAGGGCGACCTGCTCTCGGTGGATTGCGGCGCGATCCTGGACGGGTGGCACGGCGACGCAGCGGTCACGATCGAGGTCGGCGAGGTCACGCGGAGTGACCAGATCCTCTCCAGGCGGACGCGGGAGGCGATGCTGGCCGGGGTCGCGGCCGCTCGGCCCGGCGGCAGGCTGACGGACATCTCCCACGCGGTGCAGTGCGCGGTGGAGGAAGCCGAGAACGAGGATGACAGAACCTACGGCTTGATCACCGAATACGGCGGTCACGGCATTGGGCGTGCGATGCACATGGAGCCGTTCCTGCCCAACGCCGGTAGCCCGGGCAGGGGACCGCGGCTCGCTCCCGGTATGGCGCTCGCGATCGAACCGATGCTGACCGGGGGCTCCGAAGAAACCCTCGAGCTGGAAGACGGCTGGACGGTGGTGACCGCGGACGGTTCGCGCGCGGCTCACTGGGAACACACAGTCGCCATCACGGCTGACGGTCCGTGGGTACTCACCTCTGTCGAGGAGACACGTTTCGCGGGCTAAACGCGGCCCCTGGGGCCTCCCGGAACTACGGTTAGCTTGCGAAACGCGGTTCGGGGTGGGGTGCTCTACCTAGCAGAGGGAGCCCCGGTTACCCTGGCGCGACACGGCTGCGTACACTAGGTATTTGGCGTGCTCATCACGCCGGTTCCGACCTGCTCGTGAACTCCCTCGCGAACATGGCTCACAGGAGTCGGGGTGGCGTGCGTGCCGCTGGAGAACAGTGACGAACATACCGTGCTCAACTAATCACGAAACGCGGAGGACATGGGCAAGAAAGACGGGGCCATCGAGGTCGAAGGCCGCGTGATCGAGCCACTCCCCAACGCGATGTTCCGCGTCGAGTTGGAGAACGGCCATCAGGTCCTTGCACACATCAGCGGCAAGATGCGACAGCACTACATTCGTATCCTGCCTGAGGACAAGGTGGTCGTTGAGCTGTCGCCTTACGACTTGTCACGCGGTCGCATTGTCTACCGCTACAAGTGATCGGGGCGAGCGTGAGAGGGGATGGCTCCGTCGAGGGGCTGACACGGACACCACAAGCAGGAGAGCAGCAGACGTGAAGGTAAGGCCGAGCGTCAAGCGGATCTGCGCCAAGTGCCAGATCGTCCGTCGTCACGGACGGATCATGGTCATTTGCGACAACCTGCGGCACAAGCAGCGGCAGGGCTGACAGCGAGGCGCGACGCGGGATTCGCGACGACAACTCCATGATGCCTCCCCGTACCTGTCGTGGCGGGATGCCACGACCTACCCCCGGGACTTCAGGCCGGGGCCGGGACACCGCAGGCGAGAGCAGGCGGTGGTGACGCGAGTCGGTCCCGGAAACGGACGGGGAGCAAACCTGAAGCACTGACGACACGAGGAGTGAAAGGGTCAATGGCACGACTCGCAGGTGTCGATCTTCCCCGTGAGAAGCGGTTGGAGATCGGGCTCACCTACATCTACGGTATCGGCCGCACGCGTGCCAAGGAACTCATTAACGTGACCGGCCTGAACCCGGACACCCGGGTAAAGGAGCTCACCGACGAGGACCTTGTCAAGCTGCGGGATCACATCGAGGACAACTACAAGGTCGAGGGCGACCTCCGGCGCGAGGTGAACGCGGACATCCGTCGCAAGATCGAGATCGGATGCTACGAGGGCCTGCGCTGGCGGCGCGGTCTCCCGGTGCGCGGTCAGCGCACCAAGACCAACGCGCGCACACGCAAGGGCCCGAAGAAGACCGTCGCAGGGAAGAAGAAGGCCAGGTAACGGTGAACGCGCAACGTGGAAAGCCCGTGCGGATGGCTCGTGGCCAGCGCCGCCGTGGCTCGTGTATGTCAGCGAAGGCGTTGTATGCCCGGCCACTGGCCCTGCGCCAGCTCTACGCCGACGCCGGATCCGTGATCCGGCGGGGTCAGCGTGAAGCAGCAGCCGCACACCGAGAGAACTCGCGTTAAGAGGAGAGAAGCCCCAACTATGCCACCGAAGTCTCGGGCGTCGGGCGCAAAGAAAGTCCGGCGCAAGGAGAAAAAGAACGTAGCGCACGGTCATGCGCACATCAAGAGCACCTTCAACAACACCATTGTTTCGATCACCGACCCGACGGGTGCGGTGATCGCGTGGGCGTCGTCCGGGCACGTCGGGTTCAAGGGATCCCGGAAATCGACCCCGTTTGCCGCGCAGATGGCTGCCGAGAACGCTGCCCGTAAGGCGAGCGAGCACGGTATGAAGAAGGTGGATGTGTTCGTGAAGGGTCCGGGCTCGGGCCGCGAGACCGCGATCCGCTCGCTCCAGGCCGCAGGCCTCGAGGTCGGGACGATCCAGGACGTGACGCCTCAGCCGCACAACGGCTGCCGCCCACCGAAGCGACGCAGGGTCTGACGAGCGGGGAGGAGCGAGAGAAGATATGGCCCGATACACCGGACCCGTAACCAGGAAGTCCCGCCGGCTCAAGGTCGACCTTGTCGGTGGCGATCAGGCATTCGAGCGTCGTCCGTACCCGCCGGGGCAGCACGGTCGCGGCAGGATCAAGGAGAGCGAGTACCTCCTGCAGCTGCAGGAGAAGCAAAAGGCTCGTTACACCTATGGTGTGCTCGAGCGCCAGTTCCGCCGGTACTACGAAGAGGCTGTGCGCCGCCAGGGTAAGACCGGCGAGAACCTGCTGCAGATCCTCGAATCGCGGCTGGACAACGTGGTGTACCGCGCGGGTATCGCACGTACCCGCCGGCAGGCACGACAGCTGGTCAGCCACGGCCACTTCCTGGTCAACGGCAAGAAGGTCGATGTCCCGAGCTATCGCGTGAGCAAGTTCGACATCATCGACGTGCGGCCGAAGTCGCTGTCGATGCTGCCGTTCGTTGCCGCCAAGGAAGCTTTCGGTGAGCGACCGATTCCCGGCTGGCTCCAGGTCGTGCCGTCGAACCTGCGGGTGCTCGTCCACCAGCTTCCGGAACGCGCTCAGATCGATGTTCCGGTGCAGGAGCAGCTGATCGTGGAGCTTTACTCGAAGTGATCGTGTTCCCGGCTTCGAGGCCGGGCACGAGGATGACAAAGAAACCCGGCGTCATATGGCGGGCGCCGGCAGGAAAGGAAGATCGACAGTGCTGATTTCCCAGCGCCCGGGACTGTCCGAGGAGACAGTTACCGAGACCCGTTCCCGGTTCACGCTCGAGCCGCTTGAGCCCGGATTCGGCTATACGCTCGGCAACTCGTTGCGGCGTACGCTGCTGTCGTCCATTCCGGGTGCTGCCGTTACCAGTATCCGGATCGACGGTGTGCTGCACGAGTTCTCGACGGTTCCCGGTGTGAAGGAGGATGTCACCGACATCATCCTGAACATCAAGGAACTGGTCGTCTCCTCCGAGGAGGACGAGCCGGTGACCATGTACCTGCGCAAGCAGGGGCCTGGTGAGGTGACGGCGGCGGACATCGTGCCGTCGGCCGGTGTGACCGTGCATAATCCGGATCTCCACATCGCCTCGCTCAACGCGAAGGGCAAGCTCGAGATGGAGCTTGTGGTGGAGCGTGGCCGCGGTTATGTGCCCGCGGTGCAGAACAAGCAGTCAGGCGCGGAGATCGGTCGAATCCCGGTGGACTCGATCTACTCGCCGGTGCTCAAGGTGTCGTACAAGGTCGAGGCGACACGTGTCGAGCAGCGGACCGACTTCGACAAGTTGATCCTGGACGTGGAGACCAAGCCGTCCATCACTCCCCGGGACGCTGTCGCGTCGGCCGGGCGCACGCTGGTGGAGTTGTTCGGTCTCGCGCGGGAGCTCAACATCGACGCCGAGGGGATCGAGATCGGGCCGTCGCCGCAGGAAGCGGACACCATTGCGGCGTACGCGATGCCGATCGAGGACCTTGACTTGACGGTGCGGTCCTACAACTGCCTCAAGCGGGAGGGCATTCACACCGTCGGTGAACTGGTGTCGCGTAGCGAGGCGGATCTCCTTGACATCCGGAACTTCGGCGCCAAGTCGATCGATGAAGTCAAGATGAAACTGGTCGGCCTCGGCCTCGCGTTGAAGGACAGCCCGCCCGGGTTCGATCCCAGTGCGGCTGCGGCGAACTTCGAAAGCGAGAGCTGGTCCGAGGGCTTCGACACAGTCTCGGACGTCGACGAGATTTCGGATAACGGCCACGATGACGGCCAGGACTACGCAGAGACGGAGCAGCTGTAAATGCCTACTCCAACGAAGGGCCGCCGTCTCGGCGGGTCACCTGCTCACGAGAAGTTGATGATGTCGAACTTGGCGACATCGTTGTTCGAGCACGGTCGGATCACCACTACCGAGGCGAAGGCGCGGCGCTTGCGCCCGCTGGCGGAAAAGCTGATCACCAAGGCGAAGCGCGGTGATCTGCACAACCGCAGGCAGATCCAGAAGGTAATCCGTAACCAGTCGGTGGTGCACCGGCTGATGACCGAGATCGGTCCGTTCTACGAGGACCGCAATGGCGGGTACACCCGGATCACACGCACGCTTCCTCGGAAGGGCGATAACGCGCCGATGGCCGTGATCGAGCTGGTCTCGGAGAAGACGGTGACTTCCGAGGCGGAGCGGGCGCGCGGCACGCGGTTCGCGAAGGACGAGGAGAAGGATTCGGCCAAGGCGGCTGGCCACGCCGCCGCTGACGAGGTACTCGCGGACTCGGGCGATGTGGCGGACGCGGAGACATCGACCGAGGACACCCAATCCGCCAGTGAGCAGGAGGAGGGTACCGTCGCGGATGCCGAGACCGCTGAGGGCGGTGAAGCAGCGGAAGCCGAGGTCGCGGATGACCAGGAAGTGGCATCCGAGTCCGGCGACACCAGCCAGACCGGCGAGGACAAGAAGGACGAATCCTGACATCTGAGGAGTTCCACGACGAGCCCGCCCTCCCGCACGGGGAGGGCGGGCTCGTCCGTTTGCGCCTCGACATCCGCTATGACGGCACTGCGTTCTCGGGCTGGGCGAAGCAACCGGGTTTGCGTACCGTGCAGGGCGTCCTGGACGACGCGCTGGCCAAACACCCTCCCGGAGCCGCGCTGGCGCGCGCCATTGTCGTCGCGGGCCGCACCGATGCCGGTGTCCACGCGACCGGCCAGGTCGCCCATATCGATGTCGAGCCCGCCGAACCGGGGGACACGTTTAGCGGCCTAACCGTCGACTCCTGGGGGGTGCCGGAACTTGATCGCGTGTGCCACCGCTGGAATCGTTTCCTTCCTGGAGATATCCGAGTCACTGGTCTTACCGTGGCGCCGAAGGGGTTCGATGCTCGCTTCTCGGCGATCCGGCGGCATTATCGGTACCGCGTCTCGGACGCGAAGTGGGGGGTCGATCCGTTACGACGAGCCGATACGTTGGCTTGGCACCACACGCTTGACGTCGAACGGATGAACAGGGCTTCGGCTGCCTTGATCGGATTGCATGACTTCGCTGCGTTCTGCAAGCAGCGCGCGGGGGCAACGACGATCAGGGAACTTCAAGACCTGACATGGCGCCGCGTTTCGGAGGACGTACTCGAAGCTCACGTAGCCGCCGACGCGTTCTGCCATTCGATGGTACGCAGTCTCGTAGGAGCACTCCTACTGGTTGGCGATGGGCGCCGGGGAGTGGAGTGGCCCGGAGCGATGCTGGCGCGGGGTGAGCGGTGCAGTGCTGTCGCGCCGCCGCACGGGCTGACGCTCACCGAGGTCGAGTACCCGGATAGTAGTGAGCTCGAAGCGCAGGCGACTCGTACCCGGCGTCGACGCACTCCTGATGATCACGCCGTGAGTTGATCACGTAAGCTGCCCGCTTGAGCTTGGCGCACCTCTTCCAGGAGTCCGGGCACATCGTGGAGGAGCCTCTCGGCTGTCACTACGATGATGTGCCACCCAGCTTGTCGTAACCGCGCGCGTCGCACCTGGTCGCGTCGTCGTTGGTCCACGGTATTGTGCCATCGGCCGTCGTATTCGATACCGATCTTGTGTTTCCGCAGTGCAAGGTCCAGTCTGCCGATGAATTTGCCGTTGTGGCGTACGACATGTTGTGGTGTGACGTTGAACCCGCCGAAATGCAGAACAACGCGGAGATCTGATTCGGGTAATGACTCAGCACGCTTGTCGGTGAGATCCAACGCGGCTCGCGCGAGACGGATTCCTCGGTTGCGTCGGTTCCGGAACATTCTGACCAGCGCCCCACGTTTGACCAAACCGGCACGCAAGACAGCATCCAGGTCAGGTGTGGCGATGCGGAGACGCATGATCCAGCCATGCTTCCGCGGCGACAGTCGTAGTGCGAGATCCAGGGCGATACGGCGAGAGCGCGCTATCTTGATCCCATGCCATGGCTTGGTTTCAGCGGGCTTGGTTTCGGTGCGACGTATCTCGATGCCGCGGATGGGGCCGAAACGGTGTTCTTCGGGGACAACCATCTCCACAGGATCGTGTGGCTTCGCTAGTTCGATACCACGTACTGTCGCAGCGGATCGGCCGGTGAGTACCGCCTGTGGAGGCGCCAGCAGCGCGGCACCCCGGCACCGCAGCTCGTGGGTGACGGGCAGATCAGCAGGTGCGTATACGTCCTGGAACAACCTGCGATACCGGCCACTTCGAAGCTGAGATTCGGTGATGAGTCCAGCCTTCCGCGCTTCGGAGCCGCGGAACACGTCGGTGAGTTGTGGAGTACGTGAAACAGTCACGAAGACCAATATGTGGCAACCGCGAAGGGTCGACAAGACTATCGTTGTACCGGTGGGACACTCGGTACCACAAATTTTCGTTCAATCCCCGAAAAGCTGTCCGGTGCTGTGTTCCTCGGTCTCGTTACCTGTCCGCGTTTAGCGGGCTAACCGCTACCGCCGCGCGACAGTTTGCCCGCTAAACGCGGACAGGTGCCACGTCGGCAACGACACCGGCTCGGGCAAGGGCGTTGGGGTGGTGTCAGTCGCCGCGGCGGATCGGGCCGAGTATCTGCTGCTCGCTTTGGGTGGTGACCAGGCGAATGGGTTGCCAGAGGTTACGTCCGAGGGCGATGACCTGATCGTCGGCGAGGGTGGTCAGCTGCTGGACCAGGTGGGGTGGCAGCGACCACATACGTCCGGCCAGCTCGGCCTGGCCGGCGGGCAGACGCTGCATGAACACCAGATCCGACGCGTTCGCCGTGGAGCTGGCCTGCGGGTGCAGGTACGGCAGCACGTACACCGTGGTTTGCCACGGCGACCGCGGTGGGAACAGGTCCTGTGGCGTCGGACCGCCGTCGTGCATCACCAGCAGCGGGGCGTTCTCGGACGGCCGGGGCAGCTCGACAGGGGAGAGGCGTCGGATCTGGACGTGCGGGGAGGGGCGCCCGTCCGCTTGCGTACCCGCGGCGTGCTTGAGCATCTGCCACGCCGCTGGGCGGCCTGTGGCGACGACGATCCACGCACCGACCGCCATGGCGCGCAAGGCAACCTGGCGTGCCAGGTACAGGCCGCCGACAAGGACGATCCGGGTGGGGCTCGCTCGCAACGCGGACACCGTCAGCGGCTCCCCGTTCGTCGTAGACCCCAGCACGATCCCCCCGCGATCTCCCGATGGGCTGATCGCGTCGAGTAGTTCGGGCTCGACGATGAATTCCGGTGCTACCTCGGTGCGTGCGCTGCCCTCACGTACACGTGTGCTCACGCAGTTCCTCCCATCGGTAGCGTCGCGGCGAGTCCAGCCACCTGGAGACCTCGTAACGGGGTCAGCGAGAAGCCGAGCCGTTCGGAGATGCTCTCCAACCGCTGGTCGGCGGCATCGAGTTCGCGGGGGTTGCGAGCGCTGACGCGGATGAGGCCGCTGAGGCCGACCTCACCGTCGTCGGTGGCGGGCGAGATCGCCAGCGCGACCGTGGACGACAGCGCACGTACGCTGGTCAAGGCGTTGAGAGTATCGGTGATCTTGCCTTTAGGCCAGCCGGTGATGGCGTAGCTGGCGTGACCGATACCGGCAGCGGTCACTCCTTCCCACCGCTCGTTCATCGTCACCGGTTCGTCCGATGCGGTCGCGGAGGTGAGTTCGGCGCTGGAGATGCCGGAGCGCAGTAGCTCGTCCGGATCAAGCGGGCGGGTTGGGATATCGCAGGCGTCCAGCGCGCTGCGGATACGTGAGATCGCCCCGATCAGCGCGCGGTGCGCCCCGACGACCCCGCCACCCCGTTCGCGGATCGCCGCCGGGCAGCGGCGCGGGTCGAGCCGCACCGCGATCCAGGTGGTACGCCGAGCCGCGGCAGGAAGCGGCCCGAGCAGCTCCATGTATGCCCCTAGCGCGGGCGAATCGGACGGCAGGGCGTTGCTGCCCGGGTAGCAGTGCCAGATGACCTTGAGCGAGTCCAGCACCACGCCGCGATCCTCCAGGCACGGCACCAGCGCCGATAGCGGCAGGCTCGGTGCTTCGCTCGCGCGCGAGACCAGCGACGGGGTGGGCTCGACGAGCAGGACCGCGGTCCAGACACCGTCGTGCCAGGCCAGCCCGACCGGGCGGCGATCGTGATCCATTCCTTGAGCCACGAACAGGTCGGGGATCGTCAGCCGGAGGAGGTTGACTCGCGGATCGCCGTCGGCGATCACGGAGCTGTCGTCCTCGGCTTCCTCCGCGATGTCAGCCAGGCTCGCTTGGGCGACGGGTGTGGCCACTCGTTGGCGTGAACGGAGCCGGAAACGCACGATCCGTGCGCACCAGTGCGTGAACCACTGACCGCGTACGCGCAGGAATGCGGCGAGCGTGGCCACCAGCAGCACGCCGAGGGCGACATAGCGCAGCGAGGGGTCGATCGCGATCAGGATCAGACCGATGGCCAGTCCGACCTCGAGCACGATCAGGTTGGCCACCGGGAGCCCGAACAGCTGCTTGCTGGTGCTCCTGCGCCGTGCCGAGGTATTGACGTAGGTGGGCCGGTCTTGCGCGGTGGGTTCCTCACCTTCGGGCTGCGGTTGCTGCCCGCCGTGCCTACCCGGTCCCCCAGGCCCGCCTGGTCCCCCGGGGCCGCCTGGTCCGCCGGGGCCTCGCGGTCCGCCAGGTCCCCCAGGTCCGCCTGGCCCTCCCGGGCCTCCCGGGCCTGGCCGGCCCCCGGGCCCGCCAGGGGCTGGAGGCCCGCCCGGCGCCGGGCCGGGACCGGGAGGTCGTCCTCCTGGTGCGCCCGGCTGCGCAGGCGGGCCACCGGGACGTCCGGGCCCTGTGGGCCGGGCCGGTGGCGGTGCCGGGCCGCGTTCGCGGCCGGGAGGCGGTGTCGGGGGGCGGCCACCGGGCGGCGGTGTAGCCGGCTGTGGCCCTGTCGGGCGCGGAGATGTGCTGACGGACATCCGCTCGATCTCTTTCCCCTCGTCGTGTACGGCCGACACGTACTGGCCCCGCGAGTGTGCAGACTATCGCTCATTGGTAGAAAGCAACACTGACGGTCCGCTTGCGGCTATCCTGCGGTACCGTACCCCGACTGGGAGGGCTGTGGGTCCGTAATGCCATCGAATCCGACGACGAAGTCTCAGGTCCAGGCTTACCGCTTCGTGTTGCGCCGGATGCAGTCGGCGCTGGTGCGCAGGGACGCAGTGATGCTGCACGATCCGCTGCGCACGCACAACCGCGCCACCGGCGTTGGCGTGGTGATCGCCGCAATCGGCCTGCTCGGGTTCCTCATCTTCGGCATCCTGCGGCCCGCGCCGCAGCCACCCAACGAGGGCATCGTCATCGGCCAGGAATCCGGCCAGGTCTACGTCAAGACCCCGGCGACCGAGGAGGATCCGGCACAGCTGACGCCCACCTTCAACCTTGCCTCGGCTCGGCTGGTGTTGATGGCGCGCCAGCAGGGGGACGAGGAGGAAGCAGGCGGTGACGGCGGCGGGATCGAGGCGGTGGAGCCGGAGGTGGTGCCGGACGACCGTCTGGAGGGTATCGAGCGCGGCCGGATGCACGGGATCCCGGACGGGCCGCCGCTGATCCCCGAGGAGGACCAGATCGTCTCCGATCACTGGGCGGTGTGCGACAACATCGACTTCCGGGACGACCTGACCGAGGCTGAGGCACGAGAACAGGCCGAGCGTGAGACGGCCGTGCTCGCGGGGGTGAGCGAGCTCGGCACCGAGCTCGGTGGGGACGAGGCGATCCTCGCTGCTGGCGACGACGGCAACGATTACCTGATCTACCGGCCGGAGGAGGATCCGAACCGCCCGTCGGACATGGTGCGCGCGCGGGTGGACCTCGACCAGCCTTCTGTCACGACGGCGCTGCAGCTGTCAGGGCACGAGCCGCGCAGCATGTCGATGGGCGTGCTCAACGCGATTCCCGAGGTGAGCGCGCTGGAGGCGCCGAGCGTCCCGGAGCACGGCGAGGAGAGCGAGTACAACATCGAGGACCTGCGCGTGGGTGATGTGTTCGCCGTGCATCGCGCCGAGACCACCGAGTACAACGTGCTGCTCCCGGAAGGCAGGCAGCCGGTCTCCGAAGCGGTGGCGGACATGATCCGCTTCGCCGAGGAAACCGATCCCGACCCCGTCCCGGCGATCATGCCCGAGCGGGCAGCTCAGGTGTCGACCGTCTCCGACGACTATGAGGGCTACCTCGACGTGGAGGATTACCCCGGTGAGGTTCCGACGGTGCTCGACCCGTTCCAGGGACATTCCACCATGTGCCTCGGATGGACCCTGCGGGGTGACGGTGACGACGTAGACGAGCGCACGGCCGTCTATGTCGGCAACGAGATGCCGCTGCCGGAGGACGAGGACGGCACACCGATGCGCATGCTCGAGGTGGGCCAGGCCAGCCCGGACGGTGTCCGGCTGGACGGGTTCTTCATGCCGCCGGGCAACGCCGCGCCGGTGCGTGCGGCGACGTCGCGGCATTCCTTCGACAGCGGCCCGATCTACCTGATCTCCGATCGCGGGCTGCGTTACGGCATCCCGGATCAGGAGACCGCGGCGCATCTCGGGGTGCCGGAGCAACGGCCCGCGCCCGATGCGATCGTGCGGCTGCTGCCGACCGGCTCGTCGCTGAACCCCCAGGATGCCATGCGTACGTTCGACTCCGTGCGACTCGACCCTGACTCCGGCTACTACGACGCCGACGGCGACGAGGGCTGAGGCCACCGACGAGAACCGAGGCCGTGAGGGCAGGCAGCGGCAGGGGCGCCTGCGTGCCACGATGGCGCGCAGTGACGCTGCCCCGCCTGCCGAAGCCGATCGCCGCTGCCGTAGTTCAGCCGGAGCCGACCTCGCCTGCTGTGGCGCTGGCGTTTTTCGCTCGGCTGCGCCGTACCGTGTGCACCACGAACAACGTGATGCCGAGTGCGGCAAGCGCACCGGCTGAACCCGACAGCGCCACGGTGACAGCCATCGGGTGCGGACCACCCGGCTGTGGGACGTCGGAGGCAAGCTCGACGTCGGAGGCGGGGGTGATGCCTTCCTCCTCCGGAACGGTGGCGGTCAGTGCGGCCATCGGGTTGACGACCCCGTGGCCGATGAACTGATCGTGCCCGTCGTGGGCGCCGGGATGCTGTGCTGTGTGCTTGATCCGGTGCATCACTTCCCTGGCGTCGAGGTCCGGATGCATCTGTCGGACCAGCACGGCGAGCCCGGCGACGTAGGGCGCGGCGAAGCTCGTGCCCTGCAACTCGACTGCCTCGCCGCCCTCGATGGTCAGGTTGGCGAGGTGCTCGGCACCCTCGGCCGGGTCGAGCGAGATGATCTCGGTGCCGGGGGCGGCGACGCTCACCCACGGTCCGTTCATGCTGAACTGTGCGACACCACCCGTCCGGTCGATCGCCGCTACGGCGAGCAGGTCCTCCGAGAACCAGGGTGGGGAAACGATCGTGCGCGGCGCGAGCGGGTTCGGTTGATCGTTCTGCTCGCAGGCTTCGGACACGTTGCCCGCGGCGGCTACGACAACGATGTCGTTGTCCACCGCGTAGCGCACCGCCGCCTGCAGCTCCCGTTCCTTGCTGGTGATCTCGGGTCCGTCGGCGCTGCGGCAGTTGTCGACCGACATGTTGATGACCTCGACGCCGTCGGTGTCCGCGGCGCGCCGGACCGCCTGCGCCAGCGTGCGCAAGTCGCCCGCGCCTTCCTCGCCGAGTACCCGAGGCGCACCGTCGTCCTGTGACGGTACGGTTCCCGGCGAGACGGCGTCCGGTTCGGTGTCGCCGTTGTCCTCGTCGCCGTTGTCGTCGTCCTCTTCGGCTTCCTCTCGTAGCCTGCGCTGCTCGGCTTCGTCTTCCGTCTCGGGGGAGTAGTTCTGGCTGGACTGGCGGATGGACACGATCTCGGCGTCCGGAGCTACCCCGGTGAAGCCGATATTGGGATCGTCAGGGTCGGCGGCGATGATGCCCGCGACCTGAGTTCCGTGCCCGTCGCAGTCGTGCAGGCCGTCCTCGCCGAGGACGTAATCACCCCCGTCGTGTACCCGCCCGTCGAGGTAGGGATGCTCGGTGACGCCGGTGTCGATCACGGCGACGCCCATGCCGTCGCCGATCGAGTCGGCATGTTGCTTGACGTAGGAGTGCACGTCGTCGATGCGCAGGTGCATCTGCCCCCACGGGATGTTGGGCAGCGAGACGTCGTCGTCCAGCTCAGCCCGCTCGACGCATTCCTGCCGCTGGGTGTACCGCTGGTCCGGCTCGCCGTTGTTGTCGTCCGGAGGCGAACCGCTCGGTGGGGGCGGCGCCCATTCCGGGCGTTCGTCCGCTACCGCGGTAGCCGAAGCCGACAGCAGCGGCGGCATGGCCGCGGTCAGCAGTCCGAGCGTGGTGGCGACCAGCATGGCGCCAGCCCGCGTGGTTCGCTTGTGCGGCGAGCGGGCCGCGGCTCCCTCGCGGGTGTGTGCTCGGGCTGCCCACCGCCCTTCGTACTGGCCATCGCGGGTGGCGCGGCGGCCGGTGGTCCGGAGCGTGAGGTGCCTGAGCGTGTGCATCGAACAACCCTCGCCTTATCCGAGGATGCCGGAACCGACGACGCGCAGGTGTCCGTACAGTCCCATCACGCCGAGCGCCAGCGGCAGAACGGCGGCGATGCAGATCGCCTCGAAGATCTCCACGCTCCGGCGCATCGGCGGGGAGAACCGCTGCTGGGGGAAGATCACGCCGAGCACCAGCGCTCCCGCCGCGATGAGGACGAGCGCGCTGAACACCCACGCGGTCCGCGCGGTGGGGTCGGACACCCACAACCATGCGAGCAGCAGGCCCGCTCCGGAGGCGATGCCCGTGGTCAGCAGCGCGACGGCCTGCGTTCCGTTGGCGTAGGTGCGCGAGCGGAGCAGCAGCGCCACCGTGGCGGTGATCGCCAGGATGATGCCGAAGACGTTCCCGTCCGAGGCCGACACGATCGCACCGGCGGCCACCGCGGCACCGCAGCCGATGAGCAGGCCGGTCATGTGCTCGTGCGCGATGCTGGTGCGCTGTTCGATCGCCCCGAAATCGGACATGCCGGTGTCCTGCTTGAGCTCCTCTGCGGTGCTGGGCACATGCGGCAGCGGTAGCTTGGCCAGCCATATCGTGGCCCTGGGTAGCACCGAGATCAGCCCGAGGGCGACAGCGGTGGCCCCTGCGGCGAGACCGTCCGGGGGGTGGGCGATGAACACCGCGAACGTGAAGGTAACGGCGCCGATGGCTGCGGTCGTGGCCGCTGCGACGAACACGGCCAGGCCTGCGCCGATCAGCATGATCGCCGCGGCGGCCACGATCACCACCAGCACGCTGGCGAGTAACAGGTTGGCACGGACCGATACGCCGGGCACCGCGTAGAAGCCGCAGACGAAAGCCATCGGTAATGCCCCGGCCGCCGCGATCACCACACCGGTGGCTTCCGCCTCGTAGACCTTGGCCAGCACCGAACCCAGCGCGAGGCAGGCGACCGCGGCCACCCCGCCGACGATGGCGGGAACCAGGTGACCACCGCCGAACATCGCTCCGCCCGCGAACAGTGCCACGGCGGCGGCCAGCAGTGCGAGCGTGCCAGCGATGTGGCCCGCGCGCCGGGCGGTGTCGGGGGTCCACGGCCGGAAGTTGTCGGGATCGGTCTCGGCGATCGCGTCCACCACGTCGTCGAACAGCGGCGGCGGGGGATTCTCGCTGCGCTTGCGTAGCTGCAGCAGCTCACCGTCGACGATCCCGAGCGAGGCGAGCGTGCGGCTCGGATCGAGGGGTGCGTCGCCGAGCTTGGCGAGTACCCAGCCGCCGTGACGTGAACCACCGTCGGGTGTGCGCTCGTTGGCCATATCGACCACGAGTGGCACGAGATCCGCCACCGCCACATCGGATGGCAACGCGACGTCGATGCGCGTCCTCGGTGCCACAATCGTTACCCGGCTGAAAACCGTCGTGCCGGTAGCCACTGGTATCCGCCCCCTGAACGCGTGAGCATGCTGCGTGTCGAAACTTACCGGAACCCTCTGTGCCGACACAGCGCAGGCACGGTAACCGGTTCCCGCGGGCGCCGCAGCCGGTGGCGGGCGATCCGGTGCCGAGCACGCTGCCGGGTGACATATACCGGATGGCGGGGCCGGTTCGCTCGCAGTTACGGAAGTTCGTCGCCTGCGCGCGGGCCCGCGTTCGGGACTGATTGGGCGATTCCGGGTGTGCTACCCCCGGCGGTCATGCTTGACTACCGTGGGCGCCGTCGGTGGACGCGCGGTCGGTTAGTCTGACGACCCGATCACGATGCGGGCTGTCATGCTGAGGTCGAAGAGGGGTTTCATCCGGTGAGCACGCTGAAGTTCAAGCGATCGCCAAGGCTGCCCGCGCCGCGGATGCCGGGCGGGGAGATTCACCTCGAGCCGCCGCCGGAGATCCCGCGCCAGATCCCGGGCAACATCCTGATGAAGCTCATGCCCGTGGTCATGATCGTCGCGATGCTCGGCATGGTGGCGTTCATGTTCACCGCCATGCGTGACTCGGGTGGTGGCTTTCGCAGCCCGCTGTTCCTGATGATGCCGCTGATGATGATGCTGTCGATGGCGGCGATGTTCTTCGGCGGTAATCGTGGGGGTAACCAGAAGAAGGCCGAGATGAACGAGGACCGCAAGGACTACCTGCGGTACCTCGGTCAGATGCGGGAGCGGACCCGCAACGTGATGATCGAGCAGCGGGCCGCGCTGGAGTGGGCGCATCCCGATCCGGAGACGTTGCTGTCCATCGCGACCAGCCGCCGCATGTGGGAACGCAGGGCAGGCGACAAGGACTTCATGCACCTGCGGGTGGGGCGCGGGTCGCAACGGCTGGCCACCCGCCTCGTTCCTCCCCAGACCGGTCCCGTTGATGAGCTCGAGCCCATCTCCACACTGGCGCTGCGCCGGTTCACCCGCTCCAACTCGATGGTGCGTGACCTGCCCACACAGGTGAACTTCCGGGGGTTCGCCTCGGTGACCGTGCAGGGCGAGAGGGAGGACGCCCGGGCGTTCGTGCGCGCCCTCCTCGGCCAGATCGTCACGCTGCACAGCCCGGAGGACGTGCTCGTGGCGGTGGCCAGTGCCGGCCGGGCGAAGCAGTACTGGGAATGGGTCAAGTGGCTGCCGCACGCGCAGCACCCGACGATGACCGACGGCATCGGTCAGCTCCGTATGATGTCCAACTCGCTCGAGGAGATCGAGAGCTGGCTGGCCGACGAGCTCGCGCCACGGCCGCGGTTCACTAGGAAGACGCCTTACGCCGACGGCCCGCACATCGTGATCATCGTGGAGGAGGCCGACCTCACCAAGGAAGAGCGGATCGTCCTCGAGGAGGGCATCTCTGGGGTGACCGTCATCGATGTGTCCGGGCAGCTCGAACGGCTCTCGGCGCGTCGTGGAATGCGGTTCATCGCCGAGAAGGACAACCTCGGTGCGGAGAACGCGGGCGGCATCGAGTGGTTCGGCAGCATCGACATGCTGAGCCTCGTCGAGGCAGAGTCGCTGGCACGCAAGCTCGCGCCGTATCGGATCAGCACCACGCAGACGGGTGACGAGGAAGAGGAGTCGCCGCTGGCATCGGCGCCCGGCTTCCTCGAGCTGCTCGGCATCCCCGGTGATCCGATGACCTTCGACATTCAGCAGGCGTGGCGTCCCCGCCCGATCCGCGACAGGTACCGGGTGCCGTTCGGTATCGGTGAGCAGGGCCAGCCTGTCGAGCTGGACATTAAGGAGGCGGCGCTCGAGGGGATGGGTCCACACGGGCTGTGTGTCGGCGCCACCGGATCCGGGAAGTCGGAGTTCCTCCGTACGCTCGTGCTCGGCATGCTGGCCACGCACTCGTCTACGGTGCTGAACTTCGTGCTCGTCGACTTCAAGGGCGGGGCGACGTTCCTCGGGCTGGAGAAGGCGCCACACGTTTCCGCCGTGATCACCAACCTGGCCGACGAGGTCACGTTGGTCGATCGTATGAAGGACGCGCTGGCCGGTGAGATGAACCGGCGGCAGGAGGCGTTGAAGAACGGCGGCAACTTCAAGAACGTGTGGGAGTACCAGAAGGCTCGGGAGAATGGCGCCGACCTGGATCCCATGCCCGCGCTGTTCATCGTGGTCGACGAGTTCTCCGAGCTGCTGTCTGCGCAGCCGGACTTCATCGACCTGTTCGTCGCGATCGGCAGGCTCGGCCGATCCCTGCAGATGCACATGCTGCTGGCCTCGCAGCGGCTTGAGGAGGGCAAGCTGCGCGGGCTGGATTCGCACCTGTCGTACCGCATCGGCCTGAAGACCTTCTCGGCGGCGGAGTCCCGCGCGGCGATCGGTGTCCCTGACGCCTTCGAGCTGCCGTCTCGCCCCGGTGGCGGCTACCTCAAGTACGACACCGAGTCCCTGGTGCGCTTCCAGGCTGCCTACGTGTCGGGTCCCTACCGTCCCGCGGGCATGAAGACCTCCGGGCCCTCGGCAACCGGGGTGCGTGCCGACAAGCGGCCGAAGCTGTTCGTGCCCGACTACATCGAACCTCCAGCCCAGCCTGAACCGGAACCGGAACCGGAAGCGGAAGAGGAACAGCAGCAGGAGGCCGAGGCCGACGAGTCGAACGAGCCGAGCGAGCTCGATGTGATCGTGGACCGGCTGGTTGGACAAGGCCCTCCGGCGCACGAGGTGTGGTTGCCGCCGCTGAACGAGCCGAACTCGCTGGACACCCTGCTCCCCAACCTCAACCCGACCGAGGAGCGGGGACTGTCGCCGGTGGACTTCTTCGGCAACAGCAGGCTCCAGGTGCCCCTGGGGATCGTGGACCGGCCCTACGAGCAGCGCCGTGATCTGCTGTGGGCGGACGTCTCGGGCGGCGCCGGGCACATGGCCGTCGTGGGCGGGCCGCAATCGGGCAAGTCCATGATGTTGCGTACCTTCGTCATGTCCATGGCGCTGACACACACCCCGCAGGAGACACAGTTCGCCTGCATCGACCTCGGTGGTGGCACGCTGGCCTCGCTGTCCGAGCTGCCGCACATGAGCGGCGTGGCGGTCGCGCGGCGGGAACCGGACAAGGCGCGACGCATCGTCGCCGAGCTCACCACGTTGATGTCCGAACGCGAGGGCCGCTTCGGTGAGCTCGGCATCGACTCGATGGGTGACTTCCGCGCGATGAAGCGCCAGGGCCGGATCACCTCCGAGCAGGACGCGTTCGGTGACGCATTCCTGATCGTGGACGGCTGGAAAGCGTTGCGTGACGAGTTCGAGGAGCTGGAACCGCAGATCACCAGGTTGGCCACGCAGGGACTCGCGTTCGGCGTGCACGTGGTGATCGCCACCAATCGCTGGGGTGACTTCCGGCCGCAGATCAAGGACATGCTCGGCACCCGGTTCGAGCTCCGACTCGGTGACCCCGGCGAATCGGATATCGAGCGCAAGACCGCTGCCAACGTGCCAGCCAACCGGCCAGGGCGCGGGCTGACCCACGACAAGCTGCACTTCCTGGCCGGACTGCCGCGCATCGACGGGTCCAGCGACGACACCACCATCGGTGAGGGTGTCGCCGATGCCGTGACTCGGATCAAGGGAGCCTGGCGGGGGCGCCCGGCACCGAGCGTGCGGCTCCTACCCGAGGTGGTGCGGTACGAGGACGTGCTCGCCGCCGACTCGCGCCGGGACTCCAAGCTCATCCCCATCGGGATCAACGAGGACGAGCTCGCCCCGGTCTACCTGGACTTCAACGCCGACCCGCACTTCCTGGCGTTCGCTGATGGCGAGTCCGGAAAGACGAACCTGCTGCGGCAGATCGTACGGGGAATCAGCGAGCGGTACACCGCGAAGGAAGCCGTTGTCATCCTGGTCGATTACCGCCGCACGATGCTGGGCTTCCTCGAAGGCGACCAGCTGCTGAGCTACGCGGCATCGGCGAACCAGCTCGACGGCATCGTCAGCGACGTCGCCAGTTCGATGAACAAGCGGCTCCCCGGCCCGGACGTCACCCAGGAGCAGTTGAAGAACCGGTCGTGGTGGAAGGGACCGGAGCTGTTCCTGGTGGTCGACGACTACGACCTGGTGGCCTCCCAGTCGAAGAACCCGCTGCAGCCGCTGGGGCCGTTCCTCGCGCAAGCGAAGGACATCGGGTTGCACCTGGTGGTCACCCGCCGTACCGGTGGTGCAGGCCGTGCGCTGTACGACCAGGTCCTCGGTAAGCTGAAGGAGCTGGCTATGCCGGGTCTGATCATGAACGGCTCGAAGGACGAAGGGCAGCTACTCGGCAACCTCAAGCCGTCCCCGATGCCCCCCGGGCGCGGGACGTTCATCAGCAGGAAGGTCGGCAAGCAGCTCATCCAGGTGTCGTGGATCGACCCGGACTGATCCTGCGCATGCGGCACACGGACAGCGTCGGTGGTGCGTAGGGTGCGGTCATGAGCCTGCGGGTCGCTGTGGATTTCGGCGCCTCGAGTACCTGTGTCGTGGCGTCGCTGCACGGGCGTGAGCCACAGGTGGTGGTCATCGACGGCCACCCGTTGCTGCCCTCGGCGGTGTACGCGGCGGTCGACGGCACGTTGTTCGCCGGTCTCGAGGCCGAGCGGCACGCCGCTGTGGACCCGTCGCGCTACGAACCGCATCCCAAGCGGCGGGTCGACGAGGGGGAGCTGCTGCTCGGTACCTCGGTGGTCCCGGTGCGCGACGCGGTGGGCGCGGTGCTGCGCAGAGCGGTGGCCGAGGCCCGGCGCTTCGCCGGTGACGCCGAGGTGGAGCTGCTGGTGCTCACCCACCCGGCCGACTGGGGCATCGTCCGGACCCGGGTGCTGCGCCAGGCCGCAGGCAACCTCGCTCGCGAGGTCGCGCTCGTCCCCGAGCCCGTCGCCGCGGCCGTCTTCCACGCCGAATCCCGAGCCGCCGGCCGGCTTGCCGGGGACGGCCGGACGGTCGCGTTTAGCGGGCAGAACGATGACGCGCTCGCGGTCCTGGACCTCGGTGGCGGCACGGTCGATGTCAGCGTGGTGCAGCGGCTGGCCGTGTCGGGGCGAGGTGTGCAGCCGCGCACGAGCCGGGGAGGGTTCCGGGTGCTGGCCACCCGTGGCGACCCCGCGTTCGGTGGGGCCGATATCGACCAGGCGTTACTCGAACACGTCGGGACGTTGGTCGCCGCCGACGCCCCCGAGGCGTGGCGGGAGCTGGTTGAGGGACGCGAGCTCGACGGCAGGCGGCGACGCCGGATGCTCCGGCAGGACGTGCGGGGGGCGAAGGAGACGCTGTCGCGACACGCCTACACCGACGTGCCCCTCCCGGAACCTTTCTCCGATGCCCACGTGACACGAGAGGACCTGGAACGGCTGATCACGGCGCCGCTGGGGCGGGCGGTCGAGATGACCTCGGCGGCGATCACGGATGCGGGCCTGCGACCGCAGCAGCTCGTGGGCATATTCCTGGTGGGAGGGTCGAGCCGTATCCCGTTGATCTCCCGGCTGGTGCACGAACGGTTGGGTATCGTCCCGACCACGCTTGACCAGCCGGAGACCGTGGTCGCACGCGGAGCGATGCGGGCGGTGCTGGTGGAGCCGGACCGTACCGGAGCCCTACCCGGCACGATGCTGTCGCCGAGCGGGCCCGTCGTGCCACCGGCGCAACAGCGCACCGCCGTTGTCGGACCAGTGGACATCCCGCAGGGGCCGCAGCGCCCGCCCGCCCACCTACCTGCCCAGGTCGCCGCGGGCATGCCGCCGCCGGTGCCTCCGGTGCCGCCGGGAACACCACCGACGGGAGCGAGACAGGCGATGCAGGCGGACTCCGGGATGCGCGCCACTGCGGCACCGGGACAGGATGCCGGGACGGCGCGTGGCGGTACGCGCCGCCGCCGCACGGTGCCGTGGCTGGTGGGAGGTGGTCTCGCTCTCGCGGCGACCGTTGCCACCGGGGCGATCCTGGCGGTGACCGAGCGCGGTTTCGGCGAAACACAGATCGAGCAGCATGACTTCCGCTTCACAGCGCCGCCTGGATGGGTGAAGACCGGTAGTGATCAGGAGAGTCAGCTGCTGGTGATGCAACCCGAAGAGGCGACTGGCGGCGATGACCGCGTGGTGGTGCGGCAGTTCGATCTGAACGTGAGTATCGACGGGGACTTCGCCAGCTTCGCCGATGAGCTGGAAGAGCTGGTCCACGATGCGGGGGACCGCTTCACCGGGTTCGAGCGTGACGCGCGGTTCGCCGGCCGGGATGTGATCCACTACATCGAGCCGGCCCAGCGTCACACCACGGATTGGTACGTGATGGCCGAAGGTCACGTGCAGGTCAGCGTGGGATGCCGGTACACCCGTTCCGGGATGGAACCGGTCGAGCAAGCGTGCGAGCAGGTCGTGCGCACCCTGGCGATCGTCGAATGAGGTTGTCCGCCCCACCTGCCCGTTGCTGTCACTGCGGTCTGGATGCAATGGGGCAGCCACACGGGACGTGCCGCCCGGCTTCGATCGGGTGACTGGCGCATGTGCAGATGCGAGTGCGACGTTTGCGCTCGCAACAACTTGCCGGAAGTGCCGGACACCATGGAACCAGGCGTGGCAGTCTCTCCGTCGTAGGCAACGTACGACGGAGATCGTCGTACGAACGCGACATGATCGAAGGGGGTTCGTCCCGCATGGCACAGGGATTTTCCGGTGAGATCGAGGAATTCACACGGGCACACCAGAACGTAGAGGCGACGAAGGCCAACCTGGACCAGATCCTCAACAAGGTGCGGTCGACGGTCGAGGAGACCCGCGCCGGCTGGCAGGGTCAGGCCAACAAGGCGTTCGAGGAGCTGATGGCGCGCTTCGACGCGAACGCGCTGAAGATGAACCAGGCGCTGCAGGGAATCGGTGAGCAGCTGCAAGCTGCGGGTAGCACGTACGAGGCCCAGGAGATGGAGGTCTCCGAGCAGGTCAGCTCCATCTCCAGCACGCTGGACGGCTGAGCGACTCCGGCCACCCATCGAACGTCGTGACGATCAGTTGAGGAGAGCATAGATGCCCGCAGGAATGAAGGTTCATTACGAGACGCTGTTCAGTGCCGCCGACGAGGTGAGCCGGGCCTCCACCGAGATGACCCAGGCCAGCGACACCCTCAAGGGTGACCTGGCGCCTCTGGTCAACACTTGGGAAGGTGAGGCATACACCAACTACCAGGCACTGCAAGACCAGTGGGATCAGGCTCACGCCGAGCTCAATCAGGTCCTTGCCAAGATCGGCATCACGCTGAACGAGATCGGCAACAGCTACCGCGAGATGGAAGGGCAGCAGGCCCGTCGCTTCGGTGGCTGATCGCGCCGCGAGCAGCACCCTGTGGCCCCGAGCGACCCTCGCTCGGGGCCACAGCTGTGTGGCCGGGGAGTGGTGGCCACCACACCCGCGTGGCACGCGGGTGTTCCGGTGCGTTCGCGTCACTCGCGGGTCGCTGGGAGGCGCAGGGCGCGTGGATGCGGTTGGCGACCTGTGCCAGGGTGATGGAGGGACCCCGGTTCGTGCGTTGAGTGGGCGAGCCGGTACATTGGTACCTCGTTGTGCGATGGGGGCGCGTCCAGGTGGGACGCGCTTGGCCCGCACAGACATCCAGAAGCAATGTAGGATACAGAGGTAGCACCGTGCCCACGTACAGTCCGAAGCCTGGCGAGATTACCCGAGCCTGGCACGTGATCGATGCGAAGGACGTCGTTCTCGGCCGTTTGGCGACCGAGGTGGCGACACTGCTGCGCGGCAAGCACAAGGCGACATTCGCTCCGCACGTGGACACCGGTGACTTCGTCATCGTCGTCAACGCCGACAAAGTCGTGTTGACCGGACGGAAGCGTGAGCAGAAGTTCGCTTACCGCCACAGCGGGTATCCTGGGGGTCTGCGTAAGCGCACCTTCGGCGAGCTCTTGGACACGAAGCCGGAGCGCCTGGTGGAGAAGGTTGTCAAGGGCATGCTGCCGAAGAACAAGCTCGGGCGTGCGCAGGCGAAGAAGCTCAAGGTCTATGCCGGCCCGGAGCACCCGCACACGGCGCAGAAGCCGCAGCCACATGAGATCAGCAAGGTTGCCCAATGAGTGAGGAACAGCTTGTGACCAGCACTGAGACCGAGTCCGGCGACGCCGTGACGACCAGCGAGACCCCGGCGGCCGCCAGGCCCTCGCGTGACGCTGGTGGAAGTGCCCACGCTGTGGGGCGCCGCAAGGAAGCTGTCGTGCGGGTGCGTCTGAAGCCCGGCACCGGTGAGTTCAAGCTCAATGGGAAGCCGCTTGAGGAGTACTTCCCGAACAAGGTTCACCAGCAGCTCATCCGCGAGCCACTGGCAACGGTGGATAAGCCGGATTCTTTCGACGTCGTCGGCAATCTGGTCGGTGGCGGCACCACGGGACAGGCAGGCGCGCTCCGCCTGGCCATCTCCCGCGCGCTGGCCGAGATCGACCCCGACGACCGGCCCGCGCTGAAGAAGGCCGGCTTCCTCACCCGCGACTCCCGGGCGAAGGAGCGGAAGAAGTACGGCCTCAAGAAGGCGCGTAAGGCCACGCAGTACAGCAAGCGTTGACCCGCGCCTATTCACGATAGGCAGCACTCGAAAGCGCTCATCCTCGTACGGGTGGGCGCTTTCGTGTGTGTGGAGGCCTGTTCGCACACCGCGGTTAGCCCGCGAAACGTCACCCGGCCCCGGCGGTGCGGTCGCAGCGGGGCCCGTTACGTTGTTCCACATCGCGGCTACGAGGAGGTCGGTGGAGATGGCACGGCTGTTTGGCACGGATGGGGTCCGGGGGCTGGCGAACGCAGAGCTCACACCGGAACTCGCGATGGCGGTCGCGGCCAGTGCGGCACGCGTACTCGCCGCGCACGATCGCTCGCACCGTCCGGTCGCGGTGGTGGGGCGGGATCCACGCGCGAGCGGTGAGATGCTCGACGCCGCCGTCGTCGCTGGGCTGACCTCCGCGGGCGCCGATGTGCGCCGAGCCGGGGTGCTTCCCACTCCGGCAGTAGCCCACCTGGTGGCCGACACCGGGGCGGACCTCGGCGTGGTGATCTCCGCCTCGCACAACCCCATGCCGGACAACGGGATCAAGCTGTTCGCCGAGGGCGGCCACAAGCTGCCCGACGGCATCGAGGACGAGATCGAGCAGGAACTGGATCGCCCGGGTACCCGGCCTACAGGAGCCGAGATCGGGCGTGTCACCGCGCTAGAGGGGGCCGTTGATCGCTATGTCGATCATCTCTTGACGGCAGCCCCGCAGCGCCTCGCTGGGCTGCGGGTTGTGGTCGACTGCGCCAACGGTGCCGCATCGGAAGCCGCCCCCGTTGCCTACCGCCGGGCGGGCGCGGAGGTCGTGGCGATCAACGCGTCCCCGAACGGCATCAACATCAACGAAGAGTGCGGGTCCACCCACATCGACGGGCTACGGGCGGCCGTCGTGGAGCACGGGGCGGACCTGGGGATCGCCCACGACGGCGACGCCGACCGTTGCCTGGCCGTCAACGCTGCCGGTGACGAGGTCGATGGCGATGAGATCCTCGCCGTCCTCGCGCTCGCCATGGCCGATGCGGGGGAGCTGGCCGAACGCACGGTCGTCGCCACGGTGATGAGCAACCTCGGCTTGCATCTCGCCATGCGCGAGCACGGGCTGCAGCTGCGCACCACTGCGGTCGGGGATCGCTACGTACTCGACGAGCTGTACGCGGGCGGCTACTCGCTCGGTGGTGAGCAGTCCGGACACCTGGTCCTGCCAGGGCATGCCACCACGGGGGACGGCTTGCTGACGGCCCTGCGACTGATGGGGCGCATGGCCGCGACCGGAAAGTCCCTCGCGGAGCTCGCCGGTGTCATGCAGCGACTGCCCCAGGTGCTGGTGAACGTGCGCGTGGCCGACAAGGCTGCCGTCGTCGAATCGCGGCAGGTCGCCACCGCTGTCGCCGATGTGGAAACGGAGCTCGGCGAGAAAGGTCGGGTGCTGTTGCGGCCGTCGGGCACGGAGCAGCTCGTCCGGGTCATGGTGGAAGCACCGGACCAGGAGACGGCACAAGCAGCCGCCGACCGGCTCGCCGGTGTCGTCTCAGCAGCGTCCTGACCCGTCACGTGGGCCGCTCGGGCTCTGCTCGTCGCGACCCTGGTCGCCCATGCACCTCGCTAAGCACGTTCAGCTTTCCCATAGGAGGCGGCAGGGAAGGGCTGCGGACCGCGAATTCGCCCGATACGTTCGTGGGGGCGACGAAGCGCCACCGAATACCTGCCCTGTGCACCACACTGGAGACACGGGGCAGCGGACGAAGGGGGTTCGTAGGGTGCGCGGTGATCACCAGAGCATGGAGTCCGAGGAGCTGCGCCGCATCGGCGATGAGCTCGCCGAGGTGGCCAGCGCTTTGCGATACGCTGCGGAGCATGGGGGTAGGGGGTACGCGTCCGTGGATCACTTCAGTGCCGTAGCCGAAGCGCGGGACGCCGCTGCCAGGATTCTCGAGCGCAGCGATGCGCTTGGCGACGCGCTGCGAGGGGCCTCCGAGGTCACCGAGCAGCTGAGTGCGGCGTTGACCGGGACGGCGGACGGCGGTGAATCAATCGAGTCGGCGGCGTGGCATGCCCTTCGCCAGCATGACGAGGAGATGACGTAATGGGGGGAGTACTGGGCGGCGCTGTGATCGAGCAGCTCGCGGGCCGCGAACCGCACATCGATCCGGCGGATACCGGCGAGAACGTCCTCACCGAGCTGAACGCGCTGGCCACCAACCTCGACCATGCGGGATGGGGGCACATCTACAGCACGTGGCGCAGCTGCTCGTACAGCGAGTTCGACGGCGCGTCACCGGAATGGTGCGAGACCGGCGCGCAGCAGGTGTTGCCCCAGCTCAGCGAGTTCCACTGGGGGGCTATCGACGCGCTGCGTGATCGCATGGTGAACATGGCCGAGATCGCTGACGAGCTGGGAGCGGTCTACAAGAAGGCCCGCAGTCACCTGGAAGCGGTCGCTGACTGGCAGGGCTACACGGCCGAGGTGGCGTACGAGCGGATCACGAAGGTGATCTCGGACGCTGCCGTGTACCAGGACGAGAGCAACGCGCTCGTCGGCGCACTGGATGGCTTCTCGTGTGCCACGAGGGAGGCCGTGCGCGAGCTCGGCCGGATGGTGCGCGAGGGTGCTGTGCAGGACTTCCTCCAGAGTTACGCGGAGCTGCCTGCCGAGGAACGTGACAAGCACGCTTACCTGGCCGATCGATTGATGATGCTTTCGCGCCAGTATCCGACCTGGGACGACCTGACGGAACGCGTCGCGCAGGAGGCTGGAGCGCCTGCGGTGTCGCGGCTCGATGGTGTCGACGGTGGCGGTATCGATGCTGCACCGTTGTGGCTTCGGTCGGTGCGGGTCGAAGAGTTCCCCGACGGGCTTCGTACGTTGGACGACATCGCGGAAGCCGCGCACACCCTCGATGTTTTCGCCGAGCACTACGGTGCGGTGGTGACCGCGCTCGGTGACATGGTCACCATCACCCACGACCTGGTGTCGGACTGCGCGAGTGCGATGGAGGCCGCTCTCGGGCACCTGCCGGCACATAGCCAGCCGTTCACCGGCCTCGGGTTCACCTCACCTCAGACCGGGGTACGAGATAAGGGCGAGCCGGTGGCGGCGACCGAGCCTCTGGACCGGGCTGCGGTACCGCCTGCAGGCACCGCGACTGCTGGCACTACCGGTTCCGATGCGCAGGCGGCAACCGGTCGCACCAGCCCGAGCGTCGTGGCCACCACCGACGAGCCGGAGGCGGCCGGGCACGGCTCGGTTGCCGAGCCAGGGGACACCACGCGAGCTTCGTGGCCGGGAGCGGCGACGGTGACCGTTACCGAGGGGGACCACGAACTGTCGATGACGCCGGTCACCGATAGCGGCCGGTTGCGTATCACGCTTGGAGGTCAGGACGGTACGAGCGAGCGGCACTTGCTGGACTTCACCGGCGACGCAGGCTCCGGAAAAGCAACAGGGCTCCTGGATTCTTGGGGTGACGAGGAGGTCCATGTGCCTGGTGACGACGGTGCGATCGAATTCGAGGCGCGCGGCATGCTGATCACAGCGGAACGTACGGACGGGCCTCACGGCCCTGTCGTCGTCACGGTGGACGACGGATCGGGGGCGACCACCTACCGCCTGGGCGCCCCGGCAGGCGAGGATGATCCGAGACCGCCCGTCTTCGGTGGTGCTACCGGCGCGGGAGGCCTGGCGGGAGCCGTACCCGGCGATGGGTCCGAGGGCGAGCGCGGTGGTGATGTGGGGGCCGGGCTGGTCGATCTCGACGGTGAGGCGCTTGGTCGCGAGCAGCGTCGCGGTTTCGCGGGCGCGGGCCTCGTGTCCGATACCGGTAGCGCCGACGACGCCCCGATGGGTGCCGGTCTCGCGGATACGTCGGAGGTGCCGAGCGCGACGCCGAGTGGCCGTATCGGCGGGCTGCTCGGCGGGGAGGCTGACTGGCCGGACGCTGCTGCCGGGCAAGTCATCGCGGGAGGTCGCCAGGAGGGGGGCGAGGTGCCGAGCCAGCGGCCGGCGCCTGGGGAGAGAGGGCCAGGTCGTGGTGAGTGAGGGCACCCCGGAGTACCGGCGCGCGCGGGTGCAGTTCGACGAGGTGCTCGACCGGTTCCGTACGCGCGCCGAACAAGTTCGCGAGGAGCTGGTCGAACGCGCCGAGGCACTCGCGCGGCGGGAACGCGAGCGGACCGTTACGACGGATGTACCGGATGAACAGGTAACCGTGGAAGAGGGCGGTTTCGAGGAGGACTACTCGTACACCGACTTCCTGCGGTGGCCACCGGAGCGGGAGTGAGGTCTGCTTCAGCGGGTGCGTTCCGCCTGGCGATCGAGTTCGATGGGGGCACGCTTCAGCTCGCCGTCAAGCAGCTCCTGGTGCTCGCTCTCACCCGCCAGATGGCGGAGGAAGAACGCGGTGAACAGGCCCCGCACCAGGCGCTGGGTGCCGTAGCGGGGTTTGCCATGCAGGAGCAGGCGCGTCCAGTGCATGCCTTCGGTGACCGACAGGTGGGTCGATTTCGCCAGGCTGCGCAGCTGCACGGGGCCACCCCACGCGGCCGCGATGGCCCTGGCGTGCGCGTCAGGGGGCGCGACGAGGTCCTCGGCGGCTGCCAGGTGCAATCCCGGTATCTGCAACGTGCGTCCCGCCTGGATCGCGGAGGGCACCGTCTCTGCGGGGGCCACCGATGCCACGGCCTGTACGTCCGGTTGCCCTGCTGCGGCGGCGAGTATGGCCGCTCCAGCTCCCGTGGAGTGACCGGCGAGGCCGAGTCGTTCCGGATCCACGCTGATACCGCCCGGGCCGAGCCGCACCGACGTGATGATCCGGAGAGTTGTCTCCAGGTCGGTGGCGAACAGGCGATGGGAGGGCAGCGGACCGCGCTGCGTGGCAGGCGCCGCTGTCACGATGCCCCAGGAAGCCAGGTGGCGCAGTAACCCCCGGTAGAGCGCGGGCGGCTGCATCCAGCCGTGCCCGAAGGCGATGCCGGGGAGGCCGAGGCCGCCTCGTGGTGTGTACACGACGCCGGGAAGCCCGACGAGCGCCAAGTCGCCGCGCAGGACGTCGTAGGGTCCGTGCGCCATGAGCGGCTCGAGCTGGGCTTGGGGCTTGGTCGCCATGGCTGTCGAGGGTAGCGGGCCCCCGGTTAGCCTGCTAAACGCGACCCGCGCCGTGGCCGGGTTTGACGGTTAGCCTGCTAAACGCGACCCGCGCCGTGGCCGGGTTTGACGGTTAGCCTGCTAAACGCGACCCGAGGCGTGGCCACCGCCCTTCCCGGCGGGCGAGCACGCCCCGATACCCTGGCTTTCGTGTGTGGAATCGTGGGATACGTGGGGCACCGGCAGGCGCTGGAGGTGGTGCTGGGCGGGTTGCACCGGTTGGAGTATCGCGGGTACGACTCGGCTGGCGTCGCTCTCCTCGGCGGGGGAGGTGCGCAGCGTGTGGCGCGTAAGGCGGGCAGGATCGCCAACCTGGAAGCCGTGCTGGACGCTGACGGCCGTGCCACCTTCGGCGGGACCGTGGGGATCGGGCATACCCGCTGGGCGACGCACGGTCCGCCCGCTGACCGCAACTCGCATCCCCACGTGGACGAATCGGGCCAGGTGGCGGTGGTGCACAACGGCATCATCGAGAACTTCGCCGAACTACGCGGTGAGCTCGAGGCGGCCGGTGTCGAACTCACCAGCGACACCGACAGCGAAACGGTGGCGCACCTGGTTGCTCGCGCCTACGCGAGCGGGGAGACGGCGGGCGACCTGGATGCGAGCGTGCGCGAGGTGTGTCGCCGGCTCCGCGGGGCATTCACGCTGGTGATCACGCACTCCGATGTCCCGGACAGGATCGTCGCGGCGCGCCGCTCCTCCCCGCTGGTCGTGGGTGTCGGCGACGGCGAGCACTTCGTGGCTTCGGATGTCGCGGCGTTCATCGAGCACACCCGCCGGGCCGTTGAGCTCGGTCAGGACCAGGTCGTGGTGATCACCAGGGACGGTTACGAGGTCACCGACTTCACCGGTGAGCCGGCTTCGGCTAGGCCGTTCACGGTGGACTGGGACCTGTCGGCCGCGGAGAAGGGCGGCCACGACTACTTCATGCTCAAAGAGATCGAGGAACAGCCCGACGCGCTGGCCAACACGCTGCGCGGGCACTTCGCCGCGGGCAGGATCACCCTCGACGAGCAGCGCATTACCGAGCAGGACCTGCGGGATATCGACAAGGTGTTCGTCGTGGCGTGCGGTTCGGCCTACCACTCGGGTTTGGTGGCCAAGTACGCCATCGAGCACTGGTGCCGGTTGCCGGTCGAGGTTGAGCTGGCCAGCGAGTTCCGCTATCGGGATCCGGTGCTGGACAGGGACACGCTGGTGGTCGCCGTGTCGCAGTCGGGTGAGACCGCCGACACGCTGGAGGCGGTGCGTCATGCCCGCGGCCAGAAGGCACGGGTGCTGGCGGTGTGCAACACCAACGGGGCGCAGATCCCGCGCGAATCCGACGCCGTGCTCTACACGCACGCCGGACCCGAGATCGGGGTCGCATCGACCAAGGCCTTCCTGGCGCAGATCGCGGCGAATTACCTGGTCGGGCTCGCGTTGGCGCAGGAACGTGGCACCAAGTACCCGGACGAGGTCGCCAGGGAGTTCGCCGAATTGGCGAACACTCCCTCCGCGGTGCAGAAGGCGCTGACCACCACGGATCAGGTCAGGGACCTGGCGCGGCGGATAGCTGACGCCAAGGCTGTGCTGTTCCTCGGCAGGCACGTGGGTTACCCGGTGGCACTGGAAGGCGCGCTGAAGCTCAAGGAGCTGGCGTACATGCACGCCGAGGGGTTCGCGGCGGGTGAGCTCAAACACGGTCCGATCGCGTTGATCGAGGACGGGCTGCCCGTGGTGATCGTCATGCCCTCGCCGAAGGGGCGCGCGATGTTGCACTCGAAGCTGGTGTCGAACATCAGCGAGATCCAGGCGCGCGGCGCGCGCACGATCGTGATCGCCGAGGAGGGCGACGACGTGGTGCGCCCGTACGCCGACGAGCTGATCGAGGTTCCTGCGGTGACGACGTTGCTGCAGCCGCTGGTGTCCACCGTGCCGCTGCAGGTGCTGGCCGCCGAGATCGCGCGTAGCCGCGGTTACGACATCGACAAGCCCCGTAACCTCGCCAAGTCCGTCACGGTGGAGTAGTTGGGGGAGCGCCATGCGCGGAGTGTGGACGACCGAGCAGGTACGCGCCGCTGAAGAGCGGCTGCTGGCGCGCACCCGCGAGGGTGAGCTGATGCGTAGGGCGGCCTTCGGGGTCTCGGTGCACGCCGCCCGAATGCTGACCGAGCACACGGGGCAGGTGGCTGCCCGCCACGTCGTGCTGCTGGTCGGTGCGGGAAACAACGGTGGCGACGCGTTGTGGGCGGGCGCGCTCCTGCGCAAGCGAGGCGTGCGGGTCACTGCGGTGTTGCTGGCGGAGCAGCGCACCCACCCTGAGGGATTGGCGGCGCTGCGGTCGGCAGGCGGTCGTGCGGTGTCTGCGGGCGAGCAGGCCTTCGCCGCGCTGGCGAGCGCGGACCTTGTCGTCGACGGCATCGTGGGATTGTCCGCGCGGGGCGCGCTTCGCGGCCCGGCCGTGCCGCTGATCGACGAGGTCGACGCCAACGCAGTGCCCGTGCTCGCGGTGGACATGCCGAGTGGGGTCGATCCGGATACCGGCGAAGTGGCTGGCCCCGCGGTGCGGGCAGCGGCCACTGTCACCTTCGGCGCGTTGAAGCCGGTTCACGTGCTCAACACCGCGTACTGCGGTGAGGTGCGCTACGTCGACATCGGGTTGGCCGGTGAGCTGGGGGAACCGGAGCTGTGGCGGATCGACTCGGTCGATGCCGCCGCGGCGTGGCCGATCCCGCAGCAGGCGGATGACAAGTACACCCAGGGGGTGACCGGTATCGCGGCGGGATCGAGCGCCTACCCCGGGGCCGCGGTGCTGGCCACCGGGGCGGCGGTGCGGTCGACCGCGGGCATGGTGCGGTTCGCCGGGTTGGCCGCCGACGCGGTCCGCGCTCGTTGGCCCGAGGTGATCGCTACCGGTGCGGTGTCGGACGCGGGGCGGGTGCAGTCCTGGGTGGTGGGGCCGGGTCTCGGCACGGCGACGGATGCGCGGGAGACGCTGCGCACCGTGCTCGGAGCGGGTGTTCCGGTGTGCGTGGACGCCGATGCGGTGAACCTGCTCGCCACCTTCCCTGAACTCCTCGACGCGCGGGAGCCGGGCACCCCGTTGGTGCTCACCCCGCACGCGCGGGAGTTCGAGCGGCTGGTGGGTGCGAGACTCGACGCCGACCGGGTCGCTGCCGTGCGGTCGGCAGCCGCCCGGTTCGACGCGGTCGTGCTGCTCAAGGGGCACAACACGCTCGTCGCGGAACCGGGCGGGGCGGTGCTGGTGACGGTCCCGCCCGGTTCGTGGCTGGCCACGGCCGGGTCGGGTGATGTGCTCTCCGGCATGATCGGCGCGTTGCTCGCTGCCGGGGTCGAGCCGTGGCTGGCGGCGGGTGCCTGCGCGTACGTGCACGCCGAGGCCGCCGAGATCGCGGCGCTGGGGGCGCCGGTGGCGGCCTCCGATGTGCTCGCGGCGATCCCGGAAGCGGTGCGTTCGGTGCGAGCCGTGACCTCCGACGCTCCGCCCACGGATTAGCGCGGGAGTAGCGCGGATGGGGAAGTCTTGCGCGGGTGCCGATAGGGAGCACGTCACTGGGACGGGATCGTGGTCGCCTGCACGGTGTGCGCCCGCGGTGTATCGTCCGGTCCGGTGACGCGTCACCCGAGGATGCCGGTACCGCGTCGCGTGCGAGGATGAACCGTGTACCCACCCCGAGCTGAGGCCGTCATCGACCTGTCCGCGATCAGCCACAATGTCGCCGTGCTGGCCGGGAAGGCGAGGCAGTCGGGTGCTGGCACGATGGCGGTGGTCAAGGCCGACGGCTACGGTCACGGTGCGGTGCCGGTGGCGAGGGCGGCGTTGCGGGGCGGTGCGAACTGGCTGGGAGCCTGCTCGGTGGCCGAGGCGCTCGCGCTGCGCGAGTCGGGGATCACCGCTCCGGTGCTGACCTGGCTGGATACTGTGGATACCGATTTCGCGCCCGCGCTGCGCGCCGGGATCGACGTGACGGTCAGCTCGCAACCCGAACTCGCCAGGGTGATCGACGCCGCTGGCCGTACCGGCCTCCGGCCACGGGTGCACCTGAAGGTCGACACCGGGCTGTGCCGTAACGGCTGCGCCGCAGCTGAGTGGCCCGCGTTGGTCAAGGCGGCCGCCGCAGGCGAGATCGACGTGGTGGCGATGTGGTCCCACTTCGCGTGTGCCGATGAGCCAGGGGATCCGTCCATTGACGTGCAAGCCGCCCGCTTCGATGAGGCTTACCGGTCGGCACGGCAGGCGGGTTTGCATCCGCTACGTCACCTGGCGAACTCGGCGGCCACGTTGACCCGCCCGGAGTATCATTTCGAGCTGGTGCGGCCGGGGATCGCGATCTACGGGTTGAATCCTGTGCCTACGGCGGATGATCTGCGCCCGGCCATGACGTTCCGTTCGAGCGTGGTGCTCGTGAAACGGCTGGTGGCGGGTGAGTCGGTATCGTATGGGCACACCTGGACCGCGCCGAGGGAGACGACCGTCGCGCTGGTTCCCGTGGGCTACGGTGACGGGGTGCCCCGCAGCCTGTCGGGGAGGTTCAGTGTGTGGCTCGGTGGCAGACGCCGCCCGGTGGTCGGCAGGGTGTGCATGGATCAGATCGTGGTCGACTGCGGGGACTGGGAGCCGCCGCTCGGCGCCGAGGTGGTGTTGTTCGGCACGGGGAGTTCGGGTGAACCGACCGCTCGCGAGTGGGCGGATACGCTCGGCACGATCGACTACGAGATCGTCACCGGGATGTACCGGCCGCGGGTTCGCAGAAGGTACGTAGGTACCGAAGGCGATCCGCGCGAGTAGTGGCTGCGGTGATTCCGACGCGGGCCTGCGAGATGCGAGGAAGCGTTTCCGCGGGCGAGCGGCCGTTCGCGCGGTGAGCAGAGAGAGGGTGTGACAGCAGTGGATCGACGCCTGCTCGGGTTGATCGGGGGAGTCGGTGCGGTTGCCACGGGAGCGGCTGCCACGGCGCTCGCGGTGGGCAGGCGCGGCGCCCGGGAGGACCCTTATGCGCACGAGCCCCTCGGCGACCTGGCCCCGGATCGCACCAGCACGGTGGCCGCGGACGACGGCACACCGTTGTACGTGGCGGAGGTCGACCCCGCTGACGGTGGGACTCCCGAGATCACCGTGATCGGGGTGCACGGTTTCGCGTTGTCCGCGCGGAGCTGGCATTTCCAACGGCGCGACCTCGCCGCGTTGACAATGCCTCGGGTGCGCCAGGTGTACTACGACCACCGCAGCCACGGTAGGTCGGGGCGGGCGGATCCGGATGCGGCGACGATCGAGCAGCTGGCCGCCGATCTGCACGCGGTGATCCGTGCGATGGCTCCGGAGGGACCGGTCGTGCTGCTCGGGCACTCGATGGGCGGTATGACCGTCATGGAGCTCGCGCAGCAGGCTCCGGAGCTGTTCGAATCCGTGGCGCGGAATGGGAACGGGCCGGGCCGGGTGCGCGGTGTGGCGCTGATCGCGACCGCGGCAGGCGAGGTGGCCTCCGCCGGGGTTCCGCGTTCGCTGCTGTCGCGGTACAACCCGCTGACGCGCGGGGTGGGTGGTCTCGCGGGCTGGCAGCCGGGGCTGGTGGAGTTCGTGCGCGCCGCAGGCGGCCAGCTGACCAGGCAGGCGGTGCGGAGGCTCGCCTTCGGCAGCGGGGACATCAGCCCCAGCCTGGTGGATTTCATGCTCGAGCTGCTGCAGGGCACACGGGTTCGGGATCTGGTGTCGTTCATCGACACCTTCGGCGATCATCACCGCTATCCCGCGCTCGCCACGTTCTCGAGCACCCACGTTTCGGTGATCTGCGGTGACGCGGACATGTTGACCCCGTTCGAGCACAGCGAGCGCATCGCGGAGGAGATCGGTGCGGCCGAGCTGGTCCGGGTGCACGGTGCGGGCCACATGGTGCATCTGGAGCGCCCGCAGGATGTCAACAGCAACCTGATCGACTTGCTGCAGCAGTGCGCCTTGGTTGAGCTGGAGCGCCGTAGCGTCATCGCGTCGTTCCGGGAGCGTGTGATGAGGTGGTTCACGAGATGATCGAGCTGCCAACGCCCGACGACACGGTCGCCCTCGGCCAGCGGCTGGGTCAGACGCTCCGTGCCGGTGATCTCGTGTTGCTGTCCGGGCAGCTCGGTGCGGGTAAGACCGTGCTGGCCAAGGGGATAGCCGGTGGGCTCGGGGTGTCGGGACGGGTGAGCTCACCGACGTTCGTGCTCGCCAGGGTGCATCCGGCTGGCGAACGGGGGGTGCCGCTGGTGCATGTGGACGCTTACCGGTTGGGTGGTGACCTGGCGCAGCTCGATGACCTCGACTTGGATACGGAGCTCGCCGACGCGGCCGTGGTGGTGGAGTGGGGTGAGGGTGTCGCGGAGATGCTCGCCGAGGATTACCTGCTGGTGCGGCTTGAGCGGCGGGACGACGAGATGCGACTGGCCGAGCTGGTGCCGCACGGTGCCTGGCACGGGCGGGATCTGCCGGTCGGCGATGTACCGCCGAAAGGTGACATTTATTCACGTTTCGGCTAGCATCTGCTGGCCATGAACACCACCGGCCACTCGCGACAGGTGCGTGGCCGTGCCGCGGTAGCCGTAAGCATGCTGCTGGGGTTGCTGGCCACCCTCGCCCTGCCGCAGGCAGCCGCAGTGGCCGGACAGCCGGTACACCCACACGGCGCCACCGAAATCGCCACGCCGTTGCGAGTGGACGGCGAACGCATCCGCGACGCCGAGGGTCGGGACGTCGTCCTGCGCGGTATCAGTGTGATCAATAAGCGGGACCCCTTCTACCCCGATGTGGACGCGTCGGACTTCCGCAGGATCCGAGACCTCGGCCTCAACCACATCCGGTTGGGCATCTCCTGGGAAGGGATCATGCCGGAGGAGGGCGAGGTCGACCCGGGGTACCTGCGTGAGATCCGCCGGATCGTGCGCGATGCCGGGCGGGGCGGACTGCTGGTCATCTTGGACATGCACCAGGATCTCTACGGCGGGCCGCGCGGGAACGGCGCCCCTGACTGGGCGTACCGCCCCTCGGGATGCCCCCACATCGAGCTTGCCGAACCCACCGGCGCATGGGCGGCCAACTACGCTTCTCCCGAGGTCAACTGCGCGTTCACGCGCTTCTGGCTGTCGAGCACCTTGCAGGGGTACTACACGGATGCGTGGATGGCGATGGCCGAAGCGGTGGGTGGCGAGCCGAACGTGATCGGCTACGACCTGATGAACGAGCCTTGGCAGGGCTACATACCGCCGGTGCTGTTCGAGAGCCGTTACCTTTACCCTAGTCAGGCGCGCTGGCTGGAGGCCATCAGGGAGGCAGACCCCAACGGGATCGGGTTCGTGGAGCCGAACGTGCTCAAGTCCGTGACTATGGCCTCTCCGCCGCCTGCGGGGATGCTGCCGGACAACAGCGTGTACAGCCCGCACCTGTACGGGCCGTGGGACTTCACAAGCGAGATCGAGATCCTGCAGGAAACGCGGCGGCTCGCTGATGTGAACTTCGCCGCGAGTCGCAAGGAGGCCGCGTCCGCGGGGGTGCCACTGTGGCTGGGCGAGTGGGGAGTCTTTACCACCGCGACCGGGGCGGCCGACTACGTCACACACGTCTACGACATGGTCGACGACGCGCTCGCTGGCACCGCGATCTGGGAGTACGGGGACTCGGCCTACAGCCCGTTCGACACCGAGACCTGGGAACCATCCCCCCTGTACGACCCGGTGTTGCGTGCCTACCCGGAGGCGGTGCCCGGCACGCTGCGCGACATCGACTACGACGCCGAGCGGCGGACCCTGGACCTCGCGTGGTCCGGCGGCGAGGGAGGTGTGGCGCTGCTACGCGCCCCAGCCGAGCGCTATCCCGAGGGCGTCGCGGTGTCGGGAACCGACCAGTGGCGGTGGGACCCCCGCCGAGGCCTGGTCATGGCCGAGGTCCCGGCAGGCGACGGCACCCTCGCCGTCACCCCGGTCGGCCCGTGACCGGCGGGGGCCGGTGGCCGCGGTTAGCCCGCGAAACGCGTCCCTGGGACCACGGTTAGCCCGCGAAACGCGGGCTCTGGCGCGTCATGCACCGCCGCGAGGCGGCCTGCGCAGACGCGGGTCGGCGGCGGGCAGGCGGGTAACTGGGCGCGCGGTCGTGGTCTACCGGTCGCCTACATGTCACCGGACTCCCGGCAGGCGGTTGTGATAGGTGGCGCGGGCCTGCGGGTCCGCGTGCAAGAACGCGGTGTCCAGCCGGGTGAACCGCTCGAGCAGCTGCTGCGCACCGGGCGGGAGCAGGCTCGCGACGGCGAGCAGCGCGCCGAGCCGGGTGGGCACCGTGAGCTTCGGCTTGCGTGTCGTGGCCGCGTGTACCACGGCTTCGGCGACGTCGGTGGGATCCACGGTGGTGAACCCCTCCAGCCATGGGGGCAGTTCCGCACCCGCGGAGAGTTCGGTTCGTACTACCCCGGGAAGGACGGCCGCGACATGAACCCCGGTGTTGCGTAGCTCCCGGTACGCCGCTTCGCTCAACCCGACGACTGCGTGCTTGCTCGCGCAGTACGTGACCAGGCCTGGAATGCCCGCTACCCCGGCTAGCGAAGCGATGTTGATGACCATCCCGCCTCCGCGCGACACGAACCGGGACGCGGCCAGCCGGGTGCCGTCCAGGACACCGCGGAGATTGATGTCGAGCATCTGCCCGGTCGTAGAGTCGGTCTCGTCGAGAAACCCGCCGGTTGGCATGATCCCGGCGTTGTTCACCAGCACGTCGAGTGGCCCCAGCTCGTGTTCGGCGGTGTCGAGGAACGTGACGAAGGACGAGCGGTCCGTCACGTCCAGTGGAAGACCGACCACCGCGGGACCGGGTGTGCTGGCCATCTCCGCGACGGCCTTGTCGGCGAGCTCGGCGTCGATGTCGCCGATCGCGACCCGTGCCCCGCCCGCGCGGAACGCTTCGGCGGTGGCACGGCCGATCCCGCGCGCCCCGCCGGTGACGGCGACGACAGCGCCGGGTAGGGCGGGGTTGATGCGCCGGGAGCGCCGGAAGCGGCGGGGTCGCTGTGACGGTGAGATGTGCACGGTGCGCCTCCTTGTTCGCTGAGGGGTTCTCCGAGGGTCGATGCGTGGATTGGTTATGCGTGGTTGTGGTTGGCAGCAGCATGCCTGGTGGGGGTTGTGTCGCGCTTGGGTCTCGTGGCTGAGCTCGCCACCAGATACTGTGCGGATGACACAATAAGTGTTGGTGATCGTCGGGATGCTCCGGCGTTCCTCCGGGAGGAAGTGTGCTGTCGAACGAAAGTGATCAGTGTCAGGCGGCACGAGCCTGGGTCCGCGAGTACGCCACGGCCATGCTGTGTGAGGAGAGCGTGGACGAGCTCGTCGTCCGCTGGAATGGCCAGCTCATCGAGGAGCTACCAGAACTCGGATCCGATCCGGGAGTGCGTCGTGATCTCGACGCGAGCACTCGGGACGCGGTGCGCATGTTCCTAGACATGCTGTCGAAGGACGCGCACGAGCTCCTCGAGGTGCCCGTGGGCGCGGTCGGCCTGGCCAGGACGCTGGCACAACGCCAGTACGACGTGGGCTTGCTGCTGCGGTTGTACCGCACGGGACAGCGGGTGTTCTGGGTGGAGGTGATGCGCATCGTACGCGCCGAGATCACCGACGCCGAACTGCAGATGGCGGTGCTCGAGCTGCTGTGGGAGCGGGTGAGCCGGTTGCTCGAGCAACACATCGACGCACTCGTCACGGTGCATACCGAGGAGACTGAGCGCAGGTTGCGAGGGTCGGTCGCGCGCAGGCTCGAGACAGTTCACGCCATCCTGCGCGGCGAGGCGCTGGAAATCGACACTGCGTGTAAGCGGCTGGGGCACAACCTGCACCGGCACCAGACCGGTCTGGTGCTGTGGGCCACGGACGCCGTCACCGACGCCGATCCCAGTTCCCGGCTGGAGGGTCTTGCCTGCGAGCTGGCTACCGCGGTGGGCACGGTTAGCCCGCTAAACGTGCAAGCCGGCTCCCGGGTGGTCTGGTCGTGGCTGGCTAGTGGGTCGGAGCCCGAGCTAGCCAGGATCGCGGCGGTAGTCGAGCGGCGAGGGCCGGGTTTGCGGGCGGCGGTGGGTATCCCGGCACCGGGGTTGGCCGGGTTTCGGGACAGCCACCGGCAGGCGATCCGTGCCCAGACCGTCGCGGTGCGCAGCGCGCGCGATGAGCTGGTCACCTGGTACCGGGAGGTCGAGCTGGCCAGTTGCCTTCCGCCGGACAGTGAGGCCGTGCGTGCGCTGGTCGCGAGGCAGCTCGGCGGGTTGGCGCGCCGGGATGCGACTGCAGCCAGGCTGCGTGAGACGGTGCGCGCCTATCTCGGTGCTGGGGCGAACGCGCGGGCGGCGGCCGATGCGCTTGGGGTGCACAAGAACACCGTGCTCTACCGACTTCGCCAGGTCGAGCCGGTACTCGGTGAACGGCCCGAGCGCCGCGGGCTCCCGCTCGAGCTGGCACTACTGGTGCACGAGACCTACGGCGACGCCGCGCTACCCGCTGACGTGGATGGCCGTGGCCGGTGACGGCAGCGCTGTGTTGCGGGTTGGTGGCACCGCAGGGGCACGGTTAGCCCGCTAACCGTGCCCCGGGCGTCGGCAACCGGCCAGGTGGGGGTCGCTGCTCGCGGGGTGGGGCGTGGCCCTACCGATGTTGGTCCCGGAGGGCCGTCTTGGTGACTTTGCCGAGCTCGTTGCGTGGCAGCGCGTCGACGAAGTGCACAACGCGGGGGCGCTTGTGCGGCGCGAGCGTGCCTGAGACGTGGTCGATCAGCTCCTCGGCCGCGGGGGGTGTGTCGCGGGGAACCACCCAGGCCACGATCCGTTCGCCGAGATCGGTGTCCTGCTGGCCGGTCACGGCGGCTTCGGCGACGGCGGGGTGCTCCAGCAACGCGTTCTCGATCTCGCAGGCACCGATCTTGTAACCACCGCTGGAGATCAGGTCCGTCGCCTTGCGCCCGACGATGCGGACGAACCCGTCGCCGTCGACGGTGGCCATGTCGCCGGTGCGGAACCAGTCCCCGTCGAACGACTCGGCGGTGGCTTCCGGACGGTTGAGGTAGCCGGTGAACAGGTTCGGGCCACGTACCTGGATCTCACCGATGCTCGTCCCGTCCAGCGTGGTGATCGGCGCTCCCTCGTCGTCCACGATGCGCAGGTCCACCCCGTCGAGTGGGACACCAACGGTCCCGGGGCGATGCGGGCCGTCGACTCGGAGGCTGGTGTTCATCAACGTCTCGGTCATGCCGTACCGCTCGATCACACGTTGCCCGGTGAGGCGGGTGATCCGGTCGTGCTCGCGCACGGGTAGCGCGGCCGAACCCGACACCAGCAGGCGGGCGGTGCGCAGCGCATCGGCCACCGTGGTGTCGGTTTCGGCGCTGTCTGCGAGCCTGCGGTACATGGTTGGCACCCCGAACAGCATCGTGGGACGGCTACCGGACCAGGCGCGCAGCGCCGTGGCGGTGGCTTCGGGGGAGAACCGGCCAAGGTGGCAGGCGGTGCCGCCCCTGCGGAGCGGGCCGAGTACCCCGAGCACCAGCCCGTGGACGTGGAACAGCGGGAGGCCGTGCACCACCACGTCCTCGCCGCTCCACCGCCACGCACTCGCGAGCGCATCCAGGGTGGCGGCGAGGGCGCCGCGGGAGAGCACCGCGCCTTTCGGTGGCCCCGTGGTGCCGGAGGTGTACACCACCAGTGCGGCGGCGCTGGTCGACGGTTCGGGGAGGTCGGCGGCGAGGGTGCGCGTATCCTGCGGCGCGGAGACCTCGATCCGGCTCAGGCCGGTCAGGGCGTCCGGTAGCGCGGTATCCGGTGCGCACAGCACGCCGGTTGGGGTGCTGTCGCCGAGGATGTGTGCCAGCTCGGCGGGCCCGCTCGCCGGGTTGACCGGCACCGCTGGGACACCGGCGTGCAGCGCCGCGATCACCGCGACGGCGGTTTCGATGCGGGGCTCGGCGTGCACCGCCACCGGTCCGCGGGTCGCGCTGAGCGAACCCGCCACGGCACGGGCGGTGGTGGCCAGTTCGGAGTAGTTGAGACCGCGGTCGCCGAAACGTACCGCCTCGGCTGTGTCGGGGTCGGCCAGGCGTGGAAACAGCATGTGATCAAGCCTCCTCGGTGGGACCGGTGCTGGCAACATGCCAGGTGGCCGTACGCTTGGTCAGTGTGTTGGTTCTCGCGATCGATACCTCGACGCCCGCGGTGACGGCGGGGGTCGCCACCCTGGATACCGGTGTGACCGTGCTCGCGACCCGGGTGGTCGTCGACGCGCGGGCGCATGCTGAGCTCGTCACCCCGCACGTCACCGAGTCGGTGGGTGCCGCCGGTGTCTCGTTGCGCGACATCGAGGCCGTGGTGTGCGGCGCCGGGCCGGGCCCGTACACGGGGTTGCGTGCGGGGGTGGTGACCGCGGCCGCGCTGTCGCACAGCCTCGACGTACCCGCCTACCCGGTGTGCAGCCTTGATGTGATGGCCGCCGAGGTGGAGCCTGGTGACCCGTTCCTGGTCGTCAGCGACGCGCGCAGGCGTGAGGTGTACTGGGCGCGGTACAGCGGAGGCGGTGAGCGTGACACGGCCCCTCGCGTCGATCCGCCTGCTGAGGTTCCGGTGGCCGTTCCGGGGATGCGCGCGGCAGGCGATGGTGCCCGGATGTACGAGTCGGCACTCGGCGGTACCGGGGTGCGCGTGGTCGAGCCGCGCTACCCGGGGGTGCGCGGGCTGGTGACCACCGCCGCGCCGGAGCTGGCCGAGGGGCGATCCCCCGCGCCGCTGGCGCCGGTGTACCTGCGCAGGCCGCATGCGGTTCAGCCGGGGGAGCGGAAGCGGGTGAGTCCATGACGGCGACGGGTGATCAGGCAGGGGCGGATCCGGTGCTTGCGCCGCTGCGGCGGGCCGACGTCGCCCGCTGTGTGGAGATCGAGCGGTTGCTCTTCCCCGAGGATTCGCCGTGGGACGCGCGGGCGTTCCGCGCGGAACTGAGTTCCGGTGCGTACTACCTGGGTGCCTACGACGGGGATGGCGTGCTGCTCGGCTACGGTGGCCTTGGTCTGGCACGGCGACGGGGTACCTATGAGGGGCAGGTCCACACCATCGGTGTGGCTCCGGATGCGCAGCGCCGTGGTGTGGGCCGTGCGCTGCTCGAGCGGTTGCTCGGGCATGCCGACGAGGTCGATGCTCCGGTCTACCTCGAGGTGCGTACCGACAATCACGCGGCGATCTCGCTGTACACGACTATGGGTTTCTGCACGATCGGGGTGCGGGAGCGGTACTACCAGCCATCCGGGGCCGACGCGTACGCGATGTGCCGTCCCGCGGCCAGCGCCGTGTCCGGGCGGCACTGCGCGGGTGAGCACGGCGCGGGTGAGCACGATGAGGTGAGGCGTTGATGTCGCGCATCGTGATGGGTATCGAAACGTCCTGCGATGAGACCGGCGTCGGTGTGGTCGTGTTGGAGCCGGGACACCCGCCGCGGCTGCTTGCCGATGCGGTCGCGTCCAGTGTGGAGGAACACGCGCGGTTCGGCGGTGTCGTCCCGGAGGTCGCCAGCAGGGCGCACGTGGCGGCGCTCGAGCCCATGGTGCGCCGTGCCTGCGACGGCGCGGGTGTCACGTTGCGGGATATCGACGCGATCGCGGTGACGGCCGGTCCGGGGTTGGCTGGCTCGTTGCTGGTGGGGGTGGCGGCCGCGAAGGCGTACGCCGCCGCGCTCGACATCCCGCTGTACGGGGTGAACCATCTCGCGGGCCACGTGGCGGTGGACTCGCTCGAGCACGGCGCGCTACCGCGGCCCTGCCTGAGCCTGCTGGTTTCCGGCGGCCACACCCAGCTTCTCCGGGTGGACGACGTCGCCTCGACGATCACCGAACTGGGATCCACAGTGGACGATGCCGCCGGCGAGGCTTACGACAAGGTGGCCAGGGTGCTGGGCCTGCCCTACCCGGGAGGTCCGCCCATCGACAAGGCCGCCGCCGACGGTGATCCGGAAGCGATCGCGTTCCCGCGCGGGATGACGGGCCCCAAGGATGCGGCGTTCGATTTCTCCTTCTCCGGGCTGAAGACGGCCGTGGCACGGTGGGTCGAGGCGGCCGAGCGCCGCGGCGAGGAGATCCCGATCGCCGATGTCTGCGCTTCGTTCCAGGAGGCGGTCGTCGATGTGCTCACCGCCAAGGCGGTGGCCGCCGCGCGGGATACCAGCATCGACACGCTGGTGATCTCGGGTGGTGTCGCGGCGAACGGGAGGCTGTCGGCGCTCGCGCGGCAGCGGTGCGAGGCCGCGGGGGTGACGCTGCGCATCCCGCGACCGAAGCTGTGCACGGATAACGGTGCGATGATCGCCGCGCTCGGCGCGCACGTGCTTGGCGCGGGGGTGAAACCTTCGGCTCCCGATTTCTCGGCGAACCCGGCACTTCCGGTGGATATGATCACGGTCTGACGGTTCCGGGACCGGCGGCACGGTCGGCGGTCCGGCAGGCGATCCGGTCGTGCCCGGGAGGGACGGGAGGGGTAATGGAGTTCCATATCGAGCTGTTCGACGGCGCCGAGGAGCTGGACTGGGCGGGACCGTGGGAGGTGCTGGCGGCGTGGGCGGCGTTGTGGCCCGATGACGGGGCCACGGTGCGCACGGTGGCCCGTACGACCGAGCCGGTGGTGTGCGGGAAAGGGCTCCGGGTGCTGCCGGACGTCTCGTGGCAGCAGGCTGGTACTCCGGATGTGCTGGTCTATCCCGGCGGCAGGGGGGCGCGGCGGGAGCTGGCGGAGCCGGACACGCTGCGGCGGATGCGTGAGCTCGCGGGCAGCGGGGTGCTGATGACCAGCGTGTGCACCGGATCGCTGGTGTTGGCCGCCGCGGGGTTGCTCGACGGCAGGCAGGCCACGACGCACCGGTCGGCGCTGGAACGGTTGCCCACGCTCGGCAGGAGGATCGAGGTCGCAGCCGACGACCGGTTCGTGGACGCCGGATCGGTGATCACCGCGGCCGGGGTGTCGGCTGGTATCGACATGGCGCTGCACCTCATCGCCCGGCTGCACAGCCGCGGACGAGCGCGTGAGGTGCGGGACTACATCCAGTACCACCCCGACCCGCCGGTGTAGCCGGGCCCGCGAGGGTGAGCGCTGCGTTACCGCGCTGTTGGGTTGCTGGGTTACTGCCTGCCCGCGGTGAACCAGCCCCTGATCCATCCGGGTTCGCCGTCGTGGTCGATGCGGTACCAACCATTCCAGCTGCCGGTGACGGTCACGCCTGCTCGGATGCGTAACCGGTCGCGCGGGCTGCCGGTATCGGGGTAGCGTTGCCCGTGTACGGCGGTACCGCCGTACACGGCGAGGCGTTCGATCCGGGTACGTGCCCGGAAGGCAGGTGTGGGGTCGCTGACGCCGGCGCTGACCCACCCGTACTTCACCGATCGGGGGGTGGACACGTTTGGGCATCCGCCGTGTTCCCTGCCTCGGTCGGCCGCGGTGGTGCTCCGGTTGGATTCGCTGGTGCACGGCCACTGCACTCGGTACCAGGATCCGGATTCGTCGACGCTGAACGCGGTCAGCAGGGTCCCGCCCGGTAGCGTTCCGATGATCTCGCCGCCGGGGGAGCGCCGCACGTTCACGCTCGCGTACCCGGGCTCGATACGCAGCCCGGACACGGTGGAGCCGCTGGGTAGGGTCCCGGAATGGGAGATCCAGCCTGCGTGGTCGCCGTGGCGTACGCGGTACTGACCCTGGCGGCTGTCGAAGACCGTCAGCACGGTGTCGCGCGGGATGGTGCCGAGCAGTTCGTCGCCGTTGCGTCGGCTCGTCTCGTAGAGGCCGACCCCATTGGGCTCGGTCACCCGGACGTCGAACGGGCGTGCCGGTTCCAGGGGGATGGGGGTCAGGCCGGGGTAGCGGCCGGGGATGTGTTCGCCCGCGTGCACCCAGTCGCCGATGGCCACCTCGGGTATCGCGAGGTCCGTTGCCCGGCCGGTGCTGGTGTCGATCCGGGTGATGCCGAAGTGTACGTGCGGGCCGCTCATCTCGGCGTTGCCCGTGCGGCCCACGTAGCCGAGCACGGTGCCACCGTCGTAGCTCTCGGAGACCAGGTCGCCCGGCGCCACCTGCGGCTCGTCGAGCAGGTGCGCGTAGCGGGTCTGGTAGGTGTAGCCGTCGAGCCCGCCGTGGTCGATCCGCACGTACCACCCGTTGGTCTCGCTCCATCCGGTGGCCGCGACCCTGCCGGATCGGGCGGGTTGGACCGGGGTGAAGTGTGGCGCGGCGATATCGGCCGAACCATGGTGGTGGGCGCCGGTGGCGTAGACGTCGGTGGCGGCGATCCAGCCGGTTACCGGCCACACGAACTCCTGCCTGTTCCCGCTTTCGGGGGAAGAGTGACTGGTGGGTAGGGCCCGCTCGGTCGCCGGAGCTTGGGGCGGAGGTAACAGTGCGATCGATGCGATGACGGTGATGATGAGGGCCAGGGTCGTGCCTGCGACTCGGAGTCCGTTACGGTGCGTTCGCCATTCCATCGATGGAGGTGCCAGCTCCCCTGCGTAGTGTAATCCGTCTGGGTGAGTATCTGTTGCGCTGCGTGGCGCATTCAACGTCTGGCGCGAACGGTTACCGTTTCGGAAGCTGAGGTATACCGGGTGGGAGCGTCGCCGCCGGGCTCGGTGCGGCGGTGCGACAGGCGCTCACCAGGCGCTCATTCGGGCGCGAGCAGTACCCAGAGCCTGCCAGGGCCGAGCGCGATAGGGACGCCGTTCTCGGTGGTCAACCGTGTCGGTTCCGCGGCGCCGGAGCGCTGCCACGTGGCCGGGAACGCCCGCCCGTCACGGAGTACGGTCGCCTCGCCCTCGCCGACAGTTCGGGCGAACGGGGACAGGCGTCCCGAGGCGTCGGTGATGCCGAGGCCGGTCTCGGTCGGTACGCGGAGCACGACGACGGTCCCGGCGTCCAGCTGCCCTGTCTCCTCGGAGGTGAACGGTTCGCCGCTGCGCTCGACGAGCCACCGTTCCCGCTCGTCCGACCAGGTGAACTCGTAGCTGTCCCTGGTGAAGGGGACCTGGTAGTCGGTCACGGGCGCGCCACCGCGCGGGGCGGGTCCGGTCGGGAACGGGCGACGGGTCTCGGGGGTCTCCGGGAGCCGATCAGGGTGGACGTAGAGGTTGCGCGGGCCGGGTTGATCGGTGTCCCTGTGGAAGGCCTCCGGCCGGTTCTCCGGCGTGAACGATCGCGGGAGGGTCGCGGCGACCAGTGGCAGGAGTTCGGGAGCGGCCCCGGAGTGGGCGAGCACGGGCTGCCGGAACTGCCCGAGTAGTTCGAGGTCGGTCTGCCGGGCGCTGCTGATCGGGCCGAGCAGTGGGGGCCGGTCGTTCCAGTGCACGGCAAGCAGCAGGCTCAGCCCGCCCTCGACCGGCTGGACGAGGATGGCACCAGCCGAGCCGAGCCCGATGTGGGGCGCCCCCCTGTCGCTGGCGTCGATCTTGGTGACCACCGCGGGCGGGAACGGTTCCGGCTCGGGTGCGGGTTCGGGCGCGTGCTCGCTGGCGGGTGGCGGCGGTTCGCGGTCCGCCGACGGGTCGTCGCCGCCGTCATCGGAGCCGAGGAGCAACACGCCCGCGACGAACACGCCGACGACGGCGACGGCGCCGAATACAGCGATCAGGGTCTCGAGCGGGCGTGGTGGCATACGCCGTCAACGCTAGGCACACGCACGCTCGTGTGCGACCGTACCGGGCCCCGGTTGCACGTCTAGCACTCACATGGGTAGAGTGCTAAATCGACGGCGCCAAGCACGCCCCGGCAACCCGCGACGACGGGGTGGTAGGAGTCGTACCCCTGCGAGATGACGGGCAAGTGCGCGCCAACCTCGCTTCCCGGATGGGTGGTCGTCGAACGGCCGCTCGGGATGGTGAGCCAGCCCGCACGCGCCCGGCCATCGAGCATGTAAGCACCGAAAACCTGCCAACGCTTTCTTTCGACCCGTGGAGGTCAAACCGGTGAGCGTGAACATCAAACCGCTCGAGGACAGGATCGTTGTCCAGGCGAGCGAGGCCGAGGAGACGACGGCCTCCGGCCTCGTCATTCCGGACACAGCCAAGGAGAAGCCCCAGGAGGGCAAGGTCCTGGCCGTAGGCCCGGGCCGGATCGACGAGAAGGGCAACCGCATCCCCCTGGACATCAAGGAGGGTGACGTTGTCATTCACTCGAAGTACGGCGGTACCGAGGTCAAGTACAACGGTGAGGAGTACTTGATCCTGTCCGCGCGCGACGTGCTGGCCATCGTCAACTGACCAGCGCCAGGCGACAACCGATACGCGCAGGCGCCCCGGACCCCCACACCAGAACCCGGGGGCCGGGGCGCCTGTTGTCGTCGTGGCTTCAGCACATGCTCGGCACGTTTTCGCGTGTGGCAAGCCCGACGCACCAAACAAGTCACCGAGAGGTAAGCAGGCAACGATTATGCCTAAGCAGATCAACTTTGACGACGAGGCGCGTAAGGCCCTCGAGCGTGGCGTCAACAAACTCGCCGACGCGGTCAAGGTGACGCTCGGCCCGCGCGGTCGGCACGTGGTGCTGGACCGCAAGTTCGGCGGTCCGACGGTCACGCTGGACGGCGTGACGGTCGCGCGGGACATCGAGCTCGAGGACCCGTTCGAGGACCTCGGAGCTCAGCTGGCCAAGAGCGTCGCGACTCAGACCAACGATGTGGCCGGTGACGGCACCACCACCGCGACCGTGCTGGCGCAAGCGCTGGTCAAGCACGGCCTGCGGAACGTGGCCGCCGGAGCGAGCCCGGCCGCGCTCGGGGTCGGCATCGAGGCGGCCGCCGAGAAGGTCGTGGAGACCCTGAAGGAGCACGCCACGCCGGTCAAGGGCCGGGAGAGCATCACGCAGGTCGGTACCGTCACCTCGCGTGATCCCGACATCGGAGCCCTGCTCGGCGAGGCTGTCGAGAAGGTCGGTGAGGATGGCGTGATCACCGTGGAGGAGCACTCCACGATGGGAACCGAGCTGTCCATCACCGAGGGCGTGCAGTTCGACAAGGGCTACGTATCCGCCCAGTTCGCCACGAACCCCGAGGAGCAGCGTGCCGTCCTCGAGGACGCCTACGTGCTGCTGTGCACCGAGAAGATCTCGGCGCTGAACGACCTGCTCCCGCTGCTGGAGAAGGTCATCGAGGCGAAGAAGCCGTTGCTGATCATCGCCGAGGACGTCGAGGGCGAGGCCCTGTCGACCCTGGTGGTCAACTCGCTGCGGAAGACGCTGAGTGCGGTGGCGGTCAAGGCACCGTTCTTCGGCGACCGCCGCAAGGCCTTCCTGCAGGATCTCGCCGTGGTCACCGGTGGCGAGCTGATCTCGAGCGAGCTCGGCCGCAAGCTGTCCGAGACCGGCATCGAATCGCTCGGCACCGTCCGTCGTGCGGTGATCACCAAGGACGAGACGACGCTGGTCGACGGCGGTGGCAGCTCGGAGGACCTGCAGGCGCGTATCGCCCAGATCCGCAAGGAGATCGAGACCACCGACTCCGACTGGGACAGGGAGAAGCTGCAGGAGCGGCTGGCCAAGCTCGGCGGCGGGGTCGCTGTGATCAAGGTCGGCGCGGCCACCGAGACCGAGCTCAACGAGCGCAAGCACCGTATCGAGGACGCGGTCGCGTCCACCAAGGCAGCGGTCGAGGAGGGCATCCTGCCCGGCGGTGGCTCCTCGCTGGTGCACGCCGCAGCGTCACTGAAGGACAACCTCGGCTACACCGGCGACGAGGCCACGGGCGTGTCGATCGTGCGCGAGGCGCTGTCGGCGCCGCTGTTCTGGATCAGCCACAACGCGGGCCACGAGGCCGCGGTCGTGGTGTCCAAGGTGGCAGAGGAGAGCTGGGGCCGCGGCTTCGACGCCGCGTCCGGTGAGATCGTCGATCTCGCCGCGGCCGGCATCGTCGACCCGGTCAAGGTCACCCGCTCGGCGGTGTCCAACGCGACGTCGATCGCCAAGTCCGTGCTGACAACGGAGGGTTCCGTTGTGGAGAAGCCGGAGGAGGACGAGGAGGACGGCGGGCACTCCCACTAGGGGTAGCCTGCGCCGTATCGCCCGCTCGGCGACGAGCACACAAGGGGCGGTCGGCTCCCGGATGGTACCGGGAGCCGACCGCCCCTTCGCACATCGACGTCAGCATCGAGCGAGCAGGATGGTTGGTGACAGCCCTATCCGTTGGCGAGGGCGAGCGACTCCTGTCTCGCCTTGCGCGATCTGATGATGCTCTCCCGCTCTGCTTCGGAGAGCCCGCCCCAGACCCCGTAGGGCTCCTGCGCGGCGAGCGCGTGCGAGCGGCACATCTGGAGCACGGGACAGCCCTGGCAGATGGCCTTCGCTATCGCTTCGCGCCGTGCCCGCGCGGGTCCACGCTCGCCGTCGGGATGGAAGAAGAACGCGCTGTCCATCCCCCTGCATGAACCTTCGAGTTGCCAGTCCCACACGTCCGCGTTGGGGCCGGGGAGCCTCCGCGTGTCTGCCATGGTCGCCGCCTTACGAGTGGAGTCGGATGTTGTCGTTCATGCGGTTGTGCGCTCGGCCGTGCGGCGAGCGCCTGCGTGAAGCGCGTGTGCCGTCCTTGTCTCTCTCGTGCTGCTCCATTTGGTGCAGTGGCCGTAACGTTAGAACCGCGCCAAGAGTTGTTCAAGGGACCAAGGTCAATTCGGGCGGCTAAGATCCCCCAGGCGTGTGAGGAACGGCCTATGATGCGAAGGGTTCCGGTTGCCCGGTGCATCGCACGCCGGAATATTGATGGGAGTGCCGCCAGGGATGCCCGCTGAGTACGCGGATGGCCACGAGCCTGCCGCGCATCACCGCGCGTCGGAGGCGGGTCGGCGGCGCACGCAGCCGGATTCGGAGGAGCCGACGCTGCCGGTGGCGGCCGTGGCGCGCAGGCTCGGCGTGGCACCGGCGACGCTGCGGACTTGGGATCGGCGGTACGGGCTGGGGCCGAGTGGCCATACCGGAGGTAAGCACCGGCGGTACTCGCCCGGCGACATCGCCAGGCTCGAGGCTATGCAGCGTGCGCTGCTCAGTGGCGCCTCGACCGCGGAGGCAGCCAGGTACGCGCTGGAGGCCGGTGACGCGGCACGGCCACCGCACGAGCCAGGCGAGTCAGCCGAGCCCGCCGCGCGAGCTCCGGCCGGGGCGGGCAAGCAGGAGCAGGCGGCAGCCGACGACGCGCGCGCCCGCGAGCGCCGTTCGCGCCACGCGCGTAGGCTGAGCGCGGCCACGCTGGCGATGGATCCCCGTGCGGTGCGTCGCCTCGTTGAGGACGCCGTGGCCGCAGACGGCCCGCTGTCCACCTTCGACGAGGTGATCGCGCCCGTACTGGCCGCGATCACCCAGGGGTGGGGCAGGCAGCGCCCCGGCATCGAGTCCGAGCACGTGCTGACCGAATGCGCGCTTGGCGCGCTGGTCCGCGCCACACCGCGGGTGGAACGGCCGAGCAACCACCACCCGGTGCTGCTGGTCGCGATGCGAGACGACCGGCGCAACCTCGCGCTGTACGCGCTCGCCGCCGGTCTGGCGCTGCGGGGGGTCGACGCGCTGGTGTTCAACGCGACGCTGCCCAGCGACGCGCTGGTGGCCGCCGCGCGTCGCTGCGCTCCGTCGGCCATCGTGCTGTGGGCGTATCACGCGAGCGCCGCCGAGCCGGTGCTGGCGCGGCGGCTGTCCAGGAGTAAGCAGCGGGGCAGGGTGTTCGTGTGGGGCTCCGGGTGGGACGTCTCGGCGTTGCCCGCCTCCGTCGAACCGCTCGGTTCGGTCACCGAGGCGGCGGATCGCATCAGCTACGTCCTTGCCGGCGTGGTGACGCCGGGGTGAGCGCACCGGCTCGACGGCACGGGTGAGGCCGGAGGGCTCGGCCTCGGGTGGCGTGGGATGCGGGGCTGCGAAGGTGGACAGGTCTTGGCATACTGTGCATGGCGCGCTACGTAGCGTGGTGCGCGGCTCTGTCCCTCACTCGTGGCTACGGATACCCGTTGTGGGTGGTCAGCCTGCGCTTGTCTCTCGATCTGAGTACCGGTACAGACATCTGGGCGAAATTCTTGGAAAAAAAGCCACCGGATCGTGTCAAGGTTGGGCCGTCAGCGTCCGATAGGGGAATTGGAACGTCACCCGGCTGCAGGAAGGAACCCCCCGTGACGACGGTCTTGATCTGTGATGACCGGCGCAGTGTGCGCGAAGGGCTGACTCGCGTGATGTCGGCTGTCCCCGGAGTCAGCCGAATCGACTGTGTGGCGCACGGCGAGGAGTTGCTGGCCAGATACTCCCGGCAGCCGGTCGATGTCGTGCTTGTCGGGACACAGCGGGCCGTGCCCACCGGTGTCGAAGCCACCCGCAGGCTGGTCTCGGCCAACCCCCAGGCGAACGTGATCGTCTTCGGGGCGCCGGACGACGCGAGCAGCATCGCGGCCGCGATCGCCGGTGGGGCGCGCGGCTACCTGCGGTGGGACGCCTCCCGCCCCGAACTGGTCGCCGCGCTGGCACATACCCTGGCGAGTACGTCCGTACCGACCCAGCGCCAGCCCTCCGATCCCGGCGTGCAGCTCACCGACAGGGAGCTGCAGGTACTGCGCGGGATGAGCCAGGGCAAGAGCAACGGCCAGATCGGGCGCGAGCTCTACCTGTCCGAGGACACCGTGAAAACCCACGCCAGGCGGTTGTTCCGCAAGCTCGGCGTGCGGGATCGGGCGCAGGCCGTCGCGTACGGTTTCCGCCGCGGTCTGGTGTCCTGACACCCGAGTACCGCCCCATGGTGGCCGGGTTCGTGTCCCCGGAACCGGAAATGGTGCCTGCCGGGCTCGTGGCCCATATGGCAGGCAGGTAACGTAGAGAGGTCACCGGCGCGAGTGACGCAATGTGTCTCGCGCCGTGTTCTCTGTCCGCCTACACGTAACACCTGGACCCTTGTCTGCGATGTCGAATGTGGGGGATGGACTCGACCAGTCGGTCGCGGCTGCCGTCGAGGGCGATCCTCAAGCGATCGAGCGGCTGCTTGCCGCTATCCGTCCCCTCGTGGTGCGGTACTGCCGCGCCAGGGTCGGGATGCAGGAGCGTTCGTTCGCCTCCGCGGACGACGTTGCTCAGGAGGTGTGTCTGGCGGTGTTGACAGCGTTGCCGAGTTACCAGGACCAGGGGCGGCCCTTCCTGGCGTTCGTGTACGGCATCGCGCAACACAAGGTCGCAGACGCGCACCGTGCAGCCCGGCGGAACCGTGCCGACCCGGTCTCGGAAGTGCCCGATGAAGTCGAAACCGGTGTCGACCCGGAGCAACGCGCCTTGCAGGGTGAGTTGAACAACCGCATGGCGCAGCTGCTCGACGTGCTGCCGGAGAAGCAGCGGGAGATCGTGCTGCTGCGCGTCGTCGTTGGCATGTCAGCGGAGGAGGCAGCTGAAGCTGTGGGATCGACCCCGGGAGCTGTTCGGGTTGCTCAGCACCGTGCGCTCGCTCGGCTGAGGAAGGCGCTGGCCGCGGAGGAGGTGGTCTGAGTGCCCGAGCGCGATTGGGACGAGTGGGAGCGCGAGCTCGACGACATCGCGCAGGTCCACGCCGACGACGCGTTGCTGGATGCGCTCGGCGGTGCCGATCCCAGCGAGTCGGACCAGCTCGGTGAGGCCGAGCTCAACGCCCTGCTGCTGTCGTGGCGACGGGAGGTCGACAGCCAGCCGGTTCCCGAGCTGGTGGATTCCGACACCGCCGTACGCACGGTCGCTGCGGCGAACCTGGCTAGGCGTCACGGTGACCGGGCGCGCCGGTGGAAGTTCCTGGTCCCGGTGGCTGCTGCGGCTTCGGTGCTGGGCATCGCGTTCGCGGGAGCGGGGATCGCGGCGAAGGACGCACAGCCTGGGGATACGCTCTGGGGCGTGACCAAGGTGCTGTACGCGGACAAGGCGCGCTCCATCGAAGCGGCTACCGAGGTGCGTCATGAGTTCAACCTCGCGAGGACGGCGCTTTCCAGGGGGCAGCTGGAGGACGCCCGGTCCGCGCTGGAGGAGGCGCAGGTCGCGCTCGATTCGGTCCACATCGAGGAGGATCGGGCCGAGCTGACCGAGCAGCACCGGGAGCTGATGACGCGCCTCGACGAGGGGAACGGCTCCTCCGGTGAGGGTGGTACCGACGGCGACTCTGCGGGGGGTGCCGAGGGCACCACCTCGCCGGAGGGGAGGACGAGCAGCCCGGCGACGTCCAAGGACAAGGACGCGACCAGCGCCACGACGAGCCCGACCACCTCCCCGGACGGGACACCGACGGAGACCGACGACGCGACCACCTCGCCAAGCCCGACACCATCGGATGATAAGGACGAGCCCACCGGCGACACCACGGAACGCAAGTACAACTCGGATTCCGGTGGTTCCGACGACGACTCGAACGGTTCCGAGAGCTCCGACGACGAGTAGCGGTAGCGCGGCGAGTATCAGCTCAGGCGCGTACCGCGAGCAGGGGTGTCACAACCGCTTCCGTCGGCGGCGTCGGTAGAGCGAGCGGTTTCGGCAGGCTGTCGATTGCCCTGTCAGTTGCCGACGCCGTCGGTGAAGCCCCGGCAGTATTCCCAGCTGACGTAGTGCTGTGGGTCGGGGTCGAAGGCGGGCTCGTGCGGTCGCATCCGCTCGTCCGTCAGCAACTGCTCGAGGCTCGCGCGCAGCAGGTGCCACTCGTGGAAATGCGCTTGCTCGCAGTCCACGCAATCGACCACGATTCCCTGAACGCCGCGCGGCTCCAGCAAGGCCTGGTACACGGACAGGTCGGCCAGGTCGGCGAGCAACTCGGCCCGCTCAGCATCGCTGATCGGCTCCCCTCGCTCGTCGTCCATGGCACCTAGGCTCTTGGCGGGATCGTTCGGATCGTTGGCGAATGGGTCTGGGGGCAAAACGTTGTGCGGCACGCTAGCACGGTACTAAACGCCCCTGTCAGGTCGACATGTCGGGTTATTCACAGCACCGTTCCTCGCTGGTGGCCCGCTGGTGAGCCGGTCGGGGAAATCGCCGGTCGTCTCGGTGCGGTGGCCGGTGGGTCGATACCATGCACGGTAGGAGCTTATCGACGGTTCTTCCGTGCACCCGACCTGCACGAGCGGCCAACCACCAGGGCAAGGAAGGTCAGCCACCCACGATGACCACTGAGATCACAGACGCCGTCCCCGCCAAGTTCGCTCCGCTCGGATTGACCTTCGACGACGTGCTGCTGTTGCCAGCCGAGACGGACGTCCTGCCGAGCAGTGTCGACACCAGTGCCCAGCTCTCCCGTAACGTCACGCTCCGGATCCCGCTGCTGTCGGCCGCGATGGACACCGTCACCGAGGCGCGCATGGCTATCGCGATGGCGCGTGAGGGTGGGCTGGGCGTGCTGCAGCGCAACCTGCCCATCGACGAGCAAGCGGCCCAGGTCGAGGTGGTCAAGCGGTCCGAAGCGGGCATGGTCACCGACCCGGTGACCTGCTCGCCCGAGGACACCCTCGCCGAGGTCGACACGCTCTGCGCGCGGTTCCGGATTTCCGGGGTTCCGGTGACCGACGCCTCAGGCACGCTGGTGGGCATCATCACCAACCGGGACATGCGGTTCGAGGCGGATCACTCGCGCCCGGTGAGCGAGGTCATGACCAAGGCGCCGCTGATCACCGCACAGGTCGGGGTTTCCGCCGACGCGGCGTTGGGCCTGCTGCGCAGACACAAGGTGGAGAAGCTGCCGATCGTGGACGGCGACGGCAAGCTCCGCGGGCTGATCACGGTCAAGGACTTCGTCAAGACGGAGAAGTACCCCCACGCGACCAAGGACCCGGACGGGCGGCTGCTGTGCGGCGCCGCGATCGGGGTCGGCACGCACGGCAGGCAACGCGCGCTCGCGCTGGCCGACGCCGGGGTGGACGTGCTCATGGTGGACACCGCTCACGGTCACTCCCGCGACGTGCTGGACACGCTCGCAACGGTGAAGAAGGAACTGGGCGATACCGTCGACGTGGTCGGCGGCAACGTGGCCACCCGGGCTGGTGCGCAGGCGATGGTGGACGCCGGTGCCGATGGTGTGAAGGTCGGTGTGGGCCCGGGATCGATCTGCACCACCCGGGTGGTGTCCGGGGTCGGGGTTCCGCAGATCAGCGCGATCTACGACGCCGACCAGGTGTGTCGCCCCGCCGGGGTGCCGGTGATCGGTGACGGTGGTATCCAGCAGTCCGGCGATATCGTCAAGGCCATCGCCGCGGGTGCCTCCACGGTGATGCTGGGCAGCCTGCTGGCTGGCACCGACGAGGCGCCGGGTGAGCTTGTGCTGGTCGGTGGTAAGCAGTACAAGACCTACCGGGGGATGGGCTCGCTCGGTGCGATGCGTTCCCGCAGCGAGAGTGGGCAGTCCCACTCCCGGGATCGGTACGCGCAGGACGACGTGCTCTCCGAGGACAAGCTGATCCCGGAAGGTATCGAGGGCAGGACCCCGTACCGTGGCCCGTTGGCCAACGTGGTGCAGCAGCTCGTCGGCGGGGTCCGCTCCGGCATGGGCTACACCGGCGCACGCACCACCGCTGACCTGCACCAGGCGCAGCTGGTCCGGATCACGGCCGCGGGGCTCAAGGAGAGCCATCCCCATGACGTGACGATGACGGTGGAAGCCCCGAACTACACCACCCGGTAGCACTCGCGGGCACGCCGGCTCGGGCGCGAGCATCGCGGGGTGGGAGGATGCACCCGACGGGTAGCCGCGTTCAGGTGAAGGGAATGCACGTGCGAGATCTTGTCGAGATCGGCATGGGGCGCACCGCGCGCAAGGCGTATGACCTCGACGACGTCGAGATCGTGCCGTCGCGGCGCACCCGCTCCTCCAAGGTGGTCTCCACCGCATGGCAGATCGACGCTTACCGGTTCGAGTTGCCGCTGGTCGCTCACCCCTCGGACGCGATCGTGTCCCCGGCGACGGCGGTGGAGCTCGGCAAGCTCGGTGGCCTCGGCGTGCTCAACGCGGAGGGACTGTGGGCACGGCACGCGGACGCCGACGCGGCGCTGGCCGGACTGTTGCGGACGGCTGAGCGTTCCGACGATCCCGCGGTCCTGGTCAACGAGCTGCAACAGCTGCACGCGGCGCCGCTGCGTAGCGAGCTCATCGCCGAGGCCGTCAAGACCGTGCGCGAGGCCGGGGTCACCGTCGCGGCGCGGGTGAGCCCGCAGCACGCGGTGGAGCTGGCGCCGGAGCTGCTGGCAGCGGGCGTGGAGATCCTGGTGGTGCAAGGCACCATCGTCTCGGCCGAGCACGTGGCGCAGGAAGGCGAGGAGCCGCTCAACCTCAAGGAGTTCATCGCCGATCTCGACGTCCCGGTGATCGCGGGTGGGGTAAGCGATTACCGCACCGCGATGCACCTGATGCGTACCGGTGCGGCCGGGGTGATCGTGGGGCACGGTTACGCGCCCGGTGTCACCAGCACCGATCGGGTGCTGGGGATCGGCGTGCCGATGGCCACGGCGCTGGTCGACGCGGCGGCCGCGCGTCGTGACTACCTCGACGAGACCGGTGGTCGGTACGTGCACGTGCTCGCCGACGGCGGGCTCACGTGCAGCGGCGATATCGCCAAGGCCATCGCCTGCGGTGCGGATGCGGTGATGTTGGGCGCGCCGCTGGCTGCCGCGCATGAGGCGCCGGGGAAGGGACTGTACTGGACCTCCGCTGCGGCCCACCCGTCGTTGCCGCGCTCCCGCGTGGTGTCGGCGGCCGGGCGGCACGTGGACCTGGAGACCCTGCTGCTGGGGCCTGCCTCGGACGCTGACGGCACGATCAACCTGTTCGGGGCGCTGCGCCGGGCGTTGGCCAAGACGGGGTACTCCGATCTGAAGGAGTTCCAGAAGGTCGAGGTCACCACCCGGGTGTGAGTGCCTCGCCCGGTGAGCACGCGGTGCGATTTCGATCGATATATCGATAAATCTCTGTCGTGGGTAACCGGCCAGTAACCTACCTATGGTCAGGGGTGCGCGTCGGGGTTATCCTCATAACTGTGACTGCGCGTAACACCACGAGAAGCGAGCCCGACTACGACGTCATCGTGGTCGGTTCCGGCTTCGGCGGCAGTGTGGCCGCCCTCCGCCTGACCGAGAAGGGCTACCGTGTCGGCGTCATCGAGGCCGGGCGGCGGTTCGCCGACGACGAGCTCGCCGAGACCTCATGGGACCTGCCGAAGTACCTGTGGGCCCCCGAACTCGGCTGCTACGGCATTCAGCGGATCCACTTGCTCTCCGACGTGATGATTCTGGCGGGAGCCGGCGTGGGTGGCGGCTCGCTGGTGTACGCGAACACCCTCTACCGCCCGCTGCGCCAGTTCTACACCGATAGCCAGTGGGCGCACATCACCGACTGGGAGACCGAGCTCGCGCCCTACTACGACCAGGCGAGCCGGATGCTCGGCGTGGTCGAGTGCCCGATCGACACCCCGCATGACGAGGTCATGCGCTCCGTAGCCGCGGACATGGGCGTGTCGGACAGCTTCCACAAGACCCCGGTCGGCGTGTACTTCGGCGAGCCGGGCAAGCAGGTGGCCGACCCGTACTTCGGCGGAGTCGGTCCGGAACGTACCGGCTGCACCGAATGCGGCGCGTGCATGACCGGCTGCCGGGTGGGTGCCAAGAATTCCCTGGTCAAGAACTACCTGTACCTGGCTGAGCAGGCAGGCGCGCAGGTCGTGCCGATGACCACCGTCACGGCGGTGCGCCCGCGCGGCGACGGCGCCTACGAGGTGGATGTGCGCAAGACCGGTAAGCACTCGCGCCGGTTCCGGCGCACGCTCACCGCGGGCCAGGTCGTGCTGGCCGCCGGTACCTGGGGCACGCAGCGGTTGCTCCACAGCATGCGCGACAGCGAGGCCATGCCGCGGATCTCGCCGAGGCTGGGCGAGCTCACCAGGACGAACTCCGAGGCCATCGCAGGCGCCGGGCGGCTGTCGGTCGATCCGGAGCGCGACTTCAGCTCGGGCATCGCCATCACCTCGTCGATCCATCCCGACGAGAACACCCACATCGAGCCGGTGCGCTACGGCAAGGGCAGCAACGCCATGGGGCTGCTGCAGACCATCGCCACCGACGGCGAGTCCGACGTGCCGCGCTGGCGGCAGGCATTGGGCTACATGGCGCGCCACCCCATCGAGGCGGCGCGGCTACTGCGTACCCACCGGTGGAGCGAGCGGACGCTGATCCTGCTGGTGATGCAGTGCCTGGACAACTCGATCACCACCTACACCAAGAAGGGCTGGTTCGGCCGCAGGCGCTACACCTCGAAGCAGGGCCACGGCCTGCCGAACCCGACGTTCATCCCCGCAGGCTACGAGGCCACCCAGCGGGCCGCCGAGCACATCGGGGGGATGGCAGGCGGTACCTGGAGTGAGCTGTTCAACATCCCGCTCACCGCCCACTTCATCGGTGGTTGCGCGATCGGCTCCAGCGCCGAGGAGGGCGTGATCGATCCGTACCACCGGCTGTACGGCTACCCGGGGGTGTCGGTGGTGGACGGTTCCGCGATCACTGCGAACCTCGGGGTGAACCCCTCGCTGACGATCACCGCGCAGGCCGAGCGCGCCTTCGCGATGTGGCCGAACCGCGGCGAGGCTGACCCCCGCCCGCCGCAGCACGAGGGTTACCGCCGGGTCAGCCCGGTGGCTCCCGAGTACCCCGTGGTCCCCGATCACGCACCCGGCGCACTCCGCCTGCCCATCGCCGAGGTCCGCTGACCCTTTCGCCTCTGGACACGGCCACCCCGTGTCCAGTGCCGGAGCACCCCGTGTCGGGCGCTGCGACACCGCATATTGGGGGCTCGCGATGCTTCCCGTCGCACGTCCGCGCGTCCTCGTCGCAGGCCGTCAGGCCCCGTTACAGCCACACGGACGTTGTTACGCATTCGCGCCACCGCCGGTAATTCGCCCGTGACAGTCCTCGGCTATCCGGGTGACGATCGGTGATTCGTGTCGGAGGTGGATGGCAAAGTGATGCGCGTCACGCGTCGCGATGGCGTCCGTGAGCCACCGGATTCCCGGCAGGCCAGCTCGGGCGCGGAGATGGGAAGTTATGGGGTTGAGCGAGCCTGCCAGGGCTGTCTGGTCGAAGTCCGCCGACGGCGACGGGCGGTGGCTCCCGCTGTGGCAGCACATGGACGATGCCCTGCATGTGGCCACGCGGCTGTTCGACGAGTGGCTGCCGTCGAACGTCTCCGGCCTGCTGGCCGATGAGTTCGGTGGGGATGTGGCGGCTGCCCGCGCGGCCGTCGGGTTCCTCGCCGGTGCACACGACCTCGGTAAGGCGACCCCGGCGTTCGCCGTGCAGCACGACTTCCTCGCGAACCGCATGGGCGACTACGGCCTGTACATGCCGACGAACAAGCATGATCCTGAGCGTCGTTCCGTCCCGCATGCCCTTGCCAGCCACCAGCTGCTCATCAGGTGGTTGGAGGAACGCGGTTGGCCGAGGAAGCGCGCCCGTGCGTGGGGGGTGATCCTGGGTGGGCACCATGGTGTCCCGCCCGACGACGTGCAGGAGCAGATCACCCCGCAGACGAACCCCTCGCTGTACGGCACACGGCTGTGGAAGCAGGTTCAGGACGAGCTCGTGCAGTGGATCGCGGAGCGATCCGGCGCGGGGGAACGGCTGTACCGCTGGGCGGAACACTCGCTGTCCCAGCGGTTTCAGGTGCTGGCCTCCGGTCTGGTGATCGTGTCCGACTGGATCGCCAGCAATCAGGACCTGTTCGACTACTACGCCGCATCGCTGCCGCCAGTCACTGAGCACTCCGAGCGAGTGGCGGCGGCGCTACGCGGGCTGCGGCTCCCGAAGCCGTGGCAGGTGCGGCAGCCGCCCGAGTCGACGGTTGAGCTGTTCGGCAGCCGGTTCGATCTGCCCAAGGGCGCGACCCCCCGCCCGGTGCAGCACGCGGTGCTCGATGTCTGCAGGCAAACGCGCGAGCCGGGCATGGTGGTGATCGAGGCACCGATGGGCGAGGGCAAGACCGAGGCGGCGCTGGCCGCGGCCGAGGTGCTTGCCGCCGGGTCCGGCGCGGGTGGACTCCACGTTGCCCTGCCTACCCAGGCGACGGCGGACGCCATGTTCGATCGTGTCGTCGCCTGGCTCGACGCCCTCGGTGCGCAGGACCAACCGGTGGGTGGGGCGATCACGCTCAGCCACGGGAAAGCCCGATTCAACCGGCTGTTCCGAGGGATGGTGCGCGCCGGTCGGCTGCCGGATGTCGGTCGCGATGAGCACGGCGACAGGGCGCACGCCGTGGTCGCGCACGCCTGGCTGTCCGGGCGCAAGAAGAATCAGCTCGCGAACTTCGCGGTCGGCACGATCGACCAGCTCCTGTTCGCCGGTTTGCGATCCCGGCACCTGATGCTGCGCCATCTGGGACTGGCGGGCAAGGTCGTGTTGCTGGACGAGATCCACGCCTACGACGCGTACATGAACTCGTACCTGGCCACGGTGCTGACCTGGCTAGGGGCCTACCGTGTCCCGGTCGTGGCACTGTCGGCGACGTTGCCGGAGCAGCGGCGCCGGGAGCTGCTTGAGGCGTACCAGGCCGGGCGGTGCGGCGAGGCCGACGCAGGCACGGGTGATGCTTCGGAGCAGGGCACGGGGTCGACTCCCTACCCGCTGATCACCTGGACCGATGGGCCGCGGGTGGAAGTCCGGACGGTGGAGGCGTCTGGGCGCCGTACCTCGATGTGGGTGGATTGGCTGGACGACGAGCCGGACACGTTGACCACGACGCTGCGGGAGGAGCTGGCGGACGGCGGGTGCGCGCTGGTGGTGCGTAACACCGTGGCCCGTGTGTTGGATTCGGCGGCCCACCTGGAATCCGCGTTCCCCGGAGAAGTGATCGTCGCGCATTCGCGGTTCATCATTGCTGACCGGATGGTCAACGACCGGGAGCTTCTTGACCGGTTCGGTCCGCCGGGCCGGGCGCGGCGTCGGCCGGAGCGGTGCATCGTGGTGGCGTCCCAGGTGGTCGAGCAGTCGCTGGATGTCGACTTTGACCTGTTGGTCACCGACCTGGCACCGATCGACCTGGTGCTGCAACGCATGGGCCGGTCGCACCGTCACCAGCGCGGGCAGGGGCAGGACGGGCGACCGCCGAAGCTGCGCACCGCGCGCACCTACATCACCGGCGCGGATTTCGAGCAGAGCCCACCCGAACTCGAACCCGGTGCGGAACGGTACGTCTATCACCGTTACACGCTGCTTCGCGCGGCCGCGGTGCTTCGGGAGCGTTTCGGCGCCACCATTGAGCTGCCCGGGGATATCGCATCGCTGGTGCAGCGCGCGTACGGCACGGAGCCGTTGGGCCCGCAGGAGTGGCAGCCCGCTATCGACGAGGCAGCGCAGGCGCTGCGCGCGTCGACCGAGCGGCGCGAGGAGAAGGCGCGACGCTTCCAGATCGAAACGCCGGGCAAGCCCGGTAAGGCGATCGCGGGTTGGCTCTCGGCGCATGCCGGGGAGGCCGACGAGGAGTCAGCGGGCCGGGGGCAGGTCCGTGACGGCGCTCCGAGCCTCGAAGCGATTCTCGTGCTCTCCGGTGCCGACGGAGTCTGGCGTACGCCTCAGTGGCTGGAGGGCGATCAGGCCGGCCTCGACGTTCCCCGCGACGAGGTGCCGCCGGAGGAGCTCGCCGAGGTGATGACCCGGTGCGCCATCCGTCTGCCGTTGGCGTTCAGCAACGAAAAGACCGAGGACGAGCTGTGGGAGGTCACGCCCGAGATCTGGGAGAACTCCCCGCTGATCTATCGCATGCCGGTGTTGGTCCTCTCCGGTGACGGCACCGGCCGCATCGGCGGACGGGACGTGCGCTACACGCGAGAACGGGGTTTGGAAGTGGTGAGCGACGATGGGTGAAGGATTCAACCTGCTCCACGAGCCGTGGGTTCCGGTGCTCGACCTGCGAGGACGGGAGCGTCAACTGTCCGTTCCGGAGGTCTTCGAGCAAGCGCCCGGTGTGGTTTCCATCGCGGGGGATGTGCCGACACAGGATTTCGCGATCCTGCGCCTGCTGCTGGCATTCCTCCACCGAGCGCTGGAGGGGCCGGAGGACGGCGAGGACTGGGAGGAGCTGTGGTCGGCCGGTGCGCTGCCGACCGACCGGATAGCCCGGTATGCGGAGCGTGTGGAGAATCGCTTCGACCTGTTCGACGAGTCCGCACCGTTCTTCCAGGTTCCGGGGCTGCGGACCGAGAAGGACGAGGTATCGGGTCTGGACAGGCTGGTCGCGGACGTTCCCAACGGTGAGCCGCTGTTCACCACCCGCTCGGCCGCCAGCCTCGCCTGTATGGAACCCGCTGAGGCGGGGCGGTGGCTGGTACATGCGCACGCGTTCGACCCGTCGGGAATCAAGTCCGGTGTCGTGGGCGATCACAATGCGAAGCGAGGCAAGAGCTATCCGATCGGTACCGGTTGGTCCGGCTGGCTCGGTGGGGTCGTGCCGCAGGGATCGAACCTGCGGGAGACGCTGCTGCTGAACCTCATCGGGCGTGAGTTCGGCACCTACGTGCGCATCGGCGGGCAGGAGGATCTGCCGCCGTGGGAGCGCGAGGTCGACAAGCCTGCGGGAGCCGAGGATCGCCCGCCGCGCGGTGCGATCGACCTGTACACCTGGCAGACACGACGTGTGCGGTTGGTGGGGAACCGGAGCGGCGTCACGGGGGTGGTGCTGTCCAACGGAGACCGGATCCCACCGCGCAACCTGCACCGTCTGGAACCCCACTCGGTGTGGCGCTACAGCGAGCCACAAAGCAAGTCGTTCAAAGAACCCGTGTACATGCCGCAGTCGCATGACCCGGCGCGGTCGGTGTGGCGCGGTATCGGGGCGATGCTGCCCTCGACCGCGGGCAGGTACACGGCTGGAAAGTCCGGGCAGCCGAAGCACATCGCTCCCGGTGTCCTGCAATGGATCGCCCATCTGGTGGCGCAAGGACACCTCGACGAGGAGTTCCGCGCGCGAGTGCGGGCGATCGGGGTCGAGTACGGCTCGCAGAGCTCGACCTACGCCGAGATCGTCGATGACTCGATACCGGTGGCGGTGGCACTGTTACGCCACGACGATCCCGCTCTCGGTCAGCTCGCGGAACAAGCCGTGAGTGATGCCGATGGGGCGGCGGGAGCGCTGTGGATCTTCGCTGAGAACCTTGCGCAAGCGGCCGGGGCCGAGGCCCGGTCGGGCGCGGGTGACGAGGCGCGCGAGCAGCTCTACGCGGCGTTGGACGCGCCGTACCGTGCGTGGCTGGCGCGGCTGGATACCGGATCGGACCTCCCGGAAGCGCGAGCCATCTGGCAGCGATGGGTCCATCGAGCATGCCTTCAGCTGGCTGGTGAGCTCCTGGCGACCGCGAGCCCGGCTGCGTGGACCGGCCGGACGATCAACGACCGGCTGGTCAACGTGCCGCTGGCCGAGGTGTGGTTCCGTGCTGCGCTGCGAACCAAGCTCGCGCTGGTCCACGCTCACATCCCTGACGAGTCCGCACTTCAGGAGGAACGATGACAGCACAAGCAGCAGCGACCGGACGCTCCGACGCGGGTGGGCGCATGCGGTCGCGTGAGCACCGCGAGCTCGGCCGCGCGCTGGAACCCCGCATCGACCGGTTGCAGAACGAGTACCTGCGCGGATCCCCGTCTGCCCGTGCCGACCTGGCACAGCTGCGGCGTGGCCTGGGCAAGCCGGCGGGCAGCGTTCCCGAGATCTGGGAGCACACGATCGGCGCGGTGCCGGAGTCGATGGCGGGCAGCGACAGCACCGGTCCGAGCCGCGCGGAGCAAGCGGCTCACGCGGCGCTCACCCTGTTCTCGCTGCACCTGCAATCCCAGGCCGCCCCGGTGCACTGGCAGGGCGTGTCGTTCGGCTGGGCGGTCGGCCTGCTCGCACAGCGCGATCGGGCGCGCGAGCAGGCGATCACCCGCCGATTCATGGCAGCGGCCACCGCCCAGTCAGTCGACGAGCTGCTCGTGCACGTCCGTGGCCTCATCGATCAGCTCAAAGCGGCAGGCATCGGTGTCGATTACGCCGCGTTCGCCGGCGACATCGCCGCGCTGCTCACTCCCGCTCGACGGGAGTCGGTGCGCCTGGTGTGGGGGCGCGACTTCTACCGGGTCGATTCCGCGTCGGGCCACGGCGACGCCGGTGATGCCGACAACGAGGGCACGGACTGACTACACCGACCCGGGAGCACGATCTGTCCACAATGTGAAGGAAGGACTGACATGAGCCGTACCTTTATCGACATCCACGTCCTGCAAACGGTGCCGCCGAGCAACCTGAACCGCGATGACACCGGAAGCCCCAAGACCGCGGTCTACGGCGGTTACCGCAGAGCACGCGTGTCCAGCCAGGCGTGGAAGCGCGCCACCCGCATGGCCTTCGGAGACCGTCTTGACGACAGCGACTTGGGGGTGCGGACCAAACGCATCGTCCAGCTGCTGGCGGACGCGATCGAGCAGAGCTCACCCGAGCTGGCGGACCGGGCGGTCGAACTGGCGACGGCGACCATGAACGAGGTCGGCATCAAGACCAGTGTTCCGTCCAGGAAGGCGAAGAAGGGCGAGGATTCCGACGAGCCCCAGGCGGAGGCAACCGAGGAGTCCGGGTATCTCGTGTTCCTGAGCCGCCGCCAGATCGACAACCTGGCCGCTGCGGCGATCGACGCCGCCCAGGCTGGTGACGTGAAGAAGGCGCTGAAGGACGCCAAGGTGAAGGACCTCGCCAACCGGGACCACTCGGTCGATGTCGCCCTGTTCGGCAGGATGGTCGCAGACCAGGCCGACATCAACGTCGACGCTGCCGCGCAGGTGGCGCACGCCATCAGCGTTCATCCGGTGGAGACCGAGTTCGACTACTACACTGCCGTCGACGACACCAACCCCGAGGAGGAAACCGGCGCCGGGATGATCGGCACGGTCGAGTTCAATTCGTCCACGCTGTACCGCTACGCCACGGTCAATCTCGGTCACCTCGCAGCGAACCTGGGCAGCACCGAAGCGGCTCGCCGTGCGGTGGAGGCGTTCGTCGAGTGTTTCGTGCGGACCATGCCCAGCGGCAAGCAGAACACCTTCGCCAACCGCACGTTGCCGGAGGCAGTCGTCGCTCAGGTGCGGGACAGCCAGCCGATCAACCTGGTCGGTGCGTTCGAGGCGCCGGTACGTGAGTCGGGTGCCGAAGGAAGGATCAAGCGCGCCTCCGATGCGTTGTGCGCCGAGGCTGCTGAGGTGGAGCGCGCGTACGGCGAGCGGCCGGTAGCGAGCTGGGTCACCCGGGTCGGCGAGGACACCGCCAGCCTGGATGAGATGGGCACCAACGTGCCGCTGGCGGACCTCGTCTCCGGTGTCGGGGAGCTGGCGGCGCAGCGGTTGGGAGGGCAGTGATGGCGACGGTCGCGTTGCGCCTGGCGGGGCCGCTGCAATCGTGGGGCTCGGCGAGCCGCTTCGTACGCCGTGGCACCGAGACTGCGCCGACCAAGAGCGGTGTGGTCGGGATGGTCGCCTCGGCACTGGGGATCCGGCGGACCGACCCGCTGGAGGAGCTGCTGGGACTGCGGCTCGGGGTGCGGTTGGACCAGCCCGGCAGGCTGCTGCGCGACTTCCAGACCGCGCAGCGCCCGAAAAAGGCACGTGACGGCACCGTCACGTGGCAGCGCCTCCCGCTATCGCACCGCTACTACCTCAGCGACGCTGTGTTCCTGGCTGCGCTGGAAGGGGAGCGGTCGCTCGTCGAGGGCATCGACAGGGCGGTCCGCAGTCCCGCGTTCCCGCTGTATCTGGGCAGGCGGTCGTGCCCGCCTGCCGGGCCGATCGCGCTGGACGTGTGGGATGCGACGCTGGAGGAGGTGCTTACCACGCACCCGTGGCTGGCGTCGTCCGCCCAGCAGCGGCGTCACCGAGATGCCACGGTGCGCCTGGAAACCGTGCGAGACGCCGCCGAGCACGAAGCAGGCGCGGAGACACTGCGCGACGAACCGGTGAGTTTCGATCCGAACCGGCGCAGGCACGCCTGGCGCTCGGTCACACGCGAGTCGGTGGAGGTCCCCAACCCGCACGGCGTGCACGAGCCCACGAACGAGCACGACCCGATGAGCCTGCTGGGAGGGTGACGTGTTCCTGACCAAGATGTTCCTCAACGCACACCGGCGTGGTGCGCGCAAGCTACTGGGATCCCCCCAAGCCATGCACGCTGCCGTCCTCGCCGGGTTCGCTGATCCGCGGTCGACCGACGGGGGCCGGATACTCTGGCGGGTGGATACTTGCGACCACCATCGCACTGTTCTGTATGTCGCCAGCCCCGACAAGCCGGACTTCACGCACCTCGCCGAGCAGGCAGGCCGCCCCACCACGGACGCGTGGGACACGCGGCCGTACGATCGGCTGCTCGACTCGCTGACGCTCGGTCAGCGCTGGCAGTTCCGGCTGACCGCCAACCCGGTGCGATCCGGTAGGCGGCAGGGTTGGAGCGACACCAAGCCGCTGGGGCACGTGACGGTGACGCAGCAGCAACAGTGGCTGCTGGATCGTGCTGGCACGTGGGGTGTGCGCGTCGTAAAGGCTGCCGGGGCCAACTGGCGTGACGGCGAGCCGGATCTCGCGGTGGTGCACCGGAACGTGCTGAGGTTTTCCCGTGGCAACCGCCGGGTCACCGTTGCGACAGCCACGTTCCAGGGCCAGCTTGAAGTGACCGATGTGGATGCGCTCCGCTCCGCGTTGACCTTCGGCGTGGGGCGGGCGAAGGCCTACGGCTGCGGCCTGCTCACGCTCGCCCGACCTGCTTCCCAGGACCTCTCATGAGCGGGACCGTAGGCCGCCGCCCCACCGAGCTTGCAGAGCTGGTGCGCGCCGAGGACCGCATTTCGTTCCTCTACCTCGAACGCTGCGTGGTCAACCGGGACAGCAATGCCATCACCGCGACCGACGAGCGCGGCACGGTGCACATACCGGCCGCCTCGGTCGGGGCGTTGATGCTGGGTCCGGGAACCACGGTCACGCACCAGGCGATCGCGCTGCTGGCGGACAGCGGGTCGACGGTGCTCTGGGTCGGGGAGCGAGGCGTGCGATGCTATGCGCACGGCGGTGGCCTCGCCCGAACGTCACGGCTGGCGGAAGCGCAGGCCGAAGCCGTCACCAATCGCCGGTCGCGCCTGCGGGTCGCGCGGGAGATGTACGCGATGCGGTTTCCCGGGGAACAGGTGTCGGAGCTGTCCATGCAGCAGCTCCGTGGCAGGGAAGGCGCACGGGTACGGCGTGTGTACAGGGAGCAGTCGGAACGAACCGGCGTGAGGTGGTCAGGGCGAACCTACGATCCCGAGGACTGGGAAGCTAGCGACCCGGTTAATCAGGCCCTGTCCGCAGCCAACGCGTGCCTGTACGGTGTGGTCAACTCAGTGATCGTGGCACTCGGGTGCGCACCGGCCCTGGGCTTCATCCACACCGGCCATAGCCGCTCGTTCGTCTACGACATCGCCGATCTCTACAAGGCGGAGATCACAATCCCCACGTCGTTCGACGTCGCGGCAGGTGACTGCATGGAGATCGGAGCGGATGTCCGCAGGCGCGTGCGTGACATGGTGCACGATGGCAACCTGCTGCAACGCTGCTCCCGCGATATACGGCGCCTGTTGCTCGGTGAGCAGGAGGCTGACGCCACGGACGACATCATGTTCACTGACAACGTGGTGCTCTGGGACGAGTACCTGGGCGAGGTCGGCGCCGGAATAGCGTACGAGGAGCCGTCATGACCGTGGTCATCCTCACCGCGGTGCCTCCCGGGCTACGGGGACACCTCACCAGGTGGCTGCTGGAACTCAGCCCGGGCGTCTTCGTCGGTTACGTGTCCGCCCGCGTACGGGCACTGATGTGGCAACGCATTGTCGAGTACGTCCAGGATGGGCGCGCTCTCATGGTTCACGCCGTCCGTGGAGAACAACGATTGGCCTTCCACGTGCACGGGCACGACTGGACTCCGGTGGACTACGACGGGATCACCCTGATGAGGAGGAAGACCGTCCCGGACTACACCCCGACTGAGTCGAAACCATCCAGCGGCGGCGCGAGTGCCGCGAAAGTCGGAGGTTTCCAGAGCGAAACGGTGTGGAAGCGCCGTGAATCGAGAAAGAAGTTCCGTAAGAGGAAGACTGAGGAGTGATGCCTGTAAGCGACAACGGATCGAAACCGATGGTGAACGGCCGGTTCAGCTCTTGAAATTGCAGGTCATCAAGTGTGCTCCCCGCGCATGCGGGGATGATCCTTCCGCTCAAATCAGTCTGTGCCGACTCCCAAAGTGCTCCCCGCGCATGCGGGGATGATCCGCGCGCGAACGAGGCGGTCTCGGGGTCCGCGAGGTGCTCCCCGCGCATGCGGGGATGATCCCAGGAAGCTCGACTTGCGGAACTCGTCGATGACGTGCTCCCCGCGCATGCGGGGATGATCCGTTGCGTCACCTGTGGCAGGGCAGCCGCCCGCGGTGCTCCCCGCGCATGCGGGGATGATCCCGTTTTCACCGCGGCCCTTCGGCGATGCCGGGAGTGCTCCCCGCGCATGCGGGGATGATCCCGAAACGAGCCCGTGACCTGCAATGATTCGGAGGTGCTCCCCGCGCATGCGGGGATGATCCCCTTGCCGCCATACACGTGCAGGCCCCGCAGGCGTGCTCCCCGCGCATGCGGGGATGATCCTTCACCGGCAATTTCTACTACTCCACTGGCGACGTGCTCCCCGCGCATGCGGGGATGATCCTTTCCCGTCGTCCGGGATTCTGCGTGGCAGGTTGTGCTCCCCGCGCATGCGGGGATGATCCCGCCCGATGCCTCCGCCGCCGCCGTGGCGGTCGGTGCTCCCCGCGCATGCGGGGATGATCCCACCAGCTACGGGGCGAAGTTGCGTCACCTGTGGTGCTCCCCGCGCATGCGGGGATGATCCGACGTACACGGCGCGCAGCACCAAGTACCGGAAGTGCTCCCCGCGCATGCGGGGATGATCCCGACGCCGAACGCACCGCCGCACAGTTCGGGCTGTGCTCCCCGCGCATGCGGGGATGATCCCGATGGCTAGGACCGCAGCGACGTTCTCTGTTGGTGCTCCCCGCGCATGCGGGGATGATCCCGTGGGTTGGCCGCTGCAGCTGCAGCCGCAGGCGTGCTCCCCGCGCATGCGGGGATGATCCCCGCGCCGCGTTGCGCGAGGTCGGCATGGAACAGTGCTCCCCGCGCATGCGGGGATGATCCGACCTCGCCCAACTACTCGACATGCTCGGACTCGTGCTCCCCGCGCATGCGGGGATGATCCCGCCAACCCGTGCCGCTGCACCGCCGCGGCGCGGTGCTCCCCGCGCATGCGGGGATGATCCTGTTTCCCGTGATTGAGGAGCCAGGCAATCGAAGTGCTCCCCGCGCATGCGGGGATGATCCCTCCACTACCTGCTCTCTGATGTCCCGGTTGGTGTGCTCCCCGCGCATGCGGGGATGATCCCGATTGCTCATGCTGGTACCACTTGTCGAGGGTGTGCTCCCCGCGCATGCGGGGATGATCCCCCCAGCCCGATCGCCGCCGCAGCAGCACCCACGTGCTCCCCGCGCATGCGGGGATGATCCACAGCAGCAGATCACCGAGCAGGACTGGGCCGACGTGCTCCCCGCGCATGCGGGGATGATCCCAGATAGTGCCTGGGAACCCGCTTGATCGTGGAGTGCTCCCCGCGCATGCGGGGATGATCCCAGGGATGATCGCAGTCGTGGCTGACCCTGCTGGTGCTCCCCGCGCATGCGGGGATGATCCCGTAGTTCCGAGTGCTCCGGCGCATGATCTTCACGTGCTCCCCGCGCATGCGGGGATGATCCCTACGTCGGCGTCCGCCGGGCCTCGTACGGTTAGTGCTCCCCGCGCATGCGGGGATGATCCCCTTGCCCTCCAGGTTGAGGTGGAACCAGTTGCGTGCTCCCCGCGCATGCGGGGATGATCCCGATGCGACGGCGTAGTAGCAGTACACGTCGCCGTGCTCCCCGCGCATGCGGGGATGATCCCGCCGCAGCGGACCCGATCGTGCTCTGCGGCGCGTGCTCCCCGCGCATGCGGGGATGATCCCAGCAGCCCCAGCAGCAACAGCACCACCGGAGGGTGCTCCCCGCGCATGCGGGGATGATCCTGCCGTGCGCACTGTCAGCGCACTGCTGTAGCAGTGCTCCCCGCGCAGGGGGGTCCTGGTGATCCCTGCGGCGGGACCGTTCACTGTGATCCGGACGCGGGCGAGATGCCCGTCCGGCGTTTCCGTAAGGGCACGATGACTGGCGTTGGAGCTGTGTAGTGAAGCCGACACTCATCCCGGCCAGTTCCGGAGCTTTCATGCGTGTCCACTACCGGGCGTTCAGACCTTAGCGCGTCCTTGAGTCGGCTGGCGAGAACGTGGCGAGCGTTCGATGATGCCGTCTCGGTGTCCCACGCCTGCCTCGGCCGGTTGGGAACCCGGCCCGGCGTGGGCTCGGAAGCGTATGCGCCGGACCGGGAGCCTTAGCTCTCTCCGTCGCCGTGAGGTGTGGTGTTGGTGGGGTGGTCGGGGTCGTCGGGGGTGATGATGTGGACTTCGTCGTAGTCGTAGTCGTAGTCGTAGTCGTAGTCGTGGATGATGATGGTGCCGTCGGCGCGGTGCCAGGTGCTCATGTGGCGTCCCTTTGTGTTTCCGGGCGGATGGGTGTGCGGGGTGCGTAGGGCGCGATAGTCGCGCAGTCGGGGCAGGTTTCGTGGGCGTGGATGCGGGCGTTGCGATCCCATCCGTAGAGCGGCAGGCAGTAAGCTTGGCCGCAGGTGGAGGGATAGCCCCGGCCCTGGCATAGCTCCACTTTCGCGGTGCCTGGCGTGACCCAGTGTGCGGGGAGGCGCCGGATGTTCTCGGGGATCTGCGGCATCCAACCGTCGGCAGGAAGCGTGAGCGGGCGCATTATGGCTCCTTCCGTCGTGGGGCTGACTTCACGAACATCCACATCAACGACAAACATCGTGTGCAGCGATGTCGTTGTCCGTCGTCGTGGCACGGGATGCGCGGAGCGCCGCATGCAGCGCGATAGACGACGCCGTAGTTGCCGTGAGAGGTGCACTCGGGTTCGTCTGTAATGCAGTGAGCCGGTTGCTGCCCGTAGATCAGGTCAGGAACCTCGGCTATTCAGTAGGTCGTGGTGACTGTCATAAGCGAACCTGCGGTGAGACGTCGACCTCGCGATACGGTGGCCACCCTTCAGAGTTGTGCCCGGTCGCGCGGTGTCTGCCACCCACTCGTTGCCACCGAGGTTGGGACAGGAGCCGATCCCATGGCACGAGCGCAATCAGGGGCAGGGCAAAGATGTGCGCAATGCTGAGTAGAAAATTGGACATGCCGCCATCGTGTGTCGGTCCTGCTTACACAACGGGTATAATCGATACCCCTGCGTGGTGGGGCATACGCTGTACCCGTCAGACGGGGCTCAGTCCGAGGCTGCCCATCAGGTCGCGAGCGTCGTCACGCACCGTCGTGCCGCCGTGTTCGGCGAGTTCGTTAACGGCGGCGCGGGTGAAGAGGTTGTATTGCACCGTCTCCGGAGCTTCGGTTTCGGCTTTGCGTAGCAGGCTTACGGTGGCGACCGGCTCGCGCTGGAGATAGAAGGCTCGTGCGGTCTCGATCAGGTGGAACGACCGCCGGGTAGCTGAGCCCATCTGGCGGAGGTGGAGCTGGTCGGCCTGCCGCACCGCTTCGGTAGGTTTCATTAAGTCGGCCAGCATCGTCACGGCGTAAGCATCCACCATGCACCGACCGAAGATCAGCCATGGGTGGGTCCAGCCGTCCGGGAGGGCTGTGGCGGTGCGGTCGGCGACGTCCCAGGCGCGCCACGCCTCACCTTCCTGACCGATCTTGGCGTGCGACAGCGCCATCGCCAGGTGCAGCAGCCCGTACAGGGCGCGGTCTTCGTTGCTGCGCTCCGGGTTGAGCAATGCGGCGGCGTCGGTGGCCACATGGACACGCGCCTCGACCATCTCACCAGCATCGCGGTAGACGTGGTTGACCTACCAAGCGGCTGCAGCCATCGCGTGAGGGTCGTCGGCGTCCTGTGCGGCGGTCATGGCTCGATCACCGGTCAACCACAACAGTTCCGAGGCCGGTTGGAACGAGAGGTACAGCTGCGCCAGGTGATAGACCTGCGCTTGCGCTGACAGCAGCGTGCGGCGCTCGTCTCCGTCGACGCGTCGTACGGCGGTGCGGGTGTCACGCAGCAGTCCGGGCAGGATGGTGGCCAGCGTGGTGCGATGACGGCGGCTACCGTGCCATAGCTCCCATCCCTGTCGTACCCGGGCGGTGATCCCGGCTACGTCGATCGGCTCTTCCGACCCTGAGATGGGGTGGCTGGCCAACGCCTCCGCGACCTCGGAGAGGTTCTCGTGGGTGCTCTCGCCGAACGAGGCGGCGGTCAACCGCTCGTCTCCCGTGAGCTCACCGAGGTCGCAGATACCAAGCGCCTCGGCCAGGCGTAGCATCAGCGGCAGTCGCGGTGGCAACAGTCGCCCGTTCCTCCACCGCCTTCAGCCACTCTGCGGAGCGCCCGACCAGGCCAGCCAATACGGACCGTGGCATCCCTGCTCGCGTACGTGCTTCCTTGAGTCGTTCACCGAACGAGACCTTAGAGTCCGTACTACGCCACCTTCACCAATGCGCCCTACTCTCAGCCCTGGTCCCTCGGTAGGGACTTAGCCTCCGCGGCACAGACGGCTGCTATCCAGCGTATCCATCCGTGTCGGCAGCGTCACGCGTCAGCGAGAGCGCGCCACCAGCAGTGGCGCTGAGCTCGTACTTGGCCCGTCCCGCACCCGCATCCGCGACACAGAACACTGCGTTGCCGACATCCTGGATGCGCCGTTGGCCGCGTGCATGCCAAAGCTAACCCCCATACCCCGGCCGCCCCGGTCAGCGCCACACCGTGACTTGCTCATCGGTCAGGGCGCGGATCGCGCGGGTGAGGGTGCGGGTGTCGGGTCCGATTCTCGGCATCGCCTGGTCGCGCCCGGTGGCGAAGGCCGGTAGGTCGCCGGTGGTGATGTCGGCGGGGGCGAGGCCGGTGGGTGCGGACAGGGCTTGCCGGGTGTCGCGGGTCAGCACCCCGACAGCGGCCGTGTGCGGTGCCTGGCGTGCCAGTGCGAACGCACCAGCCGGCCCGTCGGCCACCGATGCTGCCAGGAGCGGGGCAGCGACCTCCTCGGTCCAGAGTGACGAGTCGGTAGGCACGTCGGTGATCAGTGCGGGATCCATGGAAGCATCCTCAGTGGACCCTCCGGCGAGGAGCGTGGCCCCGGCCGACACTGCCGCGTCGATGTAGTCCACGGCCCGCCGGGCACTGTCCACGTCGGCTAGGGGGCCGATGCGGACAGTATCGTCGTAGGGGCTTCCCGCTCGTTCACTGCGGACCGCGCTAGCCAGTTTCGGCAGGAACTCCTCAGCGATGGCGCTCTCGACGATCACCCGTTGCGTGGCGAGAGACGAGGAACCGCCACCGGCCAGCCCGGAGCACGCGATGCGATGCGCCGCCCAGTCGAGATCGGGCCAGTCGGCCAGGACGACAGCCGTGCCGACGCCGCCTGCCAGGTGCACCCACCGTGTGCGTTCCGCCGCGCGCGCCAGCCGCTCGGCTGTGGCCACGGCGCCGCTGAACAGCACGGTCGGCAGGCGCGTATCCGTGAGCAGGCGAGCGGTGGTGTCGTGGTCGGCGGGCAAGATCGAGAACCAGCCTGCCGGGAGGTCCTGCTCGGCGAGCACCTCGCCGAGCAGCATCGTGGCCAGCGGGGTGCGCAGGGCCGGTTTCAGCACGGTAGGGCAGCCTGCGGCCAGCGCGGCGGCGACTTGGGCGGTGGCGACCGCGAGCGGGGCGCCCGCGGAACCGATGCCCAGGACGGAGCCCCGCGCGACCTGCCGGGTGCTGACCAGTGCCCGCTGCGCGGTGTCCTGCTGCCAAGCAGGCTGATCGGGGTACTCGGCGTGTCTCGCGGCGGCCTCGCACAGCGCGGCGGCCTCGTCGACTTCCCCGGCCGACCGGACGATGGGGGTCCCGCTCTCGGCCGTGACCAGCTCGGCGATCTCCTCCTGGCGGTCCCGAAGCGAGTCTGCCACCCGGTACAGCGTGGCCACGCGGTCGCGGGCAGGGACCTCGGCCAGTGCCCTGACCGCGGTCGTGGCACCGTGAACGGCGCGCTCCACCTGCTCATCATCGGGGAGCACGGCATCGGCCACGGGGCTGCCGTCGTAGGGGTGCGTCACGGTGGTGGTGGCATCGCCCTGCTCGGCCTCTCCGGCTACCCAGCAGGCACGGGGCTCCGGCATGATCGTGTCCATACGTTTACCGTATGTGCTCGCCCGTGACGCGGCACCAGCGCCTGACACACGGTGCACCAGCGCCCGACACGGGGTGCCCAAGCGCCCGACACGGGGTGGGGGTGCAGGTGTGACCTGGTGCTGTCGTGCCGGAGCTCACCTGGGACGATAGGGGTGGTCGACCAGCAAGCAGCAGGAGGAACGCCGTGCCGAGTAGCGCAGGGCCGAAGCCGACCGGTCCCGTTCTGGTGATCGACTTCGGGGCCCAGTACGCCCAGCTGATCGCCCGCCGGGTACGGGAGGCCCAGGTGTACTCGGAGGTGGTGCCGCACACCGCGAGCGCGGACGAGATCCTGCGCCGTAACCCCGCGGCGATCGTGCTGTCCGGCGGTCCCGCCAGCGTCTACGCTCCGGGCGCCCCCGAGATCACGCGGGAGGTGTTCGATGCTGGCATCCCGGTGTTCGGCATCTGCTACGGCTTCCAGCTGCTGGCTCGCGCGCTCGGCGGCACGGTGGAGCGCACCGGCACCAGCGAGTACGGGCGCACCGAGCTGTACCGGTCCGGCTCCGGCGGGTTGCTGCACGGGAACCTGCCCGCGCGCCACCCGGTGTGGATGAGCCACGGCGACAGCGTCACCGGGGCACCGCCGGGCGCGGAGGTCACCGCGCACTCCGACGGCTCCCCGGTCGCGGCCTTCGAGGACCCCGAGCGTCGGATCGCGGGCGTGCAGTATCACCCCGAGGTGGCGCACTCGCCGCACGGACAGGAGATCCTGCGGCGCTTCCTGCACGAGATCGCCGGGTTGCGCCCCACATGGACCACCGCCTCCATCGTCGACGAGCAGGTCGCCGCGATCCGCGAGCAGGTCGGTGAGGGCAGGGCCATCTGTGGCCTGTCCGGCGGGGTCGACTCGGCGGTGGCGGCCGCGCTGGTGCACCGCGCGATCGGCGACCGGCTCACCTGCGTCTTCGTCGACCACGGGCTGCTGCGCGCCGGGGAGCGGGCGCAGGTCGAGCACGACTTCGTGGCGGCAACCGGCGTCCGGCTGGTCACCATCGACGCGCGCGAGGAGTTCCTGGCCGCACTGTCCGGGGTGACCGACCCGGAGGCCAAGCGCAAGATCATCGGCCACGAGTTCATCAGGATCTTCGAGAAGGCCGAGCGTGACCTCGCCGCCCAGGGCGACTACCGCTACCTGGTACAGGGCACGCTCTACCCGGACGTCGTGGAGTCCGGAGGCGGCTCGGGCACGGCCAACATCAAGAGCCACCACAACGTCGGCGGGCTGCCGGAGGAGCTGGCGTTCGAGCTCGTCGAACCGCTACGGTCGCTGTTCAAGGACGAGGTGCGCCGGGTCGGGCTGGAGCTCGGGTTGCCGGAGACCATCGTCCACCGGCAACCCTTCCCCGGCCCCGGCCTGGCGATCCGGGTGGTCGGCGAGGTCACCGGCGAGCGCCTGGAGACCCTGCGCGCCGCCGACGCCATTGCCAGGGAGGAGCTGACGCTGGCTGGGCTCGACCGGGAGATCTGGCAGTGCCCTGTGGTGCTGCTCGCCGACGTGCGCAGCGTGGGTGTGCAGGGCGACGGCCGCACCTACGGTCATCCGATCGTGCTGCGGCCGGTGTGTAGTGAGGACGCGATGACGGCCGACTGGTCACGGCTGCCGTACGATGTGCTCGAACGGATCTCCACCCGCGTCACCAACGAGGTTCCCGGCGTGACCCGGGTCGTGCTGGATGTGACGTCGAAGCCGCCAGGCACCATCGAGTGGGAGTGAGCCCGCGCGCTACCGGGAGCCGGAACGCATCGATGTGAGCAGCATGCCGAGCCCCACCGCGATCGCCCCACCCGCAAGCAGCCAGCGCGGGTCGATATCCGCGGGCACGATCGCGCCGTCGGTGTAGACGTACGCCGCGAGCAACAGCGTCACCACGCCCGCGATGAGTGCGACCGGGTCGAGGCGGCGGTCGCCCGCGGCGGGCCCGCGCCGCGGTGTCTCAGCCACGACGCACCTCCACGCTGCCAAGCACGGTCCGCAGGTCCAGCGTGATCCGTTGCCGCACCTCCTCGCCGTCCGGCCGGTCGACGCCGGAGACGTCGTTGCCGATCCCCTCACGGCGCTGCGTGAAGCAGTCCACGTTGCCAGCCGCGCTGGCGCACCGGAAGGACACCTCGGCATCCTCCGGCACGATGACGGTGGCCCCGCCGAGAGTGTTACGCAGCGAAGAGCGCAGCGGCTCGTCCCCGGCAACGCCGGTGAGGTCCAGCGTGATGTCGCCCGCGGTGCGCCGGTACTCGGCGCGCACATCCTCGGCCGAGCTCGGGGTGGCGTGGATGGTGCCCCAACCACCGCGGGGCATCTCCGGCAGCGGCACCGCCGTCACCAGCAACCCGGCCACGGCCAGCGGGACCGCCAGCGCGATGAGGCCGCGGCCCGAACCGGCCATCGAGGCCAGCACCAGGCCGAACCCCACCACCGCCAGCGTCAGGCCGACGATCTGGTGCACCGACAGCGGCGCGAGGCCCGCCAGGTGCAGCGCCGTGGCCACCCCGGCGGTGAGCAGGGCGAGCGCGGCGGTGACCACGCCGACCCTCGAGCGGCGCCGCGGCGCGTGCGGCCCCACCCCTTCCGCGACCGCGTTCTGCTCGGCGAACTCCCAACCGAACGGCGACGCGCCCAGCGGGTCCCACGCCGTGTGCGCCGCCTGGCCTGTGTCCGTGTCCGTGGTCTCGCCCGAGGCACCGTCGCCCGCCGCGGTGGCCGGGGCTGCGGCCGGGTGGGAGGTCTGGGCCCGACTCGGGTCGCAGGCGTGTGGTGAGTCCGAGGCGGGGGACTGCCGCTGCGCGGCGTGCTCGTCCGGCGCGGCGCTGTCGGGGTGTCCGGTGCTCGCGGGGGGAGGCACGACCGGGCGGTTCTCGTGCCCCCTGTTGCGGTGCAGCAGGTACAGCCCTGCCCCGAGCAGCACCACTCCGAGGAACCCACCGCCGTGGAACGGCGCGCCGCCGATGGTCCCGCCTGCCACCGGGAGCAGCGCGACGCACAGCAGCACGGTCAACGTGCCCGAGGTCGAGCTGCGCCCCCTGCCGAGGAGGCTTTCGACGGCCGAGACCTCGTCACCTTCCTCGGGGAACAGCAGCCAGCCGAGCAGGTAGGCCAGCAGCCCGGCGCCGCCGATCAGCGCGGTCACCACCAGCGCGACGCGCACGATCACCGGGTCGATGGCGTAACGGTTGCCGATCGCCACCGCCACACCCGCGATCATGCGTCCCCTGCGTGGCCTGCGCGGCCTGCTCACCCAGAAATCCCGCAGCGTGTCCTCGATCCCATTGCCCCCGCCGCTGCCGCCGGGCCCGGTCTCAGCCGTGTGCCGTGCTGCGTCCATACCGTCAGATCATGCGCCTAGCCGGGACGCGTGACATCAGGGGATCTCCCTGAGATCCGCGCCGCGCGAGCTCTCAGGGAGATTCCCTGATGCCGATCGCAGGCGAACCGTGTGAGCATAGTTGCGTGCACGACCACGCGCCCGCGTACGACCCTGAGCAGCGACCGCCCGAGGCGGCGGTCGCGCGCCAGGAGGCCGAACGCGCACCGCGACTGTACCGGCGCCGTAACGGCCGGGTCGTGGCAGGCGTGGCAGGCGGGCTCGCCGAGCATCTCGGCGTGCGCGTGCTGTGGGTGCGCATGACCTTCGTGGTGCTGTGCGCCCTCGGCGCCGCCGGGCTGGTCGCCTACGTGCTGTTGTGGATGTTCGCGCCGCAACGCAGCGCCGACGACGACCCGGCGCCGTCGGAGGCCGAGCGGCGGCAGGCGCTTGGGCTGCTCGTGCTGGCGCTGGGACTGGCCGTGGCGGGCAACGTGATGACCGGCGTGCTCAGCGGGTGGCTCGCCGGAGCGCTCGCCGTCGGGCTCATCGGCGCCGTCGTGGTCTGGCGGGAGGCCGACGCGTCGCAGCGCGACCGGTGGCGCAGCGGTGCGCGTTCCGGCGTCTCCGGTGCGGTGCGGGGCCGGGGCGGCTGGACGGCCACCGTCCGGATCGTCGCGGGCGTGCTGCTGGTCGCCACCGGGATCGGCATCGTGATCATGCGGGGCGGCAGCTTCGACCAGGTACAGTTCGCGCTGGCCGCGGTGGTGGCCACACTTGTCGGGGTCGCGGTGCTCACCGTCCCGTTCTGGCTGCGGATGGTGCGTGACCTCGGTGAGGAACGGCGTGCCCGGATCAGGACGGAGGAACGCGCCGAGATCGCCGCGCACCTGCACGACTCGGTGCTGCAGACGCTCGCGTTGATCCAGAAGCAGGCCGAGACGCCACGGGAGGTCGCCAAACTCGCGCGCGGGCAGGAACGGCAGCTGCGCCGCTGGCTTTACGGGCCGGCCGGGACGTCGGCAGGAGACGACGGCAGCGACCACCCGGGTGACCGCTCCGGCGAGCGGTTCGCCGCCGCGCTGCACGCCGTGTGCGGGGAGGTCGAGGACAGCTTCGGGATCGCCGTCGACCAGGTCGTCGTCGGTGACGTCGAGCTCGACGAACCGGTCACGGCGCTGATCAGGGCGGCACGTGAGGCCATGGTGAATGCCGCCAAACATGCCGGGGTGGACGAGGTCAGCGTCTACGGTGAGGTGGAGCCGGAGCGGGTCGCGGTCTACGTCCGCGATCGCGGCGCCGGGTTCGACCAGGCAGCGGTCGCAGGCGACCGCCGTGGCGTGGCCGAATCCATACACGGCAGGATGGCGCGCAGCGGCGGCAGCAGTGACATCCGTACCGCGCCGGGAGCGGGGACCGAGGTCGTGCTGAGCATGCCACTGGTGGGACAACGGGAAGGGGCATCGTGACCGACGGCGATGACGGACCGGCGCAGAGCGCGGGTTCGGACAGCGGGCAGCAGGCGGCGGAGAGTTCCGGGGGCGGGCCCGTGACGGTGTATCTCGTCGACGATCACGCACTGTTCCGCGCCGGTGTGCGCGCGGAGCTCGAGCAGGTGAGCGACGGGATCACGGTGATCGGCGAGGCGGGCTCGGTCGGTGAGGCGGTGGCGGGCATCGCGCGGTACCGGCCGCAGGTGGTGCTGCTCGACGTGCACATGCCCGACGGCGGGGGAGCCGAAGTGCTCCGACGGGTCCGTCCCGCGATGCCGGAGGTGATCTTCCTTGCGCTCTCGGTGTCCGATGCCGCCGAGGACGTGATCGCCGTGATCAGGGGAGGCGCGCGCGGGTACGTGACCAAGACGATCTCGTCCGCCGAGCTCGCCAACGCCGTGTCGCGGGTCGCCGACGGCGACGCGGTGTTCTCGCCACGCCTTGCCGGGTTCGTGCTCGACGCTTTCGCCGACCGTCCTGGCGCGGCCCCGGTGTCCGATCCGGAGCTGGACCAGCTGACCCACCGGGAAAGGGAGGTGCTGCGCCTGCTCGCGCGCGGCTACGCCTACAAGGAGATCGCTTCCGAGCTGTTCATCTCGATCAAGACGGTGGAAACGCACGTGTCGAGCGTGCTTCGGAAGACCCAGCTGTCCAACCGTTACGAACTGTCCCGCTGGGCGTCCGACCGCAGGCTCGTGTAACGGCCTGCTCGCTGCTCACCGGATCACGAACTCGAGGATGAGGAACGCCCCGAGGGTGATCGAGCACGCGGCCAGGACGGTGAACGCCACGCGAGTGGGTGCCCGCCCGCGGCGTGCCGGGGCGGGAGCCTGCTCCGGGAGCGCGCTCACCCGTGTCACCCGCCGGGTGAGCGCACGGGGCGCGGGGAACGACTCCGGACCGGCCTCGGGGGGCACCAGCGCAGACCGTGGTGCCCGCTCCCCCCGGACGAGGGCGGACAGTGCCCGCTCGACACCTGCCATGCCCGGTCTCGTCGCGGGATCCTCGGCGAGCATGCGCAGCACTACCTCGCGGAACGGTCCCGGCATGCAGCCGTGCGCCTGGTGACCCGTCGTGGCCGGGGTCTCGTCGTCGTGGCCGGGTCGTGGCGTGCCCGCGACCGCCCGGTGGAGGGTCGCGCCGAGCGAGTACACATCGGAGGCGGTCGTCGCCTGCCCGCCACGCAGCACTTCAGGGGCACGGTAAGGCGAGTCGTAGTAGGCGACCCCGACCGCGAAATCGGTGAGGCGGACCTCGCCGTCCTCGTCGAGCAGCACGGTCGCCGGTTCGACGGCGCGGTGCAGCAGGCCGAGTTGGTGCGCCGCCCGTAACGCACCCGCGAGCCGCGTTCCCACGGTCGAGGCATGCTCGTGGCCGAGTTTCCCGCTGGTGGTGAGGACATCGGACATGGTGCAGGCCGGCACGTACTCGGTGATCAACCAGAGGTGCTCGTCGTCGGCGACCACGCCGTATACCGTGACGGCACAGGGGTGCCGGAGCTCGCGGGCCAGCTCGGCCTGCCGCAACACCTCATCGCGCCTCGCCGTGCCGGATGGGCCGTCAGCTGCCTGGGCGCCGTCCCCGCGTGGCTGGACGGGCTTGGCCGCGACCGTGCGGTGCAGCCGCGTGTCATGAGCCAGCCACACGAAGCCGCACTGGCCCCGGCCGATCCGCTGTTCGAGCAGGTACCGGCCGCCGATCAGGGTGCCGATGTCCACCACGTGCCGTTACGTTCCGCTCGCCGTCGAGGCGCCCTGGTCGCCGTTCCCGTCACCACCGTTGCCTCCGTCGCCCCCGTTGTCATCGTCATCGTCGTCCCCATTATCCCCATTGTCCCCATTGTCGCCGCCGCCACCATTGTCGCCGTCGCCGTCGCCGCTTCCGTTCTCGTCATCGTCGCTGCCACCGTTGCCGCCGCGGTCGCTGTCGCCCTCGTCACCGCTGTCGCCGTCGGCATCCTCGTCGGTGGTGCGTGGGGTGGGGCTGTCGTGCTCGGCGGTGCCCTCCGTGGTGGTCCGTTCCGGCTCCTGGTCACCGGTCCGGTCGGATCCGGTGCGCGTGGGCTGGTGGAGCTCCTTGGGAGTGGTGGTCGTCGTGGTGCGGTCGGTCGTCGTTTCCTCGGGGCTGGTGGTTTCCGGCGGCGGTGGGGCAGGCGTCTCGCCGTGTGTCTGTGTGGGCGTGGCGATGATCCAGTACAGGAAGGCGACGATGAACGCCGTCACGAGCCCACCGCTGGCGATGGGGACCCACCGGCGCCTGTGACGGTGGTGGTCCTCACCGGCGTCCTCGGCGGGGTCGCCTTCCGCCGCGGCAGCCGGTGCGATGCGGGTGGCGTTGGGTGCTTCCGTCGGGGCCACGACAGTGGTTTCCGAAGAATCCGGGGAGTCAGGGGAACCGGCCCCCGTCCCCGCCGCGCCCGATGCCGCTACGACCGTGGTGCCGCCTGTCGGCGTGTCGACCGGACCGCCCACTGGTGTCTCGCCGCGGGCCACGGCCGCGAGGAGCTCCTCGGCGCGCGCCGCGTCGGGGCGTTGCTCCTGCTCCGGATGCAGCAACAGCGCCAGCACGCTGGTCAGCGGCCCCGACTGGCGCGGCGGGTTGATCTGGCCCGCCGCGACAGCGTGCAGCAGGCCGAGCGTGTTCTCGCTGAGCCCGAACGGTGGTTCCCCCTCGGTCGCCGCGTAGAGCGTCGAGCCGAGCGAGAACAGGTCGGAGGCGGGCCCAGGATCGTTGCCGAGCGCGACCTCGGGTGCGAGGTAGGCGGGGGTGCCCGCGATCAGCCCGGTCTTGGTGATGCTCACGTCGTCGGTGGCGCGTGAGATGCCGAAGTCGGTGATCTTGACGAGGCCGTCCTCGGTGAGCAGCACGTTTCCCGGCTTGATGTCGCGGTGCACGATACCGACCTGGTGTGCGCTCTTCAGCGCCGAAGCGACCTGCTGCCCGATCCCGGCGACCTCCACCGGCGGCAGCGTCGACCGCTCCTGCAGCATGGCGGCGAGGCTGGTGGATTCCAGGTACTCCATGATCAGACACGGCTGGCCGTTCTCGTCGGTGACCGCGTCGAAGACGGTGATCGCGTTGGGGTGATGCAGCCGCGCCGCGATACGGCCCTCGCGCATGGTGCGCTGCCGCGCCTCCTCGGCTTCCAGCTCGTCGAGGCCGGGCTGAAGCAGGAGCTGCTTGATGGCGACGGTCCTGCCGAGCAACTCGTCCCGGCCCTGCCACACAGCCCCCATCGCACCGGTACCGATCCGTCCGGTGATGCGGTACCGGTTGGCGACAAGTTCGCCCTCGTCGCTCACTGCGTTGCCCCTCTTCCGCTCGGCATCGATTCTTTCCCCGGTGGACCGTGCGCCCCGGTCGTGGTCGCCGACCCTCGGGCATGATCGCTTGCCGGGGTAGCCTCCTTCACCGTGTGGTGCCGCTCACATCGACGTAATCGGCTCGTGACCAGGCTATGCCTTCACTCTCTGCACATGAACGCGGCACTGGGTCTCTCGAAGAGGTTACGTCGTTCCGGGGAAGCACCGGGACTGCGCGAACGGCCGCGTGGCCGGTTCCCGGATCACCGCGAGGTCTGCGCTGGATCAGGGCACCGTACGCGGGCTGATCGGTGAGCGGTGCGAATCTTCCGCCGAGCGGTCCTGAGGTCGTACCGTGCGTCACGACCTAGTCGGAAGTGATCTTGTCGCCGTCCTCGAACCGCAACGTGCGCTGTTCCTCGGTGCTCGAACCGTCGTTGAACACCACCTTGACCGTATTGACGGTCGTGCGCTTCCGCTGATCGATGTGGATGTGCTGGATCTCGAAGTAGGCGATGTGCGCGTAGCGTTCCGCGATGGCCTCCGCCCCCTCCGCGTGCAACTCCCCTCCGGTCTGCTCGTGCGCGCGCTTCGGGTTCTCGGTGATCTCGTTGAGGAAGATCTCCGAGCGGTCCCCCATGGTCTGCGCGTCCGGTGGGAACGAGTACAGCGGAGCCCGCCTTGTCTCGCGTGGCGCGGGACTTGGCGAAGGTTTCTGGGGCGGTTGGGTGGTAGTCGGTGACGACCCGGTCGTGCCCTGCCCGGCATCCCGCGTGGTCGTCGGCTCCTGCGGCTCGGTCGCATCGGGAGCGGCGGTGGTGGTGTCGCGTATCCCCGCGAGGTCGCTGATGCGGTCTGGGTCGGTGGTGGGCGATTCCGCGCGCTCGGTGGTGGTCTCCCGTGTGGTCTCCTCGCCAGGGCCGGGAAGCGCCTCGTGGTGCAGCTCGGGCTGGTCGCCCCGCAAGCCCGGCCACCCTTCGTCGGCCAGCTGCTCGGTCGGCTGGTTGACCAGGTGGGAACCCGCCACGAGCAGCGCGACGACCACACCACCGGAGGACATGGTGGCGAACCACGCGGCCCTGCGCCAGGTGCGCGGCGGTGTCACCGAGGCGGGCACCGTACCGAGATCGAACTTGCCGAGACCGTCCGGCGGCGGGGCGGTGTAGACGCGGGCGTCCTCGCTCGGTTCCTCCTCTTCCCTGGGAGGTAGCAGGGTGACCTTGGTGCGCGCGGGGCGCTCCGCCTCACCCTCTTGTTCCTGCACTACCTCGTGCGGCTCCGGCGCTTCCGGCGTCTTTGCCGCCTCCAGCGGCAGCTCCTCGTGCGGTCCGTCCCGGAGTTCGTTCCTGCCTCCCGCCGGCGACTCCGCCTGCGCGGGCTCCGCAGCTGTCCGTCCCTGGGGGATGCGGGGTTGCTCGCCGGTGTCCCGCCGCGGCCGCGGGGTGATCGCGTGCGGTGTGGACGCCTGCTGCTCCTGCTGTATGACGGGTAGCTTGCCCGCGAACTGCCGGTGTCCCTGGCTGCTGTGCCTTGGCTCGTACGTCGTCTCGCGGGGGACGTCGAGCGAACCGGTGACGGTCGAGGTGTTCTCCGGCGCGCGATGCCGTGCGCCCCCCTTGCGGTGGCGCACCTGGGGAGTCCACGTCTGCGTTCCGCCGCCTCGCCGGTGCCGTCCCGGCAGCGTCGGTTGATCCCCCGGGTCCGTGAAGTCGTGGGTCATGCCGTCGTGACCCTCCCTCGGTTCCCGTCTGACGGCAATACCGAGCATATGCCCCCAAATGGAGCAGTGGAACGCGACTCGCCCGAACGATACCGGTGCCGTTCAGCGGCACTGTGGACACGTTCGCCGTCGATGTCCGGTCGCCGGAACCGCACAACACCCGCCACCCGGGCACAGTCGGTGCGTGCCGGGCGCGTCGGCCGTGGGGCGAGCGGGACAGTCACGCGCTCCAGGGTATGACGGAACACGGCCTGTGACAGCACCGGACTCGGAAAAAGTACGGAGATCACTCCGACGCGCGCCGCCAAACGGGTGACGCATTGCGGTGGGTGTGCTAGGGGAGGCGCTCCGGCGGATGCGGGAGCCTTGTCGCCGGTGGATCCGTCGATCCCGAGCGGGGTCAATCCGCCGATCCGGTATCGCTGCCCGTAGCCTGCCAGGTCGTCTACCGTCCCAGCCTGCCGCGACCGAGATTCAGCAGCGCCATCGCCAGCTGGCGGCCGTCCGGCCCGAGCTCGCCATACCGGGTGAGCACATCCATCTCCCTGCTGTAGACGATGCGCGTGCCGCCCGCGGCCATCCGCGCCGCCCCGATCCGGCGTGACACCTCGACCCGGCGCTTGACGAGCTGGAGAATCTCGTCGTCGAGCCGGTCGATCTCGTCCCTGAGCGCTTCGATATCGGGTTCGGAGCCGGACACCGGTTCCTCGCCGTGAGCGGCGGTGTCCTCAGGTGCTCGTGCGGTCATCTCATCCTCCGGTCTGACTGCCCCCGTCAGCCCCTGAGACAACAAAAGCCCCAGGGTCCGCTGACTCCGGGGCTTCTGTGATCGTTTGTCGTGCACTACGCCATCACGGGAGCCGGAGTCCGGTTCCCGTAAAAAAATCGCGGCGTGGTGTACACACCATCATCGTGACACACCTACCGCACGTGGGGAAGCCGGGGCACCGTCGGCGCGCCCCGGTAGCGTAGGAAGGCGATGAACACCCTGTTCGACCCCTCAGGAGAGTCCCCGCTCGGATCCGCGGCCACACCGGGTGTCCCTGGTGGTCGCGGCGATCGCCCTGGTAGCCCGTCCGACCTGCTCGGCGATCTCAATGATGCACAGCGGGAGGCCGTCACCCATTCCGGCAGCCCGCTGCTGGTGGTCGCAGGCGCAGGCTCGGGCAAGACCCGCGTGCTGACAAGGAGGATCGCCTACCTGCTCGCGCGCAGGGGAGTGCACCAGAGCCAGATCATGGCGATCACCTTCACCAACAAGGCAGCCGCCGAGATGCGCGAGCGGGTGGCGGAGCTCGTCGGTATCCGGTCGAACGCGATGTGGGTGTCGACCTTCCACTCGATGTGCGTCCGGCTGCTGCGCCGCGAGGCGAAGACCGCTGAGCTGGGCTCGAACTTCTCGATCTACGACGCCGACGACTCGCGGCGGCTGCTCACGCTGGTCGCGCGCGATCTCGACTTGAACACCAAGCGGTACACGCCCCGCTCGCTGTCCGCCCAGCTGTCGGCCCTCAAGAACGAGCTCATCGACCCCGAGGATGCCGCCGCGCGGGCGAGCAACGACCAGGAACGCACGGTGGCCGAGGTCTACGCCGAGTATCAGCGGCGCCTGCGGTCGGCCAACGCGCTCGACTTCGACGATCTGATCATGCACACGGTGCACATGCTGCAGGCGCACCCCGAGGTGGCCGAGCACTACCGCAGGCGGTTCCGGCACGTGCTCGTCGACGAGTACCAGGACACCAACCACGCGCAGTACACGCTGGTACGGGAACTGGTGGGAACCGGGACGACCCCGTCGGGTGTCGAACCAGCCGAGCTGTGCGTCGTCGGCGACGCGGACCAGTCGATCTACGCGTTCCGCGGTGCGACGATCCGCAACATCGAGGAGTTCGAGCGTGACTTCGGTGACGCGCGCACGATCCTGCTCGAGGAGAACTATCGGTCGACCCAGACCATCCTCTCCGCGGCCAACGCAGTGATCGCCCGTAACCCCAACCGTCGGGACAAGCGCCTGTGGACGCGTCTCGGGGAGGGGAGCAGGATCGTCGGCTACGTGGCCGACAGCGAGCACGACGAGGCCGCGTTCGTGGCCAGGGAGATCGACGAGCTGGTCGACCGGGGTGAGGTGAGCTACCGCGACGTCGCCGTGTTCTACCGGACCAACAACCAGTCCCGGGTGTTCGAGGAGGTGTTCATCCGGCTCGGCCTGCCCTACCGCGTGATCGGGGGCCTGCGGTTCTACGAGCGCCGTGAGGTGCGTGACGCGCTGGCGTACCTGCGCGTGCTCGCCAACCCCGAGGACACGGTGAGCCTGCGGCGCATCCTCAATGTGCCGAAGCGTGGGATCGGTGAGCGTGCCGAGGCCGCGGTGGCGCGGCACGCCGACCGGCAGCGGATCTCGTTCGCGGGTGCGTTGCGCGATGCGGCGGCCGGGGCGGTGCCCGATCTCGGTACCCGGGCGCAGCGCAGCATCGCGTCCTTCATGTCGCTGCTCGACGAGCTGTGTGAGCGAGCCGAGCAGGGGGAGGAGCCGGCCGATCTGCTCGAGGCGGTGCTGGAACGCACCGGATACCGTGACGGCCTCGCAGGATCGGACGATCCACAGGATGCGACCCGGGTGGACAACCTCGACGAGCTGGTGACGGTGGCGCGGGAGTTCACCGATCAGAACGCGGCAGCGGCCGAGGGGGGCAGCGGCGACGCCGGAGACGCCGATGCCGCCGGGGCGGTCGAGGAGGGCGCGCAGTACGAGGAGGACGACGCCCTGCCGCCTGGCTCGCTCGCCGCCTTCCTGGAGCGGGTCTCGCTGGTCGCCGACGCCGACTCGGTACCGGAACCCGACGAGGCAGGTGAGGACGGTGAGGTGGGCGACTGGGCCGACCAGGGTGTGGTCACGTTGATGACCGTGCATACGGCCAAGGGGTTGGAGTATCCCGTGGTCTTCGGTACGGGATTCGAAGACGGTGTCTTCCCGCACCTGCGCGCGCTTGGCGAGGAGTCCGCGCTCGCCGAGGAACGCAGGCTCGCCTACGTGGCGATCACCCGTGCCCAGCAGCGGCTCTACCTGTCGCGTGCGGTGACCAGGACAGCGTGGGGGCAGCCGGCATACAACCCCGCCTCCCGTTTCGTGGACGAGATCCCGGCGGAGCTGATCGAGTGGCGACGCGAGGAGCCGCGGCACGAGCAGGGCGGCGTTGCCGTGTCCGGCACACCGCGAGCGGCGACGACCTGGGGCGGGTTCGCCGCGGGACGCGGCGGCACGGGCGGCGCGAGTGGCAGGCAGGCGGCGTGGAAAGACGCCGTGCCGCTGCATCTCGACGTGGGGGACCGGGTCAATCACGACAAGTACGGGCTCGGCACCGTCGTCGCCACGGAGGGCACGGGTCCCCGTGCCACGGCGACGATCGACTTCGGCACTTCCGGGCAGGTGAAGCTGCTGCTCATCGGCAGCGTTCCGATGGTCAAGCTGTAGTCGGTCGAGCTGTATCACGGTCGCCGGAAGGCGCACCGTTCCCGCGACACGCGGGTCCGGAATGCGGGTGTTCCAACGCCACACTTCCTATCATCGAATGCGTGTTCGATGCTGAGCGAAGTGGCCTGGGGGTGCGATGGTCCACGGATGGTTCGGGCTGGTCGCGGGCGCGGTATGGCGATACCTGGATGAGGTGGCCGACCGGGCGGGATCCGATCCTTCCCCTGCGGCGCCCGATGCACGCACGCTCGCAGCGGCTTGGCGGGCGTTGTTGCGGTTGCACGACGCGGGTCTCGACGGTCGTTCGTGTCGCCGGTGCCGCGGCTGCCGTTCGAGGCGCCGCCGTGAGCTCTGCCTGGCGTGGCAGGTGGCGATCGCGTACTTTGTGCGCAGGCTCCCCGGAGACCGGGACGCCGGGTGAACCCGTGGGGGCTCAGTAGTGGATGCCGCGCTCGGCCAGCCAGGCGAGCGGGTCGAGCTTGGCTCCGCCGTCGCCCTGCCAGACCTCGAAATGCAGGTGCGGTCCTGTCGACTGGCCGCGGTTGCCGACCTCGGCGATCTGCTGCCCGGCTTGTACGCGCTGGCCCGGCGCCACCGAGTAGCTGTTCATGTGGCCGTACACGGATACGTAGCCGTCGTCGTGCTGGATGCGCACCCACAGGCCGAAGCCGCTGGCCGGTCCCGCCTCGATGACGGTGCCGTCGGCGACCGCGTAGATCGGGCTGCCGATGGGCCCAGCGATGTCGATGCCGTTGTGGCTACCTCCCCAGCGTGCACCGAATGCCGAGGTGAGTACCCCCTCGGTAGGTTTGACCGCGTCGGGGCGGGCGGCTTCCTCGGCCGCACGCCGGGCCTCCTCCGCCTCCTGTTCCAGGCGTTCCTGAGTGACCTGGTGGCTGGCGGCCAGCTTCTCCGCCTCGGTGCCCGCGTCGCTGCGGTGCTTGCTCGGTAGTACCTCAGGGGCGACGACCGGCGCCCCGCCGCCCATACCGTGGTACTCCTCACCATCGGCGCCTTTGGCGTCATGAGCGTTGGCGAGGGGAGTCACACCGTCGTGCGAGGCAGGCGATGGCGCGTTGTCCAGGGTGTGACCGGCGGTCGCTGCGGCGAACGCGCCAGCGGCGACGGCGGCGACGACCATGCGCCCGCGAACCGCGGAACTGGGTGCGGGCAGCCGGTGGTTGCCGTTCTTGCCGCGCTCGCGCGCGGTGCCATCGCGCAATGCGTCCGCGATGACCGGGGAAGGTGCCTGACCGCCGGGGGAGCGGTGTCTAGCCAAGACTGGGGCCTTCCGTTGCTCGGGGTCACCGGTCAACCAACCTAGGCCCGGGTCGGGGAACCCGGAGGAGCGGGTCGGGGGACCGCTCCACAGCCCCGTGCAGGGCCAGCCCTGGTTGTGACCGGACTGTAATGGGGACCGGTGGACAGTAACGAAGGGATACCGGTTCCCGCAAGATCCCGCTCGCGTGTCGGCTCAACATAACGCGATTGGCGGTTCCGCCGTGCCTGGCATCACCCAAGGTAGACGGCGCGCTACTCCACAAGGTGTGATCTGTGTTACGAAATTGTGCCCTGGCGGGATACTCTCGGTAGGTGTCGCTCGGGCGGGGCTTGACGTGTGCCGTGTCGTCGTTACCACCCGGGGTGAGGGCAGGGACGTTCCTCCGGCTCTTCGTGCTACTCGGCGTTACTCGTCGGTAGCTCGTGATCGGTGTCACGGCGTCGGCGTGACCTGTGGCGGAGTTCATCACAGGCGGGCTGCACGCGTGGCCGCCGGGTCGCTAGGGTCATCACGTCCGGTATTCGTGGTGGCGGAGCGAGGCGCCACGCGGCCGCGCCGGAGTCAGGACTGTGCGCGGCGAGTATCGGTGAACAACACAGCGGCGTGTCGTCAGGAGTCTGAAGAGTGGATCTCTACGAGTACCAGGCGAAAGAGCTGTTCGCCAAGCATGGTGTGCCGGTATTCCCGGGTGAAGTGGCCGAGACCGTGGAGCAGGCGCGGGCCGCCGCCGAGCGGATCGGTGGCCCGGTGGTGGTGAAGGCTCAGGTCAAGACGGGGGGCCGGGGTAAGGCCGGTGGTGTGAAGCTTGCCCAGTCCCCGGATGAGGCCGCCGCGGCGGCCGAGGCGATTCTGGGGCTGGAGATCAAGGGACACCGCACGCGGCGGGTGTTGGTGACCGCGGCCTCGGAGATCTCCGAGGAGTACTACGTGTCCTTCCTTGTGGACCGGACCAACCGGTCCTTCCTGGCGATGGCCTCAGCCGAGGGAGGCGTGGAGATCGAGCAGCTGGCCGTCGAACGGCCGGAGGCGCTGGCCAAGGTGGCGGTCGATCCGCTGGCGGGCCTTGACCGGGCGCACGCCCTGGAGATCCTGCGCAGGGGACACTTCCCGGATCGGGTGCTTGATCAGGCCGCTGATGTGCTGGTGCGGCTGTGGGAGACGTTCGTGGCCGAGGATGCCTCGCTGGTGGAGGTCAACCCGCTGGTGGCTGACCCGGAGGACCGGGTGATCGCGCTGGACGGCAAGGTGACGCTGGATGCCAATGCGTCGTTCAGGCAGCCGGCGCACGCGGAGCTGGCCGATGTGGCGGCCACGGACCCGCTGGAGGTCATGGCCGCGGAGAAGGACCTGAACTACGTCAAGCTGGACGGGCAGGTCGGGATCATCGGCAACGGCGCTGGGCTGGTGATGTCGACACTGGACGTCGTGGCCTACGCCGGCGAGCGGCACGGGGGTGTGGCGCCTGCGAACTTCCTGGACATCGGTGGTGGCGCCTCGGCGGATGTCATGGCCGCCGGGCTGGAGGTCATTCTGGCCGATACCGATGTGCGGTCGGTGTTCGTGAACGTGTTCGGTGGGATCACCGCATGTGACGCGGTGGCCGAGGGGATCGTGCAGGCCTTCGAGTTGCTGACCGCGCGGGGCGAGTCGGTGGACAAACCGCTGGTCGTGCGGCTGGACGGCAACAATGCCACCGAGGGCAGGCGCATCCTGGACCAGGCCGGGCTGCCGGGCCTGATCCAGGTCGACACGATGGACGGCGCGGCCGACAAGGCCGCCGAACTGGCGAAGGCAGGGGTGTGACGGGCCATGGCGATCTTCCTGGATTCCGACTCGACGATCATTGTGCAGGGCATCACCGGTTCCGAGGGGCGTAAGCACGCGATTCGGATGCTGGCCTCTGGCGCGAACATCGCCGGCGGGGTCAATGCCCGCAAGGCAGGCCAGACGGTGGACCTGGACGGGGCCTCGCGGCCGGTGTTCGGCAGCGTGGCCGAGGCCATGGCCGAGGTCGGGGCGAACGTGTCGGTGGTGTTCGTGCCGCCCACCGCTGCCAAGGACGCCGTCATCGAAGCCATCGACGCCGGCATCGAGCTGGTGGTGGTCATCACCGAGGGCATCCCCGTGCACGACGCGGCGGTTATGTGGGCGCATGCCTGCGCCACCGGCAACGCCACCCGCATCGTCGGCCCCAACTGCCCCGGTGTGATCAGCCCCGGCCGGTCCAACGCGGGCATCATCCCCGCCGACATCACCGACACCGGCCGCATCGGGGTGGTCTCCAAGTCCGGCACCCTGACCTACCAGCTGATGTACGAGCTGCGCGACATCGGCATCTCCACGGCCGTGGGCATCGGGGGCGACCCCATCATCGGCACCACCCACATCGACGCCATCGCCGCCTTCGACGCCGACCCCGACACCGACGTCATCGTCATGATCGGTGAGATCGGGGGTGACGCGGAGGAGCGCGCCGCCGACTACATCGCCGAGCACGTCTCCACCCCGGTCATCGGCTACATCGCCGGTTTCACCGCCCCCGAGGGCAAGACCATGGGCCACGCGGGAGCCATCATCTCCGGATCCTCGGGCACCGCCGAGGCCAAGAAGCAGGCCCTCGAAGCGGCGGGCGTCAAGGTCGGCAAGACCCCCAGCCAGGCCGCCGAGCTCGCCAGGGAGACCTACAAGAACCTCTCCTGACCCGCGCGTGGGTGGGGGCCGGTTCCGGTGCGCCGTCCCCCACCCACCCTCCGGCGGAACGAGACCAGGCCCGCGCCCGTCCTAACCGTCGGGATGAACTACCGTTCGCCCATCACCACCCGTTGCCTCGATCAGGTGATCAGGCGCCGGGCGGGATCGAGCAACCGACGAGTGTCCGAAGCAACAGTCCGGGTTATGCACCGGGATGAGTAACTGGGAACCGACTGGTCGCCCGCATCCAGTAGCCTCGAGCTGGCCACGGCAGCCGCTGCCTGCTGGACCGTGCATAACCCTCACAGGAGAGTGCAGATGACCATGCCGAGTGGGGGATTCCCGGCCCAGGGGCCGCAGCAGGCAGCGCAGCAACAGCAGGGAACCCAGTACTTCCCGCATCCCCAGCACAACAACCCCGTCGCAGCGGGTGGGTCGACGATCCCGCTGGGACTGATCCTGAGCCTGGCCACGGCCGGGCTCGGGCTCGCCAGCTTCCTGGTTAGCTTCGCCGACACGGTCGCGGCTGGCAGCCTGATGGTGGTCGCGCTGCTCACCGGTGGGCTGCTAGCCGCACTCCACGCGCTGCCCGGCGGCCCGAGGACGGTCCCGGTGGCCGCCGTGCTGAGCGTGGTCGGCTTTCTGCTGACGCTCGGCGCGATGGTCGACGCGCCGAGCGTGCCCGGCGCGCTGGTCGTCCTGCTGATCGTCGCGGTGTTGCAAGCAGGCGCAGCGGTCGTGGCGCTGCTGTTCGACTTCGGCATTCTCAAGGCGCCGCAACGGCAGGCGAAAGCCGCCGCAGGCCACCCCGGTTACCCCGCTGGCCAAGCCCCGTTCGGCATGCCGGGCCAGTACGGGCAACCGGGCGGCGCGGCGGGGCCCGCGCAGTACGGCCAGCAGTACGGCCAGCAGTACGGTCAGTCCGGCGCCGGAATGCCGGGGCAGCAGCCGTACACCGGGCAGCCCGCGCCCCAGGGGCAGGAGCAGCCGCAACCCACCCAGTACGCGCCGCACCAAGGCCAGTTCCAGCACCAGCAGGCCAGGGACGCCGGGGGCCACGGCACGACCGAGGCGTCCGGCGAGGGCGAGTCGCGGGGCTGACGCGACCGGCTCCGCCCTCCTGGGTGGCCCTGGGTGGCAGAGACCACAACCACGCCGGGTGCCCGGCGTGGCTCACCCCGTCCCGCCGGTCCCGGTGCCATCGTGGGACGTGGTCCCTGCCGGGCCGCCCGGCGCTTGCGAATCCCGATGATGTGAGGAACAGGTGTAGCGACTGTGGCTGCCAGGGTGCGCATCCTGCTCGCCGCGGCGACGTTGCCACTGCTGGCGGGCTACACCGGGGTCGCTGCCCTGCTCGCGGCCGTCACGGCGGGCGCGAGGCACGCGGACTTCTCCGTCGACGGTGTCCTGCTGGCCGCGGGGTCAGGATGGCTAGCCATGTACCAGGTGCCGGTCACCATCGACGGGCACGAACTCGGGGTGCTGCCGCTGGCTGCCACCGTGGCGGTGTGCTTGCTGGTGGGCAAGGCCGCCTACGACGCGGCCGAGCGGTTGGGCCACAGCGCGCTCGCGCATTCACTCACCCTCGTCGCGGCGATCGTCGTGGCGCACGGCCTGGCAGGAGGGACGGCTGCGGCAGTGACGGCGTCGAGCTCGGTCACCGTGGCCCCACTCGCCGCCGTGACCGTGCCCTCGCTGCTCGCCGGGATCACGGCCACGGTGGCTGTGGCCTGCCAGCTGGGCATGCACCGGGAGGTGCGGGAGTATCTCGACGACGCCGTGGTGAACGGCCTCCGCGCCGGGCTGCTCGGGCTGGCGGCCCTGCTCGCCGTTGGCACGCTCGCGCTGCTGGTGGCCACCGCGCTGTCCGCACCGACCGTGCGGGCGCTGTTCGCCGAGGTCGCGCCCGGGGTGGGCGGCGGGCTGGGCATGCTGGCGCTCTCGCTCGGCTACCTTCCCAACGCCGTGCTAGCCGCATTGGCTTTCGTGCTCGGCCCCGGATTCACGATCGGTTCGGTCTCCCTCGACCCGTTCGGCTATTCCGGCGGTGCCGTACCCGCCGTCCCCCTGCTGGCCGCCGTGCCGGAGAGCTACGCGCCGTGGTGGCCCGCGCTGCTCGCGCTGCCTGTCGCGGTGGGGGCGCTGGTCGGGTGGCGGTTGCGTACCTGCGACCCCTCGCCGGTCATGCGGCTGCGCGGCGTGGCGGCGGCAGCCGGCACCGCAGCGTTCGGCGTCCTGCTGCTGGTGTCCATGGCGGGTGGCAAGCTGGGTGAGGGGCCGATGGGGCCGGTGCTGATCCCGGCGTTTCCCACGGCGCTGGCGGCGTGCGCGTTCCTCGCGGTCCCCGGTGCCGCCGTTGCCTGGTTCGCAGGCCCCAGGTCGGCTTGTGGGGAGGATCACGCGGGTGGCGAGGCCGACGGCGTGGATGACGGCGAAGCTTCCGGGGATATCGCCGACGCCCCCGCAGCCGCGGAGGACACCGAAGCCGAAGACGCCGACGTCGAGGTCACGGAGGTCGAGCGGGACGAGGCCACCGCCGACACCGCCGATACCGCCGATACCGCTGACACCGAGGAGACCGAGGGCACCGAGGAGGCCGCTGACACCGAGGAGGCCGGGGGGCCTGAGGATGGTGAGGGAGTCGAGCGCGTCGAGGCCGGTGAGAGTGCCGCCGGGAACGGTGTCGAGGACGCGCACGGTGCCGAGGTCGCCGGGGATCTCCCCGAGCAGCGGGCCGTGGCGGGCGACGGCGAGGATCCAGATCACGCCAAGGCGTCCCTGTAGCGGCCGCTGCCCGCGCGATGTCTAGGGTGGGCAGTGCCATCGATCGTTCTCCCTGCTTATACGCGGGTGACCAGGCAAGGAGCGTCAGTGCAGCCTTCGTGGCGCGTATCCGCCGAGCCGGTACCGGCTGGCGACACCGTAGCCAGGCTGGTCGTGCTCGCCTCCGGCTCCGGGACGCTGCTCCAGGCGCTGCTCGAGGCCGCGCAGCAGCCGGGGTACCCGGCCGAGATCGTCGCCGTCGGAGCCGACCGCGACGGCATCGGTGCCCTGCAGCGCGCCGCGGACGCCGGGGTGCCGCGATTCGTGGTCCGGCTCGGTGACTACGACGACCGCACGGCCTGGGATGGCGCGCTGACCGAGTCCGTCGCGGCCTACGAGCCCGATTACGTGGTCTCGGCGGGGTTCCTGAAGATTCTCGGCCCGGAGTTCCTCGCCCGCTTCCCCAATCGCGTGCTCAACACCCACCCGGCGCTGCTGCCCGCGTTTCCAGGCATGCACGCGGTAGCCGACGCGCTGGCGGCCGGGGTGAAGGTCACGGGTTCGACCGTGCACTTCGCCGACGCCGGGGTGGACACCGGACCGATCATCGCGCAACGGGCGGTGGGTGTCGATCCGGACGACGACGAGGAGACCTTGCACGAGCGCATCAAGACCGTCGAACGGGAGCTGCTCGTCGAGGTCGTGGCGAAGCTGGCGAGTCATCGGTGCACGGTGACAGGGCGAAAGGTGAGGTTCTCGTGAGCGCATCAGGGCAATCGGCGGTGCGGCGCGCGCTGATCGGGGTGTCGGACAAGTCCGGCCTCGCCGATCTCGCCGCGGGCTTGCACCGCGCCGGGGTCGAGATCGTGTCGACGGGTGGCACCGCCCGCGCCATCCGCGAGGCGGGCGTGCCCGTCACTCCGGTCGAGGACGTCACCGGCTTCGCCGAATGCCTCGACGGCAGGGTCAAGACCCTGCACCCCGGTGTGCATGCGGGCTTGCTCGCCGACACTCGCAGGCAGGAACACCGGCAGCAGCTCGACGAGCTGGACATCGCCCCGTTCGAGCTGCTGGTGGTCAACCTGTACCCGTTCGCGGACACCGTGGCCTCAGGAGCGTCCGGTGAGGACTGCGTCGAGCAGATCGACATCGGTGGTCCCGCCATGGTGCGTGCCGCTGCGAAGAACCACCCGTCGGTCGCCGTGGTCGTCGACCCTGAGCAGTACGGGTGGGTGCTGGATCGGGTGGCAGGCGGCGGGTTCACCCTCGACGAGCGCAAGCAGCTGGCGGGGCGGGCGTTCGCGCACACGGCGGGCTACGACGTGGCCGTCGCGTCCTGGTTCGCGGGTACCTACGTCGCGGAGGGCGACGGGCAGGCGCCGGAATCCTTGCCGGAGTTCCTCGGCGCCACCTGGCGGCGCTCGGCGGTGCTGCGGTACGGCGAGAACCCGCACCAGCCCGCCGCACTGTACGCCGACGGTTCCGGTGGGCTGGCCGGTGCCGAGCAGCTGCACGGCAAGGACATGTCGTACAACAACTACACCGACACCGATGCCGCGTTGCGTGCCGCCTACGACCACGAGGAACCGGCGGTGGCGATCATCAAACACGCCAACCCGTGCGGTATCGCGACCGGTGGCGACATCGCGACGGCGCACCGCAAGGCCCACGCCTGTGACCCGGTCAGCGCGTTCGGCGGCGTCATCGCGGCGAACAGCGCGGTCGGCGTCGATGCGGCCGAGCAGATCGCCGAGGTGTTCACCGAGGTGATCGTCGCTCCCGACTACACAGAGGACGCGCTCGATGTGCTGCGGCACAGGAAGAACATCCGCATCCTGCGTTGCGAGCCCCCGGAGCGCGGGGGCAGGGAGCTGCGGCCGGTGACCGGGGGCATGCTCGTGCAGGCCGCCGACGTGCTGGACGCACCGGGCGACGACCCGGCTGGCTGGACGCTGGCCGCCGGTCAGGCTGCCGACGAGCGCACGCTGGCCGACCTGGCGTTCGCCTGGCGGGCGGTGCGGTCGGTGAAGTCGAACGCGATCCTGCTCGCCGACGACAGCGCCTCGGTCGGCGTCGGTATGGGGCAGGTCAACCGCGTGGATTCGGCGCAGCTGGCGGTGCGTCGTGCAGGCGACCGCGCCGCAGGCTCGGTGGCCGCCTCGGACGCCTTCTTCCCGTTCCCCGACGGGCTGCAGGTGCTGCTGGACGCCGGCGTGCGGGCGGTGGTGCAGCCCGGCGGTTCGGTCCGGGACGCCGAGGTGATCGCGGCCGCGGAAGCCGCGGGTGTGACGCTCTACCTCACCGGCACTCGCCACTTCGCACACTGATCCGCCTCATTCCGTCTACGGCGCTGAACGTCATGTTCGCGCCGCCCCTCAGCTTGACAGGGCACCCCGGGGTGAGGTTGACTGATGGTATCGAACATAAGTTCGATACCATCAGGCGGCGCCGGAGGGGTTGCCGATGAGGGGAGGTGATGGTCGTGCCCGGCTCGAGCGATACCGCCCGTACCTCGGGTGCGGTGGGGTGGTTGTCCTCACTTCCGGGAGTGAGCACGGCCAGCACCCTGCCCACCGGGCAGGACCAGGGCACGGGAACGGTGCTTCCCGTGCCGCCCGCGCTGGAATCTGCGCTTCCGTCCGGGGGGTTGCGTAGGGGAAGCACGGTGTCGGTCCGGGGATCAAGGGCCTTGCTGTTCACGCTGCTCGCCGAGGCCACGACACGGGGGTCGTGGGCCGCTGTGGTGGGGATGCCCGATATCGGGGTGGCAGCGGCAGCAGAGCTCGGGGTCGACGTGCGCAGGCTCGCGGTCGTGCCCGCGCCGGGGACCGAAATCCTGCCCGTAGTCGGGGCCCTGCTGGACGGCGTTGATCTGGTGGTGCTCGGGGGCGGCCTGCCTGCGCGGCAATCACTGCCGCGCAGGCAGACCGAGCGGCTGCTGGCACGCGCCCGACAGCGCGGTGCCGTGCTGCTCACCGAGGGGCCCGTACCGGGGGCCGAGCTCGAGCTGCACTGCCTGTCCCGGCGCTGGCAAGGCCTTGAAGAGCAGGGCGGTACCGTTCATGTCGGTTGCGCACCCGGCTACCTCCGGGAGTGCGAGCTCACCGTGCGCGGTTCGGGAAGGCGCGCGGCCGCCAGGCCTCAGGACGTACACGTGTTGCTGCCAGGGCCGGGGGGCGGGGCGGTCGCTCCTGCCGTTTCCCACGACGTCCCGGTACGCGAGCTGGTCGCGGGATGAGGCGGTGGCCATGCCGAGACCGGTGCGCGTGCTCGTGCTGTGGTGCCCCGACTGGCCGGTCACGGCCGCGGCTCTCGCCGCAGGGGTGCCCGCGCACCGTCCCGCGGCTGTGTTCACGGCCAACCGGGTGGCCTCCTGCTCGGCCGTGGCGCGGGGCAGCGGGGTACGTAGGGGGATGCTGCGCAGGGAGGCGCAGTCGCGATGTCCCGAGCTCGCCGTGCTCGGCGAGGACCCCGCACGTGATGCGCGGCTGTTCGAGCCGGTGGTCGCTGCGGTGGAGGACCGGATCCCCCGGGTGGACGTGGTGCGCCCAGGGGTGGTCGCCGCGCCCGCGCAGGGTGCCACCGCCTACGCGGCCAGGGGCGCCCCTGCAGGGGAGGCCGAGCGCGCGCTGGTCGAGCAACTGGCGGACCAGGTGTCGACCGCGGCGGGAGTGGAATGCCAGGTCGGTATCGCGGGCGGGGTGTTCGCGGCCACCCTCGCCGCCCGGCGGGGCGCGATCGTTCCGGCTGGACAGGACGCGGAGTTCCTCGCCGGGCTCCCGGTCACCGAGCTGGAGCAGCAGGGGGTGGGGCGGGCCGAGTTCGTCGGCCTGCTGTGGCGGCTGGGGCTGCGCACGCTCGGCCAGTTCGCCGAGCTGACCGAGCGCACGGTGGCGTCCCGGTTCGGGCACGAGGGGGTGCTCGCGCACCGGTTCGCCAGGGGTATCGAGGAGCGCCCGCTGGCGGTGCGGCGTCCGGCGCGCGAGCTCGGTGTCGGGGCGACCTTCGAACCACCCCTCGAACGGATCGACACCGCGGCCTTCGAGGCGCGGGCGCTTGCGGGAAAGCTGCACGCCTCCCTCGCCGCGCACGGCCTCGCCTGCACCAGGGTGGGGATCTACGCCCGTACCGCCAGCGGTGAGGAACTCGCGCGGGTATGGCGCTCGGTGGAGCCGGTGAGCGCGCAGGGTGTCGCGGATAGGGTGCGCTGGCAGTTCGAGAGCTGGCTGCACGGTGACTCGCGACCCAGCAGCGGGGTGGTGCGGTTGTGGCTGGAGCCCGAGGAGCTGGTAGATCCCACCGCGCTGCAGCCCGATCTGTGGCAGGGGGACGGTTCGGGAGCCACCGGCGACATGCGCGCCACCGAGCGCGCCTGCCGCGCGTTCACCCGGGTGCAGTCACTGCTCGGCCCCGAAGGGGTGTGTACCCCGGTATTGGTCGGTGGCCGGGGCCCCGCCGAGCGGGTCCGGTTCGTACCGTGGGGGGATAGCGCGGGCGAGAACGAGGAACCCGCTCCCTGGCCGGGACGGTTACCCGCGCCCTCACCCACGGTGGTCCCGGTGACGCCGGTGGCGGCCACCGTGCTCACCGCCAGCGGCGAACCCGTGGCGCTCACCGCCAGGAACGTGCTCACCGGCCAGCCCCGGTATGTCGTCACGGGAGAGGGTTCCCGCAAGGAGGTGCTCGGCTGGGCCGGACCGTGGCCGGTGGACGAGCGGTGGTGGCACGGGCAGACGCCCGGCCCGCGCGGCAGGGTCCAGGTGGTCACCGGGGAAGGAGGGGAAGGCACTGCCTTCCTCCTCCAGTTCCGCTTTCAAGAAGAACCACAGTGGATAGTTGAGGGAGTGTACGACTAGTGGGGTGGCACAATCCGCCGATGCGATGGGCCGAGCTGGAGCGCACCCTGTCCGGCAGGCCGGCACGGCCGGAAGGTCAGGGAGACGGTTCGGACAGTCCGGCGTGGACCCGGCGCCGGGATGGCTACATCCGCCCGGACGATCTACGCTCGCTGCGTGGGGCCGACCACACCGGCGCCGATTCCCGCGTGCCGTACGCCGAGCTGCACTGCCATTCCAACTTCAGCTTCCTCGACGGGGCAAGCCACCCGGAGGAGCTGGTCGAGGAATCCGCCCGGCTCGGGCTGGACGCGGTCGCGCTCACTGACCACGACGGGATGTACGGGGTGATGCGCTTCGCGCAGGCCGCGCGAGAGCTGGGGGTGCGCACGGTCTTCGGCACGGAGCTCAGCCTGGGCCTGTCCCAACCGCAGAACGGGGTCGCCGACCCGGAGGGCGAGCACCTGCTGCTGCTCGCGCGCAACCCCCGCGGCTACCGCGCCCTGTGCCGGGTGTTGACGGCTGCCCACCTGGCGGGCGGCGAGGATGATGCGGCAGGCACCGACGGTGATGTCGCTGTCAAGGGCAAGCCCGTCTACCGGCTGGACGAGATCGCCGAGGAGGTCGGCCAGGACTGCGTGGTGCTCACCGGCTGCCGGAAGGGGGCCGTACGTGCCGCGCTGGGCACCGGCGGCGCGGGCGAGTACCGGGCCGCCGCAGAGCGGCTGCGGCAGCTCACTGGGCTCTTCGGCACCGACGGCGTGTTCGTCGAGCTCTTCGACCATGGCATGCCGACCGACAGCACGCACAACGACGTGCTGGCCACGCTGGCCGCGGAGCTGGGCCTGCCCACGGTGGCGACGAACGTCGCGCACTACGCGAGCCCGCGGCGAGGCAGGTTGGCAGCCACCATCGCCGCGATCAGGGCACGGCGCAGTCTTGACGAGATGGACGGCTGGCTCCCCCCTGCGCACGGCGCGCACCTGCGGTCTGGTGCGGAGATGGCCGAGCGGTTCGACCGGTACCCGGGCGCGGTCAGCAGGGCCGCCTTGCTCGGGGTGGAGTGCGCCTTCGACCTCACGTTGGTCACCCCCGAACTCCCGCCGTTCGACGTGCCCGAGGGACACACCGAGGCCAGCTACCTGCGCATGCTGACCTACTACGGGGCACTGCAGCGGTACGACGGCCGGGAAGCCAATCCTCGGGCCTACCGCCAGCTCGAGCGGGAACTGGCGGTGATCACCGAACTCGGCTTCCCCGGCTACTTCCTGATCGTCGCTGACATCGTCCGATTCTGCCGGGAGAACGACATCCTGTGTCAGGGGCGTGGGTCGGCGGCCAATTCCGCGGTGTGTTTCGCCCTCGGGGTGACCAAGGTGGATCCGGTGCGGTGGGACCTGCTGTTCGAGCGCTTCCTGGTCACCGAGCGGGACGGCCCGCCGGACATCGATATCGATATCGAGTCCGGCCGCAGAGAGGAGGTCATCCAGTACGTCTACGGGAAGTACGGCAGGCAGCAGGCCGCGCAGGTCGCCAACGTCATCACCTACCGGGCGCGTTCGGCCGTGCGGGAGGTGGCCAAGGCGCTCGGGTACTCACCGGGGCAGCAGGATACCTGGAGCAAGCAGGTGGACCGGTGGGCCACGCTTCCCGCGGGTGCGGGCGGGCAGCCAGGAGCCGCGCGGGTCGCCGGCAGGGACATCCCGGAGCCGGTGCTGACACTGGCCAACGAGCTGGGGGATTTCCCGCGGCACCTGGGTATCCACCCCGGCGGCATGGTGCTCGCCGACCGGCCGGTGAGCGAGGTGTGTCCCGTGGAGCGGGCGAGGATGGCCGGTCGCAGCGTGCTGCAGTGGGACAAGGACGACTGTGCCGCGGCGGGTCTGGTCAAGTTCGACCTGCTGGGGCTGGGGATGCTCTCGGCGCTGCACTACGCGGTCGATCTCGTAGCCGAACACGAAGGTGTCTCGGTGGATCTCGCCGAGCTTGACCTGGAGGACCAGGAGGTGTACGAGATGCTGTGCCGCGCCGATGCGGTGGGGGTGTTCCAGGTGGAGAGCCGGGCACAGCTGGCAACCCTGCCGAGGCTCAAACCGCGCACGTTCTACGACCTGGCCGTCGAGGTGGCGCTCATCCGGCCGGGACCGATCCAGGGTGGGTCGGTGCACCCCTACATCCGCCGGTGCAACGGCGAGGAGGAGGTCAGCTACGAACACCCGTTGCTGCGGAACGCGCTGGCCAAGACCTACGGCATCCCGCTGTTCCAGGAGCAACTGATGCAGGTGGCGGTCGATGTGGCCGGGTTCGACCCGAGCGAGGCCGACGAGCTGCGCAGGGCTATGGGGGCCAAGCGTTCAGTGCGGAAGATGGAGCGGTTGCGGGAGCGTTTCCTGGCGGGAGCCGCGCGCAACGACGTCCCAGCCGACGTCGCGGAACGGATCTACGCCAAGCTGGTGGCCTTCGCCGATTTCGGGTTCCCGGAAAGCCACGCGCTCAGCTTCGCTCACCTGGTGTTCGCCAGTGCCTACTTCAAGCGATACCACCCCGCGGCGTTCTGCGCGGCCCTGCTTCGGGCGCAACCGATGGGCTTCTACTCTCCGCAGTCGCTGGTCTCCGACGCGCGCAGGCACGGGGTGACGGTGCGCGGACCGTGCGTGAACGCCAGCCTGCCGCACACCACGCTGGAGCCGCTCGCCGGGGAAAGCTCCGGAAGTGCCGAACCCGCGGTGCGGGTCGGGTTGGCCACCGTGCGCGCCCTCGGACAGCGGGGTGCCGAGGCGATCGCAGAGGAACGGCAGCGGGACGGCGCGTTCACCGGTGTCACCGACCTGGTCCGGCGGGTGCGGCTGCACCAGGCGCAGCTGGAGGCGTTGGCCACCGCGGGGGCGCTGCACAGTGTCGAACCGGACCGGCGCAAGGCACTGTGGGCGGCCGGGGCCGCGGTGCGGGAGCGGCAGGACACGCTGCCCGGGATCGAGGTCCCCGCGACACCCCCCGAGCTTCCCGGCATGGACGCCGTGGAGCTTGCCACCGCTGACGTCTGGGCGACCGGGCTGTCTCCGGACAGCTTCCCCACACAGTTCCTTCGGGAGCACATGGCCGAGCTGGGCGCGGTGCCCGCGCGGGAGCTGCACGCCGTGGAACACGGCAGCAGGGTGCTCATCGGGGGTGCGGTGACACACCGGCAGCGGCCATCCACCGCGGGCGGGGTCACCTTCCTCAACATCGAGGACGAGACGGGCATGATCAACGTGGTGTGCTCGCCCGGGTTGTGGGCTCGCCAGCATCGCCTCGCGCGTTCGAGCCCGGCGTTGCTGGTGCGCGGGGTGGTTGAGCACGCCCGCAACGGCGAGGGCGTCGTCAGCGTCCTCGCCGACCAGCTACAGCAGCTCGATCTGCGCATCCCCTCCCGCTCCCGTGACTTCCGGTGATCGGCGCGGGTGGGTGGGGCCGAACGTGACATTCAGCGCCCTGAAAGGAACGAAGGTCACGCTCAGCTCACGCTTGCGCACCCGAAGAGCGATGTCGGTGCGGTATGCGAGCCTTCCGGCATGTCCGATGCTGATGCCGCCGCCACCGAGGTGGGTGAGGATTACCGGGATGCCGTGCTGGCAGGCCAGCAGTGGGTGAACCGCCACTTCCACGGCTGCGATTTCACCGATGCTGACCTGCGCGACCTGCGTACCAGTGGCTGCACCTTCACCGACTGCACGTTCGTCAGGGTCGATCTCGGCGAGACTCACCATGACGCCACGGCGCTGCGCGGGTGCACGTTCGACCGGGCCAACCTGATCGGCAGCTCCTGGACCCGCTGCAGCCTGCTCGGCTCCGTTTTCGTGGCCTGCAGGCTGCGATCGGTCGCCTTCTGCGAATGCGACCTGACGTTGGCGAGTCTCGCCTCGGCGGATCTGCGCCGTACCGATCTGTCGGAGCTGCGGCTGCGCGAGGCCAACCTCGGCGAGGCCGACCTGCGCGAGGCGAACCTGCGCGGTGCCGACCTCACCGGCGCGCGCCTGCTGTACACCCGCCTCGACGGCGCCGACCTGCGCGGCGCGTCGCTGGAAGCCGATGCCCTCGTGCAGGCCGCGCTGCGCGGCGCGCACGTCGATCTCGACACCGCGCTCGCCTACGCTGCCGCGCACGGCTTGCGGGTCGACCTCAACTACGGAACGGACGGCTCGTCCGTTCCGTAGTGGGCGCCGAACGTCAGGTTCGGCGCCCACCCTCAGTCGACAGGGGGGTCGCCGGGGTCGAGCTCGATCAGCACGCCGTTGTCGAGGAGTTCCTGCACAGATGCGGGCAGCAGGTAGGCGTGCCCGCCACCCGGCTGGTTGAACCAGGGGATGGCCACGCCGGTGAGTGCTTCGATGGGCCGCTGGACGCGGTAGACGTGGTACGTCCGGTGCACCCACTCGGGCACCAGGGAACGTTCCTCGAACGGAGTTCCTGCCGCGTAGGTGAGATTGCCGTCGGGCGAGCCGAAACGGTCGAGCTCGCTGCCTGCCGGGAGCTGCCTGAGCTCCTTGCCCCGGAACAGCGTCAGTGGCGGCTCTCCTGGCAACGGCTGGATCGGCCACTGCTGGCCCGGGGCAGGCCGTGCCGTGGCGACGGCGGTGCTGCCCGGCGAGAGCTGCTGCGCGGGTTCGGGGATGGGTGCCTGCGCACCGTGCGGCGCGCCCGCGGCATGCTCGCCGTGCTGTGTCGCAGCGGGCTGCTCGGCGGACGGTTGCTCGGCAGGCGGTTGCGGCCCCGGCGCGGCGAGCGCTTGCCGCTGGGTTCCGGCTGGTTCCGCGCCGTGCAACTCAGTGCTGAGCGACTCATCGTCAGCGCCATACAACCCGGCCCCGCGCGGCTCGGCAGCCGCGCCCCCTGCCGTGTCGTGCTCGCTGAGCAGTAGCTTGCCGAGCATGAACGCGGCGGCATCCGAGGCGTCACCGAACACCGCGGGGTTGCTGAGCCGCTCGTCGTACCAGCCCACGCGCCATCCGCTCGCCACCTGTTCGAGGCTCCACGCGTGCCGCGCGGGTTCCCCGATCCGGTACCGGGAAGGGTCGATGCCCAGCTCGTTGAGCCTGCTGACGAGCTGATCGATGGCCGCGACCCCGGCGAGGCCGCCGGAGCCGGGTTCCTCCCCGGCGACCGCGCCCGCGGGCTGGCCGTTCGGGGCCTGCTCGCGCATCAGCTCGCTCTGGCCGCGCTGCTCCTGCGGAGGTGGCTGCGGGGCCGGAGGTGGCTGCGGCGGCGGTGTCGCATGCGACGTGGTCGGCGCCTGCGGGGAGTGCGGCGCCTGCTGCGCTTGTGGTGGCGGTGGCGGGGCGTGCCGCGGCGGCGGCCCGGGCTGCGCGTTGTTGCCGGTGATGTAGGCGCTGGCCGCGGCTCGTTGCCCCTCGCTGACCTCACCGACGGTGAAGGAGTTCGCCCTGATGTGCGCCACGAGGTCGGGTTCGGGAGCGACGCCGTGTTCGCGCAGGTAGTAGTTCACTGCGGCAGGCCAGATCCACGTGCCGTCGCTGTGGAAGGCGATGGGAACCGCGGGCTCCGGCTGCGGTGCCAGCCGGTCGAGGTCCATACCGTTACCCGGTAGCACCACAGGTGCGGCGTCCAGGTACTCCAGCACGCGGTCGCGTTCCTCGGGTGCCAGCTCGGCGCGGTGGACCATCGGCCGACCCGAGGGATCGCTCCCGTCGAACACCCTCGCGAAGCGGAAGTGCGGGCCGCTGCGCTCCGGGCCGAGCCCGGCCAACCGCCGCATCAGCCACTCCGGCACGTTCTCCTCTGACCGGGGGAACATGCGGAGCTCGTCGGAGTAGGCAGCGGCGGGCGGCTCGACGTTCCACCGCGGTTCCTCCCTGTCGTAGTCCAGGTGGTAGCTGGCGGGAGCATCGAGCTGATACGCCGCGTTGAACCATGTTCCCCGCTGGTCGCGATACATGCCCGCGCGCAGCTTGCCGAACATCGTCGCGACCTCGTGGGTGGCGATCCACTCCCGAGTCGTGCCGTCGGTGAAGGTAACCTCTCCATCGAGCTCGTGGTACTTGCCCACTGCCCGGTACTCGACCGTGATGCTCTGCCAGTCCTCTGGGGCCGAGCGGAGCAGGGCGAGGCCGATCTGCTTGACCAGCGTGTCCTGCTCCGTCGCGTTGAGCTGCGTCGCGTGTGCCACCTCAATATCTTGACGTGGAACCCCGGCCTCTGCACAGGGGCGTGTGAGAAGCGCTGCGCACGAAAAACCCGACAGGGTCACAATCTGGCAGGCCGGGCACGTCCGAGGGTTCGCGTGACTGCGGTGCGTCACCGAAGTGGGTCCCCTGCACGGGGTACTGGCCTGTCGCGAGCGTGACCGCTTGACGGCGTACCGGCTGCGGCCGGGGGAACGGCGAAGGATGACAGAGAGCCTCACCTCGGGTCTCGCCTCGACAAGGATCGCGCGGCGAGCCGCCAAGCTCGTGGGTGCGCTGCTTGCACTGCTCAGCGGCGCCGCGCTGGCGGTGCAGGCGCGCATCAACGGCCAGCTCGCTACCGAGCTGGGGGACGCGATGCTGGCCGCGGTGATCTCCTTCGGCGGCGGGCTCGCCGTGCTGGTGGTGTTGCTGCCGCTGGCACCCGGCATGCGAACTGGGGTACGCAGGCTCGTCAAGGCCCTGAATTCGGGTGTCGTCCGGCGTTGGCACCTGCTCGGTGGGGCGGGTGGCGCGCTGCTCGTGGCCAGCCAGTCGATCACCGTCGGGTTCCTCGGGGTCGCGTTGTTCACGGTGGGCGTGGTCGCCGGTCAGACGGTCAGCGGCCTCGTGGTCGACCGGGTGGGGCTTGGCCCGGCCGCGCCCCGCCCGGTGAGCGCACAGCGAATCGCCGGTGCGCTTCTCATGATCGTCGCGGTAGCGATCACGATGCGTGGCGGGATCGCGGTCGCGGGGCAGTGGGCGTGGTTGCTCGTGCTACCGCTGGCAGCAGGTATCGCCATCGCCGTGCAGCAGGCCATCAACGGCCGGGTGGGTGCCGCGACCCGCAACGCCATGACCGCCACGCTGGTCAACTTCACCGTGGGGTCGGTCGTCCTGGTCGCTGGCTGGTCGGTGTCGCTGGTCGCGCGCGGCGGCCCGACCGGCTTCCCGGCACACCCCGGGCTGTACTCGGGCGGTCTGATCGGGATCACGGTGATCGCCGTGGCGGTGATGGTGGTGCGCTGGATCGGGGTGCTGGTGCTGGGGTTGGCGACCATCACCGGGCAGCTGGCCGGGTCGTTCGCGCTCGACCTGTTTCTGCCCGCGCACGACGAGGGAGTCACGGCAGCCACGGCGACGGGCTTGCTGCTGGCGCTGCTGGCCACGGCCATCGCCTCGATCCCCCACAGCCGCTATCCCCGCCGAGGTGCTCTGCGAGAATGACCCCGCCGGTGCTCGCTTGCCAGCGGCGAGGCGCGGGTACGGAGCGAGCGCGAGAGCGAGACAGGAGGGTGCGCTGTGGCCACGCTGCTTGACGGGCGAGCAACCAAGGACGCCGTGTTCGCCGAACTCGCGCCGCGGGTGGCCGCGCTGCGCGAGCGGGGAGCCGATCCGGGACTGGCGACGGTGCTCGTGGGCGACGATCCGGCGTCGCGGAACTACGTGCGTTCGAAGCACCGGGATTGCGAGACGGTCGGCGTGCGCTCGATCAGCAAGGAGCTCCCCGCCGACGCCACCCAGCAGGATGTGGAGGCGGTGGTCGACGAGCTGAACCACGATCCGGCGTGCTCCGGCTACATCGTGCAGCTCCCGCTGCCCGAGAGCATCGACTCCGGGGCGGTGCTTGAGCGCATCGACCCGGCCAAGGACGCCGACGGGTTGGCCCCGGTCAGCCTGGGGAGGTTGGTGCTCGGCGAGCCCGCGCCGGTGCCGTGCACCCCGCGCGGCATCATCGAGCTGTTGCGCCGGTACGAGGTGCCGATCAACGGTGCCCGGGTCGCCGTGATCGGCAGGGGGATCACCGTGGGGCGCACGCTCGGCCTGATGCTCACCCGCAAGTCCGAGAACGCCACGGTCACGTTGTGCCATACCGGCACGCGGGACCTCGCGGCCGAGACCGCGCGCGCCGACATCGTGATCGCCGCGGCTGGGGTGCCGCACCTGATCACTCCGGAGCACGTCAAGCCGGGAGCGGCGGTCCTCGACGTCGGTGTCTCCCGGGTGGAGGGCGCATTGACCGGTGACGTGGCGCCGGACGTGGCCGAGGTCGCAGGCTACCTGTCTCCCAATCCGGGCGGTGTCGGTCCGATGACCAGGGCGATGCTGCTGAGCAATGTCGTCGAGGCCGCGGAACGCGCCGCCGACGCGCCGGAGCCACACCGGTGCGCGGGCTGATCCCGCGGCTGCCACGCAGGGACCATCCCGCGCTGGTCCACGCGCCGTTCCTGGTGGTGCTCGCCATCGTCGCGGGGGGCATGGTGCGCATCGCGCAGTACCACTGGCGTGAGGGAGCCGCGTTGATCGCACTGGCGCTAGTGGTCGCCGCGGCGTTGCGCGCTGTGCTTCCATCCGAACGAACCGGACCGCTTGTGATCAGGGGACGGCTCGTGGACGTGCTGTGTTACGCCGCCCTCGGGGTCATGATCCTGCTGGTCGCGCTGACCATCACCGGAGGACCGTTCCACTAGCCGGTATCAGCTCGCGGTCGCGTCGTGACGCCACTGTCGTCGTTGCCGGACCGCTACGGGGCGACGGTACGCGCGCCACCCGCCGAGGTGCCCGCGCCGCGTGGCGGTGACGCGGCGCGGGCGAGCTCGCCTACCTTTCCGGGGCGAGAACCTCGGAGTCCGGGCCGGGGTAGAGCAGGCTCTCGTGCCCGTCGGAGAAGCGGACGAGGTACGGTGGCGCGCCGTCCTCACCGCGGACTTCGATGATCTCCGCGTGCTGCTCGCCCGCCCCGACCGTACGGCCGTGTATCAGGATCCGGTCACCAGCACTTGCTCGCATTACCGACCACCTCCACGTGCCGAGCTCCCTTCCAGCGTAGGAGAATCGCGCTCTGCCCGTCGATGCCACGGGGCGCTTCCGTTTCCGTCCAGTGCCCCTCCATGGGGTGACCGTCGCGATCCCGTTACGGTGAGCGCGTGGCCGAGGTCATCGATGTCGTCGATGGTGAGTGCGGGGAGATCGCACTGCGCTCGGACGGGGAGCACTTCGAGGTGATCGCCGACGGGGTGTTCCTGATGGACACCCGTAACGGTGATTCGGAGAGGCTCCTCGTCACCACTGCGATCGACGAGCTCGCCGCTGACCGGGGACCGGTTACCGGTGGGTTACGGGTGCTCATCGGGGGCTTGGGGGTCGGGTTCTCGCTGCGTGCCGCGCTTGATCATCCGGCGGTCACCGAGGTCGTCGTGGTCGAACGGGAACCGGCGGTGGTGAAGTGGAACGTCCGCGGGCCGTTGCGGCGGGTGAACGACGACGCACTGGACGACGCGCGGGTGCGCGTGATCCAGCAGGACCTGCTCGACTGGCTGCCGCGGGCGCGGGAGCGGTTCGACGCGATGTGCCTGGATATCGATAATGGTCCGTTATGGACAGTGAGTGCGGGTAACGCGCACCTGTACTCCGACGACGGCGTCGAGCTCGCCGCCGCACGGCTGCGCGAGGGAGGGGTGGTGTCGGTGTGGGGAGCAGAGGACGACGCGACCTTCACCGCGCGGTTGCAAGCGCGGTTCACCGAAGTGCGTCGGTTGCACGTCCCGGCGCGCCGGGGTGAGCCGGACGTGATCTGGCTGGCCGCCGACCGTCGAGTTGCCTGCTGCCCGCCGCGGGAGCATGGTGGGAGGGCATGACCCCCAATCCCGCCCACACTCGAAGAGGAGGTGCCGTCATGGCTACGTGCGACGTGTGCGGGAACGACTACTGGATGGCTTTCGAGGTCCACACCGCGAGCGGTCATCGCCATACGTTCGACTCGATCGAATGCGCTGCCCAGCGCATCGCCCCGGAATGCGAGCACTGTCGCTGCCGGATTCTCGGACACGGAGTCGAGATCGACGGCCGGTTCTTCTGTTGCGCGCACTGCGCGCGTACGGCCGACTCCACGAAGGGGATGGATATCCGCGACACGGTCGGCGTGCACCCCGGCTGAGTGCCCCGGGGCGAATGCTCCGGCGGGCGTATCCGTGGTGTCCGCCGGAGCGGTACCGTACGGCCATGACCGTCGCAGGCAGGCATGTCGCGCTGCTGCTGGTGCTGCCTGCGGCGGTGCTGGGCGGTTGTGGCCTGGCCATCACCGGCTCCGCCGAGCCTGCGGCGCCGGATCTCGGGATGATCGCGGGCACCTGGGAGGGCAGTTACGTCTGCCCGCAGGGACCTCAGGGCATGAGCGTGACGGTGGACGCGGCTGGCGAGCGCGGGGAGGCGATCGTCGAGTTCTACGAGGTCGCGGGCAACCCGGGGGTCGGGGAGGGTAGCTACGCCGCGAGCGTCGAGGTGAACGGCGACGGGAGCGTGGTGTTCACCCCACAACGCTGGATCGAGCACCCCGACGGTTACGAGATGGTGCCGCTGGTGATCGGCGATGTGGTGCGTCCTGGGATGACCGAGTTGTCGGGTGCGGTGGACGCGCCCGGATGCGAGGGGGTCTGGCTCGAACGCCAGTGAGGTGATCGGCACGGCGGCCAGTGCGCGGTCGTTGCCCGACCGTCGACGGCTCGCATCCTTCCGTAGCACGATAGGAGGAAGGGCTGCGGAGCGGGTATTACTGCTGGGTAACCAGGGTGTCGGCGACAGGCGGACCGTTTACCAGTACGCTTGTACCGTTGGCACGACTCGAGCTCCGGCCCGCTCGCCGGGGCCGTGATCCGGCGGGTAGACCGCCCGGTGGGCACCCTCGCCTGCCGGACGAGGGGGCGGGCCGTCCGCTGAGCAGCGCTGACAACGACAACGCGCGAAGATCCGCGAGAGGAGCACCCGGCGCTCATGGGCAAGATCAAGGTCCAGGGCACCGTCGTCGAGCTGGATGGCGACGAGATGACCCGCATCATCTGGCAATTCATCAAGGACAAGCTGATTCATCCGTACCTGGACGTGAATCTCGAGTACTACGACCTGAGTATCGAGGAACGCGACCGTACCGATGATCAGGTCACCGTCGACGCTGCCAACGCGATCGCCAAACATGGCGCCGGTGTGAAATGTGCCACGATCACGCCCGACGAGGCGCGTGTCGAGGAGTTCGGCCTCAAGAAGATGTGGCGCAGCCCGAACGGCACGATCCGCAACATCCTCGGGGGTGTCGTCTTCCGCGAGCCGATCATCATCTCCAACATCCCGCGCCTGGTACCCGGCTGGACCAAGCCGATCATCATCGGTCGTCACGCTCACGCCGACCAGTACAAGGCCACCGATTTCAAGGTTCCCGGGCCCGGCACCCTCACCATCACCTACACCCCGGACGACGGTTCCGAGCCGATGGAGTTCGAGGTCGCACGCTATCCCGAAGGTGGGGGCGTCGCGATGGGGATGTACAACTACCGCAAGTCGATCGAGGACTTCGCGCGGGCTTCGTTGCAGTACGGGCTCGACCGCAGCATGCCGGTGTACATGTCGACGAAGAATACGATCCTGAAGTCCTACGACGGCATGTTCAAGGACGTCTTCGCCGAGGTCTACGAGTCGGAGTTCAAGGCGGATTTCGAGGCCAAGGGCCTCACCTACGAGCACCGGCTGATCGACGACATGGTCGCTGCCTCGTTGAAGTGGGAAGGCGGCTACGTATGGGCCTGCAAGAACTACGACGGTGACGTGCAGTCCGACACCGTAGCCCAGGGCTTCGGCTCTCTCGGCCTGATGACCTCGGTGCTGCGCAGCCCGGACGGGAGGACTGTGGAGGCCGAGGCCGCCCACGGCACGGTGACCCGCCACTACCGCCAGCACCAGCAGGGGAAGCCGACCTCGACGAACCCGATCGCCTCGATCTTCGCGTGGACCCGCGGGCTGGACCACCGCGGCCAGCTGGACGGCACACCCGAGGTGGTCGACTTCGCACGCACGCTGGAGCAGGTCGTCATCGAGACCGTGGAGAGCGGCAAGATGACCAAGGACCTCGCGCTGATCGTTGGCGACGACGTCCCGTACCTGAACACCGAGGACTTCCTGGCAGCGCTGGACGAGAACCTGCAGAAGAAGATGGCCAGCCGGTAGCGCTGGGTGCGAGCCGAAGGACTCCTCGGGTACCGAATATGTACCGAAGGGTCCCTTCGGCTCGCACCCCGGCCACGGTGGCGCCCGTGTGACGCCGTCCAGCCCGCCACCACGGGTGGTGCCAGGCATACTGGTGTGGGTGGCTGGAGGTGATTGTTGAAGCTTGCCGATGACGGTGGTGCGTTGGAGCGGCGCCGCCAGGTGCCGGTCACGCGGTGGCAGGAGCGCACCGCGGTCAAAGGGGGACCAGCCGTGCACGCGGTGGCGCGCGCGGGCTGGGCCGCCGGTGGCGCGCTGGGCGCGGTGCTCGCTCCCGCTGTCGTGGCACTGTCCGGTGCGCTGGGCGGTGCGGGCGCAGGCGCGGTACTGGCGGTGCTGGCCGTGCTCGTGATCTCTGGTGCGGTGCCGGGTGCCGTGCTCGGGGCGCTCGCTCAGCACGGGGCGCGCGCCTGGTTGTGTGCCCCGACCGAGCGGGAACGCGAGGCCGAGCGCAGGGTCGCGGCGCGCGCCGAGCGGCTGGACGCCGCCGATCTGGATCCCGATGGCCGCTGGGCGGGCCACTACCGTGGTTGCGCCTCAGCGGTGACGTCGTTCCACGAGCTCGTGGACACGATCCCGGAGGGGCCGGGCAGGCGATGGCTGGTCGACATCGGTGATCGGCTCGACGCCGAGCTCGACGAGGCGCTGCGGCTGGCGCGGCTCGGGCAGCAGTTGGAGCGCGGCGAACCGGCAGGGGATGAGCGGGACGACGTGGAGCGTATCGCCGAACGGTTGCGGTCGGCCGAGGCCGACTTCGCCGCGACCACCCAGCGGGCAACGAGGATCGCGGTGGACGCCGCCGCTGAGACCGGCTTGGAGCGCCTCCACGCCGAACTCGACGTGCTCGCCGCGCAGGCCCCGCAGCTGCGCCTGCCACGCGGCCCGCAGGGGTAGCGCCCCGCTCCCACCTCCGCCGGTGCGGGTACCACGTTTCGCGGGCTAACCGTGGGGTGCGTATCGCGTTCAGCCCGCTAAACGTCGTCGCCTGCCTGGTGCCTGCTGGGATCCCGGTGCCAGGATGTCGTGGCGTGCCGGTACTCTCCGCCACGTGCTTACGGTTTCCACAGTTAACGTCAATGGGTTACGTGCCGCGACGCGCAAGGGGTACGTGGAGTGGCTGTCGGCCACCAAGGCTGACGTCATCGGTTTGCAGGAGGTTCGGGCCGAGCCCGACCAGCTGCCCGCCGGGGTGCGTGAACCCGAGGGGTGGCACTGCACCATCGCGCCCGCCGCGGACAAGGGGCGCAACGGGGTGGCCCTGCTGTCCCGGCAGGAACCCGACGAGGTGCGGGTGGGGTTCGGCTCCGCCGAGTTCGACGGGTCGGGGCGCTACCTGGAGTACGAGTTCCCCGTACTGGTAGTCGGCTCGCTGTACCTGCCGAGCGGTGAGGTCGGCACGCCGAGGCAGGACGAGAAGGAGCGCTTCATGGCCGAGTTCCTGCCCTATCTGAGCGACCTGCGCACCCGGGCCGAGCGGGACGGCAAGCAGGTTCTCGTGGTGGGGGACTGGAACATCGCGCACGCCGAGATCGACCTGAAGAACTGGAAGAACAACCAGAAGACCGCCGGGTTCCTCCCCGAGGAGCGCGCGTGGTTGACGCAGGTGCTGTCCGAGGCTGGGTACGTTGACGTGCACCGCACGCTCGATCCGGACGGCCCCGGCCCGTACTCCTGGTGGTCCTACCGGGGCAAGGCCTTCGACAACGACGCGGGCTGGAGGATCGACTACCACATGGCCACCCCCACACTGGCCGAACGCGCTCGCGAGGCCGTTGTCGAACGCGCCCCCAGCTACGACCAGCGGTGGTCCGACCACGCCCCCGTCACGGTGACCTACGACTGGACCCTGGACTGACTCAGGTGGGGAGCTGAACGTGGCGCTGGTTCCGTAGAAGGCGCTGAATGTCACGTTCGGCCCGACCCCCACAGGCGCCACGCGCGCGGGGCACGGCCGGGTTGCTCGCCCCCGGCTTCCGGGAACCGGAGTCGTACCCGCGCGCCGCCGAGCGAACTGCGTTCGATGTGGATGCTCCCGTCGCAGGACTCGGCAGCCGAGCGGGCGATGTCCAGCCCGAGCCCGGTCGAGCGGGCGCTGCTCGCGCCGCGACGCACGGCCCCTTCGGGATCGGCGATGCCGGGACCGCCGTCGTCGACGACGAGCGTGACCCAATGGGCATGAGTGACCAGGAAGACGGCGAACGGCGTCCCCGCCTGCGTGTGCTGGAAGACGTTGACCAGCAACGAGTCCAGCACCCCCTGCGCGGCATCCCGCGACAGGTCCACCAGTGCCGGCTCGCCGTCAACCTCGATCTGGTGCTCCCGCCGTTGGGCCTCGGCGAGTGCCGCCCAGAAGGCCATGCGCTCACGCACCAGATCATCCAAGTCGCAGGGCTCGCCCCCGCAGGCGCGTCGCGGGTCTGACGTGCTGATCACCCGGTTGACCTCGGCATCCAGTGCGGCGATCGAGTCGCGGATGCGCTCGCCCACCGCGCCGGGACCGACCGCTTCGGCGTCGAGCCGCAGTGCGGTCAGCGGCGTGCGCAGGCGGTGGGACAGGTCGGCGACGAGCTTGCGTTCGTCGGTACGCAGGTCGGCCCAGCGGCGGGCGATGGTCGTCAGCGCCGTGCGCAGCCGTGTCAGCTCAGCAGGGACCTGCCACGGGATCGCGATACGCTGATCGCCTGGTCCGAGGGCCGCGGCCGCGTCGGCCAGTGTGCGGACGGCGTCGACGACCGGCCGGGATCGCCGCCGCACGACGGCTGCCGCGACGAGCGTGCCAGCCAGCCCAGCGCCCAGCAGCAACGCGAACCGGCCTGCGAATCCCTCGCTGAATCCGCGCCGCGGCACGGCCACCTCGACCACCCCCGCGTGCTCGCCCGCGACGCCGACAGGATGCAGGTAGGTGATCTCCCTGCCCGTCCTGGTCGTCACGGGCTCGTGTGCGTTTGCCGCCGCGCGGATGTCGGCCGGTGCCGCGTGGCTGTTGCCGATCACGTCCTCGCCAGGCAGGTGGACCGCGATCCGTCCCTGGCGGCCAGCCGGGGTGCGGGCGGCGACCCGACGGATGGCCTCCGCCCGGGAGGTCACCGCCACGACCGCCACGACATGTTCGGCCTGCCGCTGGTACTCGGCCTCGACGCGCTGCCGCGTGGTGAGGTGGTCAAGCAGCGCCACCGTCCCCAGCACCGCCACGAGGCAGCACAGCGAGCTCAGCAGGACCGTGGTGGCGAACACCGCCCTCATGTCGGTTCGCTCAGCTTCAGCCCCACCCCGCGGACCGTGCGTAGGTACCGGGGTTCGGCCGCGGACTCACCCAGCTTCCGGCGCAGCCAGGACACGTGCACGTCGATGCTTTGGTCCGTGCCCCGCTCGTCTTCCCGCCAGACGCTGTCCAGCAGCGACCTGCGGCTGACCACCCGGCCCGGCTGCTCGGCGAGGTAGGCGAGCAGGTCGAACTCCTTGCGCGTGAGGTCCAGCTCGACACCGCCCAGCGATGCGGTCCGCCGGGCGGTATCGATCCGCAGCTCGCCGACCTCGAGGACGTCCGTGCCGGGATCGGCTGGAGCGGTGCGTCGCAGCAGCGCGTACATGCGCGCGATGAGCTGCTTGCTGGAGAACGGTTTGACCACGTAGTCGTCCGCGCCGTCGTTGAGCAACGTGACGATGGAGGTCTCGTCGCTGCGCACCGTCGCGACGATCACGGGTACCTGACTGACAGCGCGGATCATGCGCAGCGCAGCGGAACCGTCGAGATCCGGCAGGCCGAGGTCGAGGATGATCAGGTCCGGCTGCTGCTCGGCGGCCTCGGTGAGCGCCTTGGCGGCCGTGCCGACCGCGCGGACGGCGAAGCTGTCCTCAGCGAGAGCGCGCACGAGCGCCGCCTGGACAGCGGGATCGTCCTCCACGAGCAGGACGGTGTACATGGCGCCACCCGATGCGTTCAGCGGTACATCGTGGTCGGTTCACCGGCATATCGTGCGATCGCGGCGAAAACTACCAGCTCGACAGGGACCGCGCCACGGTTCCTTCGTTTCCCATCTCGCCCGGTTAAGGCAACCGGAGCCCGCGTTTAAGGATCCGTTAGGGCGCTCGCGCCTAGGGTTGGCGCCACGGCGGATGGGGGATCTCCTGCTCAGCCGCCGCGGGACACCGTCGTCGATGCGAGGAGGTGCCGGTGGCCGGGATCGTGCTGCATCGGCTCGGTAAGCGGTACGCTGACGGCACCCGCGCGGTCGACAACCTGGATCTGGACATCTCCGAAGGGGAGTTCCTCGTCCTTGTCGGGCCGTCGGGGTGCGGCAAGACCACGGCGCTGCGCATGATCGCCGGGCTGGAAGAAATCACCGAGGGGACGGTCCGTATCGGTGGCCGTGTCGTGAACCGGCTCGCCGCCCGCGACCGGGACGTGGCGATGGTGTTCCAGTCCTACGCGCTGTACCCGCACCTGAACGTCTACGACAACATCTCGTTCGGACTGACCCTGCGCAAGCTCCCGAAGGACGAGATCGACCGGAGGGTTCGGGAGGTGGTCCGCACCCTGGACCTCGCCGATCACCTGCACCGTAAACCGAAGAACCTCTCCGGCGGGCAGCGCCAGCGGGTATCCATGGGGCGGGCGATCGTACGGGAGCCACGTGCCTTCCTGATGGACGAGCCTCTGTCCAATCTCGACGCGAAACTCCGCGTGCAGATGCGCGCTGAGATCGCGCGCATCCAGCGGGACCTGAATGTGACCACGGTATACGTCACTCACGATCAGATCGAGGCGATGACCCTCGGCGACAGGGTGGCGGTGCTGAAGCGGGGTGTGCTGCAGCAGGTGGGTCCGCCGCAGCAGCTCTACGACCGCCCCGCCAACCTCTTCGTCGCCGGGTTCATCGGGTCGCCGGGGATGAATCTGCTCCGCGCGAAGCTCGAACACGCCGGTGGGAGCGAGAGTTCCGGTTACACCGTCGCGATCGGACAGCAGCGGCTGGCGCTTCCGCCTGCCGTGGTGGCGCAGCGGCCAGCCCTTGAGGCCTACCGGGGTGCCGCGATCGTGCTCGGCATCCGGCCGGAGGACATGGAGGACGCGGCGCTGTCGCCTGGTGAAGGCGATACGGCTGACACGCTGTCCTCGACCGCGGACCTGGTGGAAGCCATGGGCTCGGACGTTCTTGTGCACTGTCCCCTGGAAACCAGCGGCGTCGTCACCGAGGCGACCCACGACCTGTCCGGGGGATCCGGCGCAGCGACATCCGGCGAGTCGACAGTGGTAGTCGGCCGGTTCAGCCCGAGGACCAGGGTTTTCGAGGGGCAGCGAATCCGGATCCGTGTGGATGTCTCCCGGATGCATTTCTTCGACCCGGGCACCGGTCTGGCCATCGCGCACGGTGCGATGCCACCCCGGGTCGCCGTCGCTGACACGTAAGGAGATCGGCCCATGCTACGGAAACCGCAGGCAGGAATCGGGATCGCCACGGTCGCCGCACTCGGACTCGCGGCCTGCTCGCCCGCGGAGACCAACGGAGGCGGCGAGGCCGCCCTCGACGACCTCGGGCTGCCCGACCTGAGCGGCCACGAGCTCGAGGTCGCCACCCCGTGGACCGGTGACGAGCAGGAGGCCTTCCTCGACATGCTGGCCGCGTTTGCCGACGCCACCGGCGCCGAGGTGCGGCACGCCTCGATCGGCGACGACCTGGCCACCGTGCTGCAAACACGTATCGACGGGGCTGACCCGCCGGAGGTGGCGGTGATCCCGCAGCCGGGGCTTGTCGAGCAGTTCGCCCGCGACGGCGCGCTCGTCGAGCTGCCCGGCGAGGCACGGGAGCGGGTGGCCGAGCACTACATCGACCTGTGGCGCGATCTGGGCACGGTCGACGGCACCGAATACGGCGTGTACGTCAGGGCGTCGAACAAGTCCACCTTCTGGTACAACACGGAACTCTTCGACGAGGTCGGCGTCTCGCCGCCGGATACGATGGATGAGCTGCTCGAGACCGCGCGAGTCCTGGCCGACAGCGGCATCGCGCCGTTGTCCGTCGGTGGCTCCGACGGATGGGTGTTGACCGACTGGTTCGAGAACCTCTACCTGCGGATCGCCGGCCCCGAGATGTACGACCGGCTGGGCGAACGGGAGGTGCCGTGGACGCACCCGACGGTGGAGGAAACGCTCGAGTTACTTGCCGAGCTGTTCGACGAGAACTTCCTCGCAGGCGGTGTCAGCGGCGCGCTGCAGACCGACTTCTCGACGTCGATCGTGAACGTGTTCGGGCCGGATCCCGAGGCCGCGACGATCTACGAGGGGGACTTCGTGCGCGAGGTGATCGACGTCAGCACCGATGCGGTTCTCGGCGAACAGGCGCGGTTCTTCCCGTTCCCGACCGTCGAGGGGGCCGAGGAGAGCGTGGTCGTGGGGGGCGATGTCGCGGTCGCGTTCGTCGACGACGAGGCGACGCGGGAGCTGATGGCCTACCTGGCTACCGCGGAAGCGGGGGAGATCATCGCCGCGGGCGGGGTGTCCGTCTCGCCCAACCACGACGTTCCGCTCGACACCTACCCGGACGAGCTGAGCCGGGACATCGCGGAGCAACTGCGGGATGTCGGGGAGAACGTCCGCTTCGACCTGTCGGATACTGCCCCGGCGGCGTTCGGCGCGACACCCGGGTCCGGTATGTGGGCCGAGTTGCAGGACTTCCTTTCCGATACCGGCGACATCGAGGGGACGATGGAGCGGCTCGAGTCGAGCGCGGCCCGCGCGTACGGCGAGTAGCCGAGGGTGGCTCGACCGATGAGAGTGGACGGCAGGCGGCACGCCGCTCACGGTGGCGACACCGGCACAGCGGACACCGGCGACGAGACCGGCGAGGAGGCGGGCTCGCAGCGTGGTGGCGGCAGGCGCGCGGCGCTGTTCCTGTGGCCGTGCCTGGTGATGCTCACCCTCTACATCGCCTACCCGCTGGCGTATTCCTTCGGCAGGAGCCTGTTCGACAGCTCGGGGGAGACGTTCGTCGGGTTGGGCAACTACATCACGGCGTTCACCGACGAGCGGACCTTGGTGGCTTTGCGGAACAGCCTCATCTGGGTGCTGGTGGCGCCCACCCTGGTGACTTCGTTCGGCCTGCTGTTCGCGGTGCTCACCGAACGCATCCGGTGGGCGACGGCATTCCGGCTGGTGCTGTTCATGCCGATGGCGATCTCGCTGTTCGCCTCAGGGGTCATCTTCCGGCTGGTTTACGACACCGATCCCGAGCTAGGGGTGGCCAACGCCGCGGTGGTGACGGTGCACGACATGTTCGCCTCCGCCTCGCAGTACCCGGGGGCCCGGCCCCGGTACGAGGACGAGATGGTGCCCGCGCGCGATGGCGATCCGGCCGGTTTCGCCACCGCGGAACCGGCCGGTCCCGGCGAGGTCGTCAGTGTCCCCATGGTCGGTGTGCGGCCGCAGGACGCCCCGGAGCAGGCGCGCCAGGCGCGCGAACCGGAGGGCAGTCCGGGGGAGCTGCGCGGGGTGGTGTGGCTGGACGTGTCCGGTGCCACCGGCCGGGATGGGATGATCGATCCGGCCGAGCGGGGCATGTCCGGGCTCGCGGTCGAGGCGGTGCGTGACGGTGAAGTGGTGGCCACGACCACCACCGCCGACGACGGCACCTTCCTGTTCGGTGACCTCCCGGACGGCGCGTACACGATCCGCTTGCCTGGAGCGAACTTCGCGGAACCGTTCCGCGGGCTGACCTGGCTCGGGCCGGAGCTGGTGACCCCCGTGATCATTTCCGCGTGGGTGTGGATCATGACCGGTTTCGCGATGACGTTCATCGCCGCCGGGCTGTCGGCTATCCCGCGCGAGGTGCTCGAAGCCGCGCGTGTCGACGGGGCCCGCGAGGGACAGGTGCTGCGCAAGGTCACGATCCCGCTGCTCGGGCCGGTGCTGATTGTCGTGTTCGTCACGCTGGTGATCAACGTGCTCAAGATCTTCGACCTGGTCTACGTGGTTGCCCCTGGGGCGTCCCAGGCGGCGGCGAACGTGCTGGCTGTGCAGATGTGGCAGGTGTCGTTCGGCGCGGGCGGCAACCCAGGGCTGGGCAGCGCATTGGCGGTGCTGCTGTTCCTGCTGGTGGTGCCTGCCATGGTGTTCAACATCCGCAGGCTCCGGAGGGAGGGACCGTCATGACGGTCGTGGCGGTGCCGGGCACGACGGGAACCACGGCGGGCGAGCAGGTGCCCGACCCCCCTGCCCGTGGCCTCGCCTCCCGCCTGGTCGGCTGGCTGACAGGCCGTCTCCTGGGCGGGCTGCTCGTGGTGGTCGCGCTGTTCTGGTTGATGCCCGTGCTCGGCCTGCTCGTCTCGTCGCTGCGTAGCGAGGCGGATAACCGCGCAAGCGGGTGGTGGACGGTGTTCACCGCGCCCGCCCAGCTCACCGTGGCCAACTACGAGAACGTGGTGCGCGACGAGGCGCTCGCCCGGTCATTGTGGAACACGGTGCTGATCTCCGTTCCGGCGACGTTGCTGGTCGTGGTGCTTGCCTCGCTGGCTGCGTACGCGCTGGCGTGGATCGACTTCCGCGGCCGCGACTGGTTACTGCTTGGCATTGTGGCCATGCTGGTCATGCCGATCCAGATGGCGCTGATCCCGATCGCGAAGCTCTACAGCGTGCTGGGGATGTTCGGTTCCATCGCGGGCGTCGTGCTGTTCCACGTGGCGTTCGGGCTGCCGTTCGGGGTGTTCCTGCTACGCAACTTCTTCGCCGGGATCCCGAGGGACCTGCTGGAAGCGGCACGCATGGACGGCGCGTCGGAGTGGGTGATCTTCCGCCGGGTGGTGGTGCCCGTCGGGCTACCCGCGATCGCCTCGCTTGCGATCTTCCAGTTCCTGTGGGTGTGGAACGACCTGCTGGTCGCGCTCGTGTTCGCCGGACAGGACAACCAGCCGATCACCGTCGCGTTGCAGTCGCAGCTACGCCAGTTCGGTTCCAACATCGACCTGCTGGCCGCGGGCTCCTTCCTGTCGATGATGGTGCCGCTGGTCGTGTTCTTCTCGTTGCAGCGTTACTTCGTGCAGGGCGTGTTGGCGGGGTCGACGAAGTAGGGACATGGCACTGGGCGGTGGGGTTCACGCGCCGGGATCGTCGACGACGCCGAGGAAGAGGGCGGCACCGGTGGCGGTGTCGCGCACCGCGAAGGCGAAGCTCCGGTCGACGACCACCTCGGTGAGCATCGGTGCGGACTCGACCATCACACCGCCGGTCACCGCCGCGGCTTCGGTTCCGGACTCGTCGACCTCGACGACGGCTTTCTGCACCACCGTCTCCAGGAACGGGTTCTCCAGCGACATCGGGGTGAAGTCGTGGCCGTTGCCGAACGCCCGGCGCATGCCCAGCTCGTGCAACGGCCCGGTGAGATCGTGTTCGGAGGAGACGGTGAACCGGGGCAGCACCACCCGCAACCCGTCCGCCTCGCTCGCCTGCTCGGACAGCTCGCTCCAGCCCTGATCACCGAGACCGTCCAGCGCCTCCCCGACCGGTGTGCCGTCGGCGGGCAGCAGCACCTCGAAACCGAAACGGCCGTCCTCCCCGTAGGGCAGCCGCGCCAGCAGCGTGTCCCCGTCCTCGGCGGTGGCGACCGCGGCGGGCATGTCGTCGGACTCCATCAGTTCCGCGGTGACGGTCGAGCCGTCGTCCCTGGTGAACGTGCCGTCGCGGGTGTCGTCGGGGTCGAACTCCGTGCTCCACGTCCCGGCGAAGTGGGTGGCGTTGGCCAGCACGGCCACCGCGTTCCCGCGCGGCAGTCCGAGCGCTTCGGTGATCTCGTCGATCAACCCGCCGGTTCGGTTGTTTGCCCACTCGTCGATCTCGGTGACTTCGTCGACGTCGCTCAGGTCGAGCTCGTCGACACTCGCGCCGAGCGCCCCGGTGGCGGTCTCGCGGAACCGGTCGGTCAGCGGGTAGCCGGGCGTCGTCCACACCGCGTTAGCGAGGGCGAGGTGGACGTCGTCGGTGTCGGCCAGCTCCAGCAACAGCGCTCCGACCTCTCCCTCGGCGGGCGCGTCCTCCTCGACGCCGAGAACGTCGGCGATCTCCCCGGCCGTCTGTCCACCGGCCCCCGCGAGGATCAGCGACAGCGCCGCGCCCGCCGACAGCGGGCTCAACGCCACGTTCGGTTCGCCCGCACCGGCCATGAGCTCGTCGAGCAGGGCGAAGCCGAACGCGTCGAACCCGGCGGCGGTCTCGCTGATCACCGTGTCGGGATGGTCCGCCAGGTCCCTGTCGATCCGGTCGATGTCACCGGCAGCGGCACCCGCCTGCCCACACGCCGCCAGCCCGAGCGCCGTCCCCGCCAGCAGCCCGGCCGTTCGTGTCCGCATCCGTGTCTCCGGTATCAGTGTGTTCGGTATCTGGGTGTTCGGTATCTGGTGCCGTGATGGTCGTTGGGAAGACGTCTCGTCACCGTGGCGCGGTTGCCTGTCTGCTTGGATCCGCACGGTGGGGTGACGGTGCCGGGAACGTGCGCGTCGCTGAGGGTGCCCGCGCGGGGGTTGGGGGACGATGCATTGCGATAGACAGGTGACCTGCTGCGCCGAGTGGGGACCCGATGCGCTCAATGGGTCTCACTTCCGGTAGTTTCTGGGCGACGCAGTTGGCCATCCCTCGCTAGGGTTAGTGAGGCGCAAGGCTGGAGGTGCTTTCCGTGCGTAGTCGACATTCGCGGCGAATCGCCGTCGCGCGATGCGCTCGACACGCGGGGCTGAGCATCGTGGGGGCAGCAACACTCCTGCTCGTCGGGTCGGGCACGGCTGCGGCCACCACGTTCACTGTCGCGCAGGTCACACCGGCCGGGGTGCCGTTCGGCCTGCTGGGGCCCGTCGGTCTGATCGCGGTGATCGGCGGGGTGAGCGGCATGCTGCTCGGCCTTGCCCGCTCGGCGCGCAAGCGGCGTTCCGAACAATCCGTCGGCGCATTCGCCGGTGCGGGACAGGCGGCCGGGCACGCCTCGGCAGGCGGTCCGTACACCGCGCGATCCTCCGATCGCGGGCGCTCTCCCGCCATCTGAACCACCGAGCGAATCCTGGCGGGCGAGCGGCGCTCGCCCGTAGCCTCGCGATCATGGCCGATTCGCAACCGATCGCACCACCGAACAGCTCAGCCCTACGTCGCGCGCTGCGCCGGGCCGAGGACGGGGCGACGCTCGATGTCACCGAAGCGACGACACTGCTGCACGCTCGTGGGGAGGAGCTGGAGCGGTTGCTCACCGCCGCGGCACGGGTGCGGGACGCGCACCTGGTCGATCAGGGCCGCCCCGGCGTGGTGACCTACAGCCGGAAGGTGTTCGTCCCGCTGACCAGGCTGTGTCGCGATCGCTGCCACTACTGCACCTTCGTCTCGGTGCCAGGCAAGCTCGACCACCTGTTCCTTGAGCGTGACGAGGTCGTCGAGATTGCCCGCGCCGGGGCCGAGGCGGGCTGCAAGGAAGCGCTGTTCACCCTGGGGGACCGCCCTGAGGACCGGTGGCCGCAGGCGAGGGAGTGGCTCGAACACCGCGGGTACGCCTCCACACTCGACTACGTACGGGCCTGCTCGATCGCGGTGCTCGAGGAGACCGGGCTGCTGCCGCACCTCAACCCGGGCGTGATGAGCTGGGAAGAGATCCAGCGACTCAAACCGGTCGCGCCGAGCATGGGCATGATGCTGGAGACCACGGCCGAGCGCCTGTGGTCGGAGCGCGGGCAGCCGCACTACGGCAGCCCGGACAAGGAGCCGGCGGTACGGCTGCGGGTGCTCGACGACGCCGGACGTGTGGGGGTGCCGTTCACCACCGGCATCCTGGTCGGCATCGGCGAGAACCTGACCGAGCGCGCCGAGTCGCTGCACGCCATCCGGCGGCGTGCCAGGCAGTACCGCAACATCCAGGAAGTCATCGTGCAGAATTTCCGGGCCAAGCCGGATACCGCGATGCGTGGCGAGCCGGACGCGGACCTGGTGGAGCTGGCCGCGACGGTGGCGGTGGCGCGGTTGTTGATGCCGCCGGGGGTGAGCGTGCAGGCGCCGCCGAACCTCGCCGGTGACGAACACGACCTGCTGCTGCGCGCGGGCATCGACGACTGGGGCGGCGTGTCCCCCGTGACGCCCGACCACGTCAACCCCGAGCGGCCGTGGCCGCAGATCGACGCGCTGGAAGGTTGGACCTCCGGTGCGGGTTTCGAGCTGCGCGAGCGGCTGACGGCGTATCCGCGGTACGTCCGGGTACCGGAGAAGTGGATCGACATCCGGTTGCACGACCACGTGCGGGCACTGGCGGGTGCCGACGGGCTCGCCGCATCGGATGCCGTCGCGGCGGGCAGACCGTGGCAGGAACCCGACGGCGGGACCGCCACCACGGGGCGCGCCGACTTGCACGAGGCCATCGACACCGAGGGCAGGACCGGCGACAGGCGCGGCGACTTCGACAGCATCTACGGTGACTGGGAGGTGCTGCGCGACCAGGTGGCCGCCCAACGGGTGTCGGAGCGTCTGGACGGCGACACGAAGACCGGGCTCGACCTAGCGCAGCGTGACCCGGCCGCGCTGCTCGACGAGGCCAACGCCGGCGCCGCGATGGCGCTGCTCACCGCGGACGGGGCCGCGCTGGACTCGCTGGCCGGGCTGGCCGACGAGCTGCGCGCCGACGTCGTTGGCGACGACGTGACCTATGTGGTCAACCGGAACATCAACTTCTCCAATGTCTGCTACGTCGGGTGCCGGTTCTGCGCCTTCGCGCAGCGGGAGCGCGACGCCGACGCGTTCCGGCTGTCGGCGGCCGAGGTCGCCGAGCGGGCCGCCGAGGCTGCCGAGGCCGGTGCGACCGAGGTGTGCATGCAGGGGGGCATCGATCCCCAGCTCCCGGTGACCTACTACGCCGAGATCTTACGCGCGATCAAGGCCCGCGTGCCCGGCATGCACGTGCACGCGTTCTCGCCGATGGAGGTCGTCTCGGCGGCGGCGAAGTCCGGTGTGAGCGTCACCGAATGGCTCACCGAGCTGCGCGATGCCGGTCTCGATTCGGTGCCAGGCACTGCGGCGGAGATCCTCGACGACGACGTCCGCTGGGTGCTGACCAAGGGCAAGCTGCCCGCGGCGAGCTGGGTCGACGTGATCAGCACGGCACACCGGTTGGGAATCCCGTCGAGCAGCACGATGATGTACGGGCATGTCGACCACCCGGAACACTGGCTCGGGCATCTGCGGGTGCTGGCCGGGGTGGCCGACAGCGCCGCCGAGCACGGCGCCGCCGGGTTCACCGAGTTCGTGGCGCTGCCGTTCGTCCACCACAACGCGCCGATCTACCTGGCTGGGGTGGCCCGCCCCGGCCCGACGGTGCGGGACAACCGTGCGGTGCACGCCTTCGCCCGGCTCGCCCTGCACGGCAGGATTGCCAACGTGCAGTGTTCCTGGGTCAAGCTCGGCGAGGAAGGCACCGCACAGGTGCTGCGTGGTGGCGTCAACGACGTGGGCGGCACGCTGATGGAGGAGACCATCTCGCGGATGGCGGGCTCCGAGCACGGCTCGTCCCGCACGGTCGAGGAGCTGGAGCGTCTCGCGGGTCTGGCGGGCAGGCCCGCGAGGCAACGCACCACCACCTACGGCTCCGTCGACCGTGTCCCGTCCCCCGCTGTGTGTGCGATGCATCACACTTCCGAGTGATCATGCAGGTCACTGTGGCCGGGTATTGCTGTGTACCTGGCCGCTACCTCGGGTTCAGCGTAAGCCACCATCCGTTCATGTCTCCTTCGTAGGTTCCCGTGCGGGACGCGATGGCGCGTTCTCGAACGACTGGCGAACCTTCCCGAAGGAGCTCGAACATGCACAGATGGCGTTCCACGGCCGTCGCCTGCGCGGCCGCCCCGGTCCTGGTACTGGCGGCCTGCGGCACGGGGGACGGTGACGGCGGCGGAAACGCACCCGACGGCGGGGAACTGTCCGGCAGTCTGACCGGAGCGGGGGCGACCTTCCCGACACCGGTGTTCCAGGAATGGCAGCAGGCCTACGGCGCCGAACAACCGGGCGTCAGCATCAACTACCAGAGCATCGGCTCCGGCGGCGGGATCGAGCAGTTCCTGGAGAGCACGGTGGACTTCGGTTCCTCGGAGCGGTACCTCGACGACGTCGACCTGTCCGAGGCACGGCAGTCCAGGGTGGATGCCACGGGTGTCGAGGACTGCGAGCCGATCCAGTTCCCCGTGCTCTTTGGCTCGGTGGTGATCGCGTTCAACGACCAGGACCTCGACGGGATGGTGCTCACCGCGGAGACGATCGCCAAGATCTTCGACCGCGAAATCACCAACTACAGCGATCCGGAGCTGGCCGAGCTCAATCCCGACATGGACCTGCCGGATCAGGACATCGTTCCGGTTCACCGCTCCGACGGTTCCGGAACCACCTACGTGTTCACCCACTACCTGTCCCACGAGGTCGACGAATGGGCCGAGAACTACGGCGAGGGCACCGAGGTGCAGTGGGCGTCCGGAACCGTCGGCGGCCAGGGCAACGAGGGCGTGTCGGCCAACATCAACCAGAACACCGGGGCGCTCGGCTACGTCAACCAGGCCTACGCGCTCGAGGCCGGCATGCCGCAGGCGCAGGTGATCAACGCCGACGGTGAAGCCGTCTACCCCACGCTGGAGGCGACGACCGAGGCCTCGGAGGAGGCGGAAATCCCCGAGGGCTTCCAGTTCGATATCGACGACATCGGCGGCACCGGCTACCCGATCGCCGGGACGAACTGGATCTTCACCTACGAGTGCGGTTACGACGAGACCACCGGCGAGATCCTGCGGGATTACTGGACGTGGGCCGTCACCTCGGACGAGGCTCGCGAGCTGGCGCTGGAGCTCGGCTACGCACCGATGGGCGAGGAGCTGGCCGAGCGGGTGACCGGGGAGATCGAGCGGATCAACAGCAAGGCCGTCGACGGCGCCGAAGTCGAGAACTGACCTGTCCCTACCGGGGCGGGCGCGGCCGCGAGGTCGGGAGACGCCCGCCCGGGTCGCCCGCCGCTCGACGACCCTTCAGGAGCATTGCCGATGCCGGTCACCGTTCCCGGTGCCACACCCACCCTGCGCGGCAGGCGGCGGCTGGCCGACCCCGTCTTCCGCTGGTTCGTGACCATCGCCGCTACCACGGTGCTGATCGTGCTGGCCCTGATGGTGGTCACCACCGTTCACGACGCGTGGCCCGTGCTGGCCAGCGAGGGTTTCTTCGGCTTCCTGCTCGGCGACGTGTGGGATGCCGGATACGCGCGGCACGAGATCACCGGTACGTACGGTGCCTGGCCGTTCATCTACGGCACGCTGGTGACCGCGATGATCGCCATCGTGATCGCGCTGCCGCTGGCCATCGCCGTCGCGCTGTACATCACCCAGCTCGCACCACGCCGGATCCGGAACCCGCTGTCCTACACCGTCGAGATGCTGGCGGCGGTTCCCAGCGTCATCTTCGGCATGTGGGGGATGTTCTGGTTCCTCCCCGTGGTGTTGCGACCCTACGTGCTCGAACCGCTCGAGCGCTGGTTCGGCTGGTTCCCGCTGTTCGAGGGGCCGATGCTCGGCCCGAGCTACCTCGGCGCGGGCATCGTGCTCGCGATCATGATCCTGCCCATCATGACCGCCGTCATCCGCGAGGTGTTCGCGGTGAACCCGACCGATGCGCAGCACGCGGCCTACGCGCTGGGCGCGACCCGGCTGGAGGTGATCGGCAACGTGGTGCTGCCGTCCAGCTTCTCCGGCATCGTCGGCGGCACCATGCTCGGCCTCGGCCGTGCCGTCGGCGAGACCATCGCGGTGCTGATGCTGGTCGGCAGCTCGCAGCAGTGGGACGTGAGCCTGCTGTTCGCAGGCGACACCATGGCCGCCCACATCGCCGCCACCTTCCAGGACGCCTCGCCCGAGGCGGTGCGGGGGCTGATGGCCATCGGGGTCGCGCTGTTCGTGGTCACCATGAGCATCAACGTCGGTGCGCGGCTGCTCGTCTGGCGGCTGGGCCGGGTCACGGGGGATTCCGCGGTATGAGCACCTTCCTCGACAGTAGCGATCGGACCGAGCGAGGCGGCCCGTCACGCACCGCTACGGGCCACCGGAGCTTGCGGGACAAGCAGGGCAACGCGCCGTGGCGCACGATCAAGAACCGGCTCTGTACCGGGCTGCTGACCGTGGCCATGGCGCTGGGCATGCTCCCGCTCGCACTGATCATCGGCTACACCGCCTACCGGGGTGCCGGTGTGCTGGATGTGGGGTTCTTCGTGGAGAACGAACCGCCGTGGCGGCGCGACGGCGGCGGCTACGCGGCCGGTTTCTTCGGCACCGCCTACATCATGCTGCACGCGATCCTGTACTCCGTGCCGCTGGGCATCGCCACCGCGATCTACCTCGTGGAGTACGGCGGCGGCAAGCTGGCGATGGCGATCCGGTTCTTCACCGACGTCATGACCGGCATCCCGTCGATCTTCGTTGGCCTGTTCGTGTACGGCCTGCTGATCGGTGCCCTCGGCTTCGGCACGTTCCCGGCCGCGGTGGCGATCGCGATCATCATGCTGCCGATCATCACGCGCTCGGCCGAGGAGATGCTCAAGCTCGTACCCGACGAGTGGCGCAACGCCAGTCGCGCGCTCGGCGCGGGCAAGGCCACCACGATCGTGCGGACGGTGTTGCCAGCCGCCGCGCCCGGGCTGGCGACCGGGTCGATGCTGGCGATCGCGCGCGGGATCGGGGAGACTGCGCCGCTGATCCTGACCGCACTGGGGTCGCAGGTGGTGGTCACGGCGTTCACCGACGCGGCGCAGAGCGCGATCCCGTTGCAGGTCTATCGCGGGATCAACCAGCCGTTCGAGGCGGGGATCGAACGCGCATGGGGCGGGGCGCTGAGCCTCTTCCTGCTGGTGCTGATCATGGTGATCCTCGCGCGCTGGATCGGCTCGCGGACGACGAAACGACGGGGGTGAACGGATGATGATCGACAGCCAGGCTACGCACGCTTCGCGTGATGAGGCGGCGCCGTCGGATGGTGCGGTGTTCGAGCTCACCGATGTCGCTTGCTCTTATGGCGGCCTCACCGCGGTACGGGACGTCACGATGAACCTCGGGCGCAACCGGGTGACGGCGCTGATCGGACCCTCTGGATGTGGCAAGTCGACGGTGCTGCGCTGCCTGAACCGGATGAACGAGCTCATCCCCGGCGCCAGGGTGAGCGGCACCGTGCGCTACAACGGCGAGGACATCCACGCCGCCGACATCGACCCGGCCGAGGTGCGCAGGCGAATCGGGATGGTGTTCCAGAAACCCAACCCGTTCCCGGTGTCGGTGTACGACAACGTCGCGTTCGGCCCCCGGCTGAACGGGTTCCGTGGAGACCTCGATGGGCTGGTGGAGGACTGCCTGCGCCGGGTGGGGCTGTGGAGCGAGGTCGAGCACAAGCTGCGGAGCAGTGGTCTAGCGCTGTCGGGTGGCCAGCAGCAGCGGTTGTGTATCGCGCGGGCGATCGCGGTGGAGCCGGATGTGGTGTTGATGGATGAGCCGTGCTCGGCGTTGGATCCGATCGCGACACTGGCCATCGAGGACCTCATCCAGCAGCTCAAGGACAGCTACACGATCATCATCGTGACCCACAACATGCAGCAGGCCGCGCGGGTGTCGGACATGACGGCGTTCTTCAGCGTCGGCGACGCCGACAGCTCGGGCCACCGCGCGGGAACGCTCATCGAGTTCGACACAACGAACACCATCTTCACCAACGCATCCGATCAGCGCACCGAGGACTACGTGGCCGGGAGGTTCGGCTGACCGGCCGGGCCCGGCAGGAGGAACGACACCATGACGCGAACCGAGCACACCGCCTCCCCACCCGTACACCGGCAACCGGATAGCGCGAGCCCTATCGCGTTGACCGGGAGCGCTGACAGCACAGGGCAGCCGGTGCTGTCCTGCCGCGAGCTGAACGTGTACTACTCGGGTTTCCACGCGGTGGCCGACGTGAACCTGGACATCTCCGGACACCGCGTATCGGCGCTCATCGGACCCTCCGGATGTGGCAAGTCGACGGTGTTGCGTTGCCTGAACCGGATGAACGACCTCGTGCCCGCCGCCAGGGTGAGCGGCTCCGTGCGCTACCGCGGCACCGACATCTACGCCGGAAACATCGACGCGACCGAGGTGCGTAGGCGTATCGGGATGGTGTTCCAGAAACCTAACCCGTTTCCCAAGTCCATTTACGACAACGTCGCCTACGGACCCCGTGTCACCGGTGTGCGCCGGTCATCGATGGACGATGTCGTGGAGCGCGCGCTGCGGGGAGCGGCGCTGTGGGACGAGGTCAAAGACAAGCTCTCGGCCAGCGCGCTGACGCTGTCGGGTGGCCAGCAGCAGCGGTTGTGTATCGCGCGGGCGATCGCGGTGGAGCCGGATGTGGTGTTGATGGATGAGCCGTGCTCGGCGTTGGATCCGGTCGCCACGACACGGATCGAGGACCTCATCCAGTCGATGGTGACGCACTACACGATCGTCATCGTGACCCACAACATGCAGCAGGCCGCGCGGGTATCGGACATGACGGCGTTCTTCACCACCGAGGTGACCCCTGGCGGCGACCGCACGGGACGTCTCGTGGAGTGCGACACCACCCGACGCATCTTCAGCGCCCCTCGGGATCAGCGCACCGAGGACTACATCTCCGGCCGCTTCGGCTGACGGGGCCGGTGTACTCTCGGTCCGGCCGTAGGCACGGGCAACTCGGGGCGCATTGTGGAGTGTGACGCCACTCCGGCGAAGCGTTCGCGCCTCCGCTGCGTCGATCGGACCGATCCATACTGGCCGGGCAGGCCAGGACGGTCGGAGTGCTGTCGCTGGCTCTTTGACACAGCGTCCGATAGTTCATACGCTCGGTCACGTAGATGACCCATGCCCGATACGCCGGGGCATGCGATCTGGATTGGGGGATTCATGAGTAAGTTGCTTCAGCGTGGTCTACTGGCCGTTGCCGCTGCGGGTGCGCTCATCGTCGGTGGAGGCGGTGCTGCTCTGGCCGATAGTGGGGGGACGGAAATGGACCCGGATAGTCCATCCACGCTGGACAGTGTTGAGTTTGTGGGTGGTGGTGAGTGGCATTACGGCACGAGCGCATTCTCGGGCTACTCGAATTACTACCATGGAACTCGGTGTCATGGCTCGACTGCCATATCCGGCGACAATATTGTTCGGAGCCCCGACACCCCGGCAGGTAACTGGGCATACGCAGAGGTCAGTCGGGACGGGTTCAGCACCATTCATGCCTACTGGAGGAACACCTGCTAGTTAGTTGATCTGATCCCCGGGGCGCTTGGCTGGGTGCGCAAGCGCGGCCGCAGGGGTGACGTGTCAGCGTACAGCGCTGCATGTCACCCCTGTGCGTCGGGGAGTACAGGTGCATCCTGAGGGGAATTCGCTTGCGTCACCGCGCGGTCAAGATCGTTCACCTTGCCCTGCTCGTCGCCTCGACAATGCTCGCCTTCCTGGTGTTGGAGGAGCTCGACGAACAGGCCGCATTGGATTACACAGCCGACATCTGGATCAAAGACACCGATGGTTCCGCCAGCGCAGTTCAAGCTGGAAGCATGGTCCGTAATTTCGCGCATGATCACGATATCTCGGTAGTGCGACAGGAAAGCGACATTCGCGAGCCCGACCGCGTCTCACATCTGTTCATCGCTGCGGGCGATCCCGATTCTGCTCCCGCATCATGGCTGGAGCGCGGGTATTCCTCGTTCAGCGGCGGCATGCGTTTTCACACCCATACGTTGGATCAGATCAGTGATCCCGACCCGCGGGGTGCCTACCACGTGTACGGGTCCGAAGACGCGGTCAAAGCGCTGCAGGCTGAGTTCGCCGAACTTGGACTCACCGGGGACGTGGTCCCACCTTTCGACCCCAGGCAGCACATCCAGTCTCAAGCGGCGGAACTCGGGCTGGTCTTCGGCGTCGTGGCGCTCGGCGTCGTACTGATCGTCGGTGCCAGTGTGTTGTTGAGCGCCAAGGAGTACGCTGTGCTGCGTTTGCACGGCATGTCGTTGCCGTCGATGCTCCGACGGGACCTGCGCAGGCTGGCCCCGTTCTGGCTGATCGCCGTTGCGGTCGTGGCGGCGATCACGCTGGTTGTGCTCGGCCTGTACAACGGTTTCGCTCGGGTGGGACTGTTCTCCCTGGTCGCGGTCGGTCTCGCGGGTACGCTCAGCCTGCTCGCGATTCTCGCGCACGCGGGCGCGCTAGTGCTGGCTACCCGCAGCAGCATCGTTCGTGGCCTGCAAGGAGCTGTGGCGACGCGGCCTGCGATGGCCAGCACCTACCTGGTTCGGGTTGCGGCAGCGCTGCTCGTGTTACTGCTCGGCGGTATGACGGTGGGGTCGTGGCAGCAGGTGCAGCAGCAGGAAGCGCACCATGAGGAAGTTGCCTCGCTGGGGGAGGATGCGACGTATGTCGCGTTCCGCGGCAGCCGCACCCCCGAGACTTCGGAGGCGATGTCGGATCAAGTGGGTCGGTGGCTGCGCAGCGCTGATGATCGTGGGCAGGTCATCGTCAGCTACCATCGGCTACTGGCAGAGATCGCCCCGCCGGGAGCCGGGCTTCCCGCAGGACATGTGCTCCGAGTGAACGAGACCTTCCTGGCCGAGCAGCAGATCCTGGACCCGGAAGGGAATCGCTACGTTCCCGAGCCAGGGGACGATAGAGTGCGAATTCTCGTCCCGGAGAAGCTCCACGAGCACGCCGACACGATCACCGAACGCGTGCCCTCCATGATCAATCCCGCGGATCAGGGGGCGCGGGTGCATGAGGCCGGTGTGGAGCACATGTGGGCGCGGGACGGCCAGGCGGTGGCAACCTTCCAATCCGACGAGATGACCGCCCTGATCGACAGATTGATGCTCGATGATCCGGTGCTGGTGGTGGTCCCCAATGGATCGCCGGTGACCTCACCGATCGACTACACCGCGATGGCGACCCGCGATGGGGTCATCTTCCGAGATCGCCAGGACGCGTTGGATGCCATCGGTAGGGAAGTGCCGCGCGAACACATCACCGAGCTCGCGCCCGTGGCTGGCCGGGCCGCCGCTGAACACGCAGAAGCAGCACACGAGCTGCGGCTCGGCGCGTTGACCCTGATGGCGGGCGTGCTCGTGCTGTTCGTTACCGGCCTCGGCGTGTGCGTGATCTATGGACGCAAGAATGCCCAGACCATCTTCGCCAAGCACATCAGCGGCTGGACCTTCTTGGCGATCCACCGCAAGCTGTTCCTGTTGGACACCCTCGTCGCCTGCGCGCTCCTCAGCTGGGTCGGATGGAATATCTGGTCCAGAACCACCGCGCTCGAGCGGTTCACCGAACGAGGTGTTCCACCGCCGCCGACACTACCGCAACCCAACTGGTGGGAGCTCGCTCCCGCAGCGGGGGTAGCCGCGCTCGCGATGACCATGCTTGTTGTTGCCGTGGGCCTGGCCCACCGGCGCATCGTCAAAGCCCACGCTGCCGACGTCTGAGCGAACCGGGAGCCCGACTGTGATCGCTGTGAAGAACCTGTCCAAGTCCTTCGGCCGCCGCACATTGTGGTCAGATCTCGATGTTACCGTCCACAGCGGCGAAATGCTGGCGGTGACCGGACCCAGCGGGGCTGGAAAGTCCACACTGCTCAACTGCATCGGCCTGCTTGAATGGCCGGACAGCGGGCAGATCCTATATGAGGGCACGGACATCACACGGTTCGGTAGCAGGGCGCGCCGCCGGTTCCGGCGCGACGTCCTCGGCTACCTCTTTCAGAACTACGCGCTCATCGAAACCGCAACGGTGGTCGAGAACCTGGAGATCGCGGTCAGAGCCCGTCGGGCTCGGCGTCCCCGCTACCGTGACGCGCTCGAACACGTCGGGCTCGCCGGGCAGGAGAAGGAGGAGATCCATCACCTCAGTGGCGGTGAGCAACAGCGAGTCGCCCTCGCCCGTCTACTGGTCAAGCAGCCGTCCCTGGTACTGGCAGACGAGCCGACAGGCGCGTTGGACAGCGCCAACGCCGCCATGGTCATCGACACGCTGCGGGAGATGAGCGACGCGGGTTGTACCGTGCTCATCGCCACCCACAGCCACTACATCCAGAGCAGATGCGACGCCACATTCGATGTCACAAGCTTAAGGCATGAACAGGTTCCCCGAGAAAACAGTCAATCGAACTCACTTCACGACGCCGAGGTGAGCAGCGACTGAACGCCTGGAACTGGACCACCTGCTGCCCATTGCTTCGTGTCCCGCCGACCCTGTTCGATAACCGGCGGTGGCCTTCGCCTGCTCGGTGTGGACTGGGCTCGTCCAACGTTGCGCTTCGGCCAGATGGGATTCTTCCGCGCGGCGGCCCTCCATCTCGTCTGGCGACACCGACACACTGGCCGTCGCGGGAGGTAACCGCTGGCTGGTCGATGGCTCCCGCCGCCGCGAATCACGCCGCTTAACCGCCGATCCAGTGGTAGCGGCGTTCGGGTCGCCCTGCTGTGCCGTACCGCAGCCGCACCTCGGCCTTACCGGATTCCACGAAGAACTCCAGGTACCGGCGCGCGCTCACCCGCGACACCCCGGTGCCCTCGGCGCATTCGGAAGCCGAGAGGCCGTCGTCTGCCTGGAGCAGGGCGTCGCGGACCAGGTCGGCCGTTTGCGAGGTCAGCCCTTTCGGCATGCGGGCAGCGGCGGGCGCGCCCCCGAACACGCGGTCCACCGAGGCCTGATCGGCGGCGTCGATCTGGTGCAGTGTCTTACGGCTCTCGGCGAAGGCGACCAGCCGCGCCTGCAGGGTAGCGGAGTCGAACGGTTTGATGATGTAGTGCACCACCCCGCCGCGCACCGCGGTGCGGACCGTTTCCGCATCGCGCGCCGCGGTGATGACCAGGATATCCACATCGGCGGTCCGCTCGTCGCCGCGCAGCAGGCGTAGCACCTCGATGCCGCTCATGTCCGGCAGGTAGATGTCAAGCAACACGAGGTCGGGCCGGTGCCGCCGCACGAGGTCGAGCGCTTCGTTGCCGGTGCGTGCCTCCGCGAGGACGGAGAATCCGGGGATCCTCTCGGTGATGCCCCGGTGCACTCTGGCGACCATGAAGTCGTCGTCCACCACCACAACGTTGATCATGTCTCGGAACTCCTTGGCCGGTTTCGTTCGCCTGCCGAGGGAGCAAGCGGGAGCCACGCGACGAACTCGGCCCCCGCTAGGGGAGCGGGGTGTTCCCGCGCCGCACCGGTGTCCTCCCGGTGTTCGTCCCCGCCTGCCGGGGACGCCGAGGCGATACGGACGTGCCCGCCGCGCCGGGCACAGACGAGCTGGGTGATGGCCAGCCCGAGGCCACGCCCTTCCGGGTCGGTGCCCGTCTTGGTGGAGAAGCCGTGCCGGAAGATCTCGTCGTGCAGCTCGTTCGGCACTCCGGGGCCGGAGTCACGCACCGACGCCCACACCCCATCGGCGTCCCCGGCCAGCCGCACCTCCACCACCGAACCGGCGGACGATCGCTCGCCCGAGGCCACCGCGTCGAGGGCGTTGTCCACCAGGTTGCCCACCACCGTGGTGAGGTCGGCCGAGAGGTCCTCGCTCAGCTGTCCCAGCTCGCTGCGCGGTGAGACCCGCAGCTCGGCTCCCTGTTCCGCGGCCCGGCTGGATTTGGCGATCAGCAGTGCGGCCACCGACGGGTCGGCGACGCTCGCGGTGATGTCCTCGCTGAGTTGGGCACGCGCCCCGCTCACCCGGCCGATGTACTGGTTGACCTCGTCGTACTCGCCGAGCTCCAGTAGCCCGGTGATCACGTGGAGCTGGTTGCTGAACTCGTGTGCCTGCGCCCGCAGCGCCTCGGTGGTCGTGCGGGTCACGTCCAGTTCGTGCTTGAGCTCGACCAGATCGGTCCGGTCCCGCATGGTGGTGACCGAGCCCGCCGCCTTGCCCCCGGTGACCAGCGGCATGCGGTTGAGTGTGACGAGCCGGTCGCCCATGGTCACCACCTGGTCGCGCCCGCTGGTGGTGCCGGTCAGTACCTGGTGCAACGCCGGGTCGATGTCCAGCTCGGCCAGCCGCCGCTGTGCGCAGTCGCGGGGGAGCCGCAGCAGCTCGATCGCCTTGTCGTTGACCATCGTGATCCGGTGCTCGGAGTCGAGCGCGATGACCCCCTCCTTGATCCCGTGCAGGATGGCCTCCCGGTGCTCGGCGAGGCTGGTGATCTCGGCGGGCTCCAGGCCCAGCGTCTGTCGTTTCACCCTGCGCGCCAGCAGCACCGACCCGGTGACACCGAGCGAACCGGCGATACCGAGGTAGATCAACAGGTTGGGGGCGGCGGCGACCAGGCGCTGGCTGAACCCCGGGTAGCGGCGTGCCGCCGCGACCAGCCCGATGACGTCCCCGCCCTCGGCGATCACCGGGACGTGGGCGACCAGGAAATCCTCACCGCCGATCGGTGTCATGCCGGTCCACGCACGGCCTTCGAGTACCGGGCTGTCGCCGATGGCCAGCGGCTGATCGAGATCACCGGGATCGGGCGAGGTGAGGATGCGCAGGTCCCTGCGGGTCACGATGAGCTTGTCGGCGCCGGACAGGCTGCGCAGGCTCTCCGCGGTGGGCTGCAGGATCCCCTGGTCGCCGACGTCGCTCACGCCCATCCGGACCGCTTCGTGGGTGGCGCCGGTCTCGGCGATGGCGCGCATCCGCTGCCCCTCGGTTTGTCGGAATGTCGCGTCCGACTGCGCCACCGAAGCTCCGGTGACGGCGATCAGCACCAGCACGATGATGACCAGCTGGATGGCGAGGAACTGGCCTGCGAGGGTGAACCTGGGCCGCACCGGCTGCCCCTTTCGCGTCCCGCCCAGGCGTGCCGGGCTCCTCCGCTGCGCGTTCACCCCCAGCTCGCTCCGTCGCGACAGGATCGCACGGATGCGTCGTCGGAGGCGAGCGTCGGCGGGTGTACACAACGACCACAAGGACGTTTACCACCACTGCCCCCGTAACGGACACAACACTTCATCGGGGCGCTCGCGGCTGTTTCCCTGTGGGCCAGCTCATAGACGGGGAACGAGCGAGTCGCCATCCCCACCCGGCAGCCCTGCCGCTGCGCGGGAACCACCTACCCACCACCTGGAGGTCGTCATGCCGCATCGACGTTCCCGCCCGCTGGTCGCGCTGGCCGCGACCGGATCGCTGCTGCTCGCCGGCTGTGGAGCCGAGGCAGGCGGTGACGGCGGCCAGTGGTCGCCAGGCGAACCCATCGAGATCACCGCTCCCGCCGACACCGGTGGCGGATGGGACACGCTGGCCCGCACGAGCGCGCGGGTGCTGGAGGACACCGGGCTTGTTGACCAGCCGGTGCGGGTGGTCAACAAGCCGGGCGGTGGCGGAGCGATCGGCTGGTCCTACATCGCCAACCACACCGGTGACCCGCACAAGCTATTCGTGACCAGCCCGCCGATCCTCCTCGTCCCGCTCGCGGGTGAGTCCGACCACGACCACACCGACTTCACGCCGATCGCGCGGTTGATCACCGACTACATGGTGTACCTGGTGCCCGCCGACTCGCCCATGGAATCCTTCGACGACCTCGTCGAACAGTGGGGAAGCGACCCGGGTTCGGTGAGCATCGCGGGCGGTTCGGCGCCGGGCAGCATGGACCACGTGGCGTTGGCCGGGGCCGCCGACGCCGCCGGGGTCGACGCGAGCGAGCTCAACTACGTCGCCTTCGACGGTGGCGGTGAGGCGATGACCGCGCTGCTCGGCGGGCACGTCGATGCCGCGGTGACCGGCGGCGGTGAAGCCACCGAACTCATCGAGGCAGGTGAGGTCAAGCCGCTGGCGGTATCGGCCCCGGAACGCCTCGACGGCATGCCCGACGTTGCCACCCTCACCGAGCAGGATGTGGACTTCACCTTCGACATCTGGCGTGGCGTGATGGGCCCCGCCGAGATGACCGGGGAGGAGATCGCCTACTACGAGGAGGTCCTTGCGGACATGCTGCAGACCGAGCAGTGGCAGCAGGAGGCGAGCAAGCTTGGCTGGGTCGACTCGTACCAGGACAGCGCGGAGTTCGAGGCCTTCCTCGACGAGTCCCACGAGGAGATCGCCGACATCCTCGACGAGGTCGGCCTCCGGTGATCGGGAGCGGGACATGAACGCGTTCCGGTTGTCCAACCGCACGGTCGCCGTTGTGGTGGCGCTGTTCGCGGGCGTGTACCTCGCGGGGGCGTACCGGCTGCCCGATTTCGTGGCCGTGGACGTCCCGGTGCAGCCCGCGACGTTGCCGCGTGGCCTCGGGTTCGTGCTGCTCGGCCTGGCGGTGGTGCTGTTCTTCCAGCGCAGCACCCCGCTGGCCGAGCAGCCGGAGCAGGCGTCCGAAGGCCCGGCAGGCGAGGGTACGGCAGCTGCCGGGCAGGCGGGCACCGGTGGGCTCGGCAGGCTCGGCGACATTCGCCTCGAACTGGGGCTGTTCGCCGCAGCTTCCGCCGCCTACGTCGCGTTGTTCACCATCGCGGGCTTCGTGCTGGCTACGGCGGCCTACCTCGCCGCGATGGTGTGGTACCTGGGCTACCGGCGGCACCTCGTCACTGCGCTGGTCAGCATCGGGATCCCACTGGTCACCTATCTCGGTATGACCGAAGGGCTCGGTGTGGTGCTGCCGAACGGCCCGCTGCCGTTCTGAGGCCGTTCCCACTCACTCCCGAGCCAGCTGATCCGACCCCCGGCCGGCCCACCGGTCGTCCCCTTTCGCGTTATCGCCACCGCCACGCGCATTCACGGAGCCTGCCATGGATACCCTCAACCAGCTCGTGTCCGGGTTCGGCGTCGCGCTCAGCCCGGAGAACCTGACGTTCGTCTTCGTCGGTGTCCTCGCGGGCACGGTCATCGGCATCCTGCCGGGACTCGGCCCGATGAGCGCGATCGCGTTGATGATCCCCATCGCCTTCGGGATGGACCCCACAACGGGGATGATCATGCTGGCCGGTGTCTACTACGGCGCCGTGTTCGGCGGGTCGACCTCGTCGATCCTGCTCAACGCTCCCGGCATCGCCGGGACGGTGGCAACGTCGTTCGACGGCTACCCCATGGCCCGTGACGGCAGGGCGGGCAAGGCGTTGGCCGTCGCGGCGATCGCCTCGTTTGTCGGCGGCACCATCGGTGTCGTCGGACTGATGTTGATCGCACCCACACTGTCGACGGTGGCGGTGAGCTTCGGCCCTGCTGAGTACTTCGCCCTCATGGTCCTCGGGTTGACCGCGATCGTCTCGCTGTCGGGCAAGAACCTCACCAAGGGGTTGATCTCCGCGGTTGTCGGGGTGGTCGTCGCGCTGGTCGGCATCGACGCAGCCACGGGCACCCTGCGGTTCACCTTCGACCGCCCGGAACTGTACGAGGGCATCGACTTCCTGATCGTCGCGCTCGGCGTGTTCGCGCTCGCCGAAGTGTTCGTGCTGCTGTCCCGGCGCGGCGAGGGCGGCGCGCGTGGCGGGGTGACGTCGCTTCGGCTGAGCAGGGGCGAGGTCGGTGCGATCACGCCGCCGACGTTGCGAGGCTCGGTGCTCGGCTTCTTTACCGGGGTGCTTCCCGGCGCGGGCGCGACCGTGGCCTCGTTTCTGTCCTATTCGGCCGAGAAACGCATCGCAAGGGACGGTGACAGCTTCGGGCGGGGCAACATCAAGGGAGTCGCCGCTCCGGAGTCCGCCAACAACGGCGCGGCGGTCGGTTCGTTCGTCCCGTTGCTGACCCTCGGGGTCCCCGGATCGGGCACCACTGCCATCCTGCTCGGGGCGTTGCTGGTGCTCGGCGTGCAACCGGGCCCGCTCATGCTCGACGAGCACCCCGGCATGTTCTGGGGCGTCGTCGCGAGCATGTACATCGGCAGCGTGGTGCTGCTGATCCTGAATCTGCCACTGATCCCGGTGTTCGCCAAGGTGCTCAACACCCCGAAAGCGGTGCTGCTTCCGCTGGTCGTGGTGTTCTGCGCGGTCGGAGTCTACGGGCTCAGCTTCGCCGTGTTCGACCTCTGGTTGCTGCTGGGGTTCGGTGTGCTCGGGTTCCTCATGCGGGCCAACGACTTCCCAGCTGCCCCGCTCATCCTCGGGCTCATCCTCGGTGGCCTGATGGAACGCAACATGCGCCAGGCGCTACAGATCTCCGGGGGCGACTGGTCGGTGTTCGTCACCCAGCCGATCCCCGCCGTGCTGCTGGGTCTTGCGGCCGCGTCGCTGCTGCCGAGTGTGGTGGGATGGCTGCGGCGTCGGCGATCCCGATCCCGTGAACAGGAAGGAGTGTCCGCGGCGTGAGGTGCGTGCTGCGCGGCATCGCGATGACTCTCGCGGCGTTGCTCGGTCCGGTGGCGTGCGGGACTACGCAAGCTCCCGAGGAGTTGCGGGTCATCGTGCCGACTCCGCCCGGCGGCGGGTTCGACCAGACGGCACGCACCCTGGCCGGTGGGCTGGAGGACAGCGGGCTGGCGGAATCGGTCGAGGTGCTCAACATGCCGGGGGAGACCGGTATGGCCGCGCTGTCCCGCGCCCGGTATGAGTCGGGCGACGACACGCTGCTGTTGCAGATGGGGTTGGGACTGGTGGCCACGGCGCAGATCAGCGGTCATGCCGGGGAGCTTGCCGAGCTCACCCCGCTGGCCAGAGTAGTCGAGGAGGCAGGAGCGATCGTGGTGCCCGCGGGCTCGGACTACGGCAATCTGCCGGATCTGGTCGCGGATCTGCGTGACCGTCCCGGCGAGGTGGCAGGCGGCGGCGGTTCCCAGCCGGGTGGCCCCGACCACCTGGCAGTGATGCTGCTCGCCGACGAGCTCGGGATCGACCCGGCCGAGGTGTCGTACCATTCCTACGACGGTGGCGGGGAGCTGCTGGCTGGACTGCTCAGCCACGAGGTGGACTACGCCGCGATGGGTGCGGGCGAGCATATGCACGCCGTTGAGGCAGGGGAGCTACGGGTGCTCGCGGTGACGGGGCCAGAACGGGTACGGGGGATCGATGCCCCGACACTGACGGAACTCGGCGTCGATCTGGAATTCGTGAACTGGCGGGGCTTGCTCGCACCGCCAGGCCTGGCCGAGGACGAGCGCGACGCGCTGATCGGGACGATCGACCGGTTGCGGGACAGTGCGCCGTGGCGCGAGGCGGTCGACCGGTACGGCTGGGAGGACTCCTACCTGGCTGGCGAGGAGTACGGCGAGTTCCTCGACGTCGAGACGCGGCGTGTGGCCGATGTCCTCGATGCCCTCGGGCTGCGGGACTCCGGCCGGTAGCACGCGACACGCGACGCGACCCCTCTCGGGAGGTGCGTCCACAGCGGAACGCGCCTGGCCGGTTACCGTTGGCACGTGGCAACCCAAGGAATCACACCGAGCGTGCGGCAGGCCAAGGAGAAGGCGCAGGAGGTTTCCGAGCGCGCGCAGCGACTGCGGCGCCGGTATCCCGGCATCGATCACCTGATCCGGGCGCAACAAGCGTTCGGCGATCGGTACGGCAACCACTACGCGGCGGCCATCACGTATTTCAGTGTGTTATCGCTGGTGCCGCTGCTGATGGTTGCCTTCGCGATCGCGAGTTACGTGCTGGCCGCCGATCCGGCGCTGTTGCAGGAGCTGATCACCAGGCTGGTGCAGGCGGCACCGGACGGCTTGGAAGGCACCATCGAGGAGGTGGTGCTCACCGCGGTGGAGGCCCGCACCACGGTCGGTGTCCTTGGCCTGGCGGTGGCGCTGTACTCCGGTATCGGGTGGATGCGCAACCTGCGGGACGCGTTGACCGCGCAGTGGGGTCAGGAGCGCAAGAAACGCCCGCTGGTCAGTGGCATGGCGAAGGACCTGCTGGCATTGCTGGGGCTCGGTGCGGCGCTGCTGGTGTCGTTCGGGCTGACCACCGCCGGGACCATGGCGGCAAGGGCTGTGCTGGCCACCGTGGGGCTGGAGGATGTCACGCCCGCCCGTGTGGGGTTGAGCCTGCTGACGATCGTGCTGGCCATCGCCGCCAACTGGCTGGTGTTCCTGTGGGTCATCGCGCGCCTGCCGCGCGAGCGGGTGAGCGCGCGCAGCGCGGTGAAGGGCGCGTTGATCGCCGCGATCGGATTCGAGCTCCTGAAACAGCTCGCCTCGCTGTTCATCGCCTCGGTGATGACCTCACCGACCGGGGCGCTGTTCGGACCCATCATCGGGTTGCTCGTCTTCGCCAACGTGGTGTCGCGGTTCCTGCTGTTCGTCACCGCCTGGACCGCCACCGCACGTGAGAACGTCGTGGAGACCGTCCCGGAGCCCGGGCCCACGATGGTGCGGCCGCTCGTCCACGTGCGACGTGGTCCCAGCGCGGGTCATGTCGCTGGCCTGGTCGGGCTCGGTGCGGCTCTCGGCGGCGCGGCGAGCCTGCTCTCCCGGCGGCGCCGCGACCGTACGCGCTGACCGGGATCGGGCCGGTCTGGCCGGCCATCGTGACCGGTGAGGACAGTAGCGACAGTTGCGGCGGTGGTGACGGTACGTAGTCACTGTCCGTGTGGCAGTCTCCTGTTCGGATGATTGCCGCGTTCGTCCGGATCGACCACGCTCGAACCCAGCCGCGGGAGGCGCCGCGGACGCTGACGGCGGGAGGTGAGGCGTGGGCCGGTTGTGGCGTACCGTCCGCATGGCGCTGGTGCCGATGCTGCTCACCGGGCTACTGGTGGGAGTCGGCGAGGCGGCGCGGGCCGAGGAGGACAGCTACGTCGCGCTTGGCGACTCCTACGCATCCGGCGTCGGCACCCGCAGCTACCACGAACGGGAGTGCTACCGGTCGCCGCTGGGATACCCGGCACTGGTCGGCGAGGAACTCGGCGCCCGGCTGGACCTGCGGGCGTGTTCCGGTGCCCGTGTCGCCGACGTGCTCGACTCCCAACTGGACGGGATGGGCGCGGCGACCGACTACGTCACCGTGACGGTCGGCGGCAACGACGCAGGTTTCGCCGAGGTGCTCACGGCGTGCGCCCGGCCATGGCCATACACCTGCGCCGAGGAGATCGCCGAGGCCCGGGCGGTCATCACCGGCGCGCTCCCCGCGAAATTGGACATGTTGTACCGGGCCATCGCCGAGCGCGCGCCGCAGGCCACGGTGGTGGCGGTCGGCTATCCCAGGCTCTTCAACGGCCAGGTGTGCAACCTCGTCGCACAGATCACACCGGAGCAGCAGGCCGAGCTGAACGCCACGGCTGACCTGCTCGCGCAAGTGATCGCGAACCGCGCGGCCGCCCACGGGTTCGCCTTCGCCGATCCGAGGGAGGCATTCAACGGGCACGCCGTTTGCGACAGTGACGAGTGGATCAACGGGTTGTCGTACCCGATCCTGGAGTCGTACCACCCGAATCAGCGTGGCTACGCGCTCGGCTACGCACCGCTGGTCACCGCGTCGCTGGCCGCGGGAGTCCCCGGCGCTTCGTGACCGGAACGACCAGTCCCGCCGTGGCGTTCGGGCACCAACCGTGGCGGGTCAGCGGAACAGCCGGTCGCGCCTGCTACGCCAGATCAGCACGATGCCGACCAGCGCCACACCGGCCACCGCGACACCCAGCGTCATGCCGGGGATGCTGCGCTCACCGTCCAGGATCGCGTGCACGAACCCCTCGCCGTCCCGTTCGAGCATGTCGTCGTCCAGCGCGAGACTGCCCTCGCCTTCCTGTAGCGGCGGCACCAGCTCCCCGACGGGCGCGACCCCCTCGCCCGCGAGCGCGAAACCGTAGTCGAGCGCGGCCGCCGCCTGCTCGTGGACCGGAACCGGGCGCTGCTCTGCGTGCAGCAACACTACCGCCACCCTACGGTCTCCCCGCTCGGCGGCACCCATGTAGGTGTGCCGCGCCGCGTTGGTGTACCCCGTCTTGCCGCCGATGAAGCCCTCGTAGGAGCCGAGCAGCCGGTTGTCGTTGTACAGCGAGATCGACTCGTCGTCTTCCAAGGTGAAGTCCAGATTCCGGGTGCCGATGGCCTCGACGAAACGGGGCTGCTCCAGCGCGTGCCGGAAGATGAGGCTCAGGTCGTAGGCGGAGCTGGTCATGCCGGGGCCATCGAGCCCTGAGGTGGTCGCCGCGCGGGTGTCCAGCGCCATCAAGCGTGTGGCCAGGCCGTTCATCGCCTCCAGCGCCTCCCGTTTGCCGCCGAGGGCGCTGCCGAGCGCGTGCGCGGCGTCGTTGCCGGAGTGGATGAGCGTGCCGGTGAGCAGGTCCTCGACCGTGTACTCCTCGTCGGTGACCAGGCCGACGCAGGTGCAGACCTGGTCGGTGTCGTCCTCCGAGGCGATCACCGTCTCGTCCGGATCGAGCTCGTCGACCACGGTGGCTGCCAGCAACACCTTGATCAGCGAAGCGGGCCGGTGCCTGCCGTGCGGATCGCGGGCGGCGAGCACCTCGCCGGAATCGAGGTCGGAGATCATCCACGCTGCGGCGGTGATCTCCTCCGGCGGGCCGGGCACCTCGGGCGGCAGCACCTCGCCGCACTCTCCCAGCCGCTCGCCGCCAATGGGTTCCTCGGGAACGGGCAGCGGATCGGGCGGGTCCTCGCCGGGAGCGGGTTCCTCAGAAGGGGAGATCGGTCCGGGAGGAGTCTCGTGGTTGGAGCACGGTTCCGGTGGTTCCGGCGTACCGGGGTCGGCCTGTGCCGCGGGCACGCCTGTGATCGCCACCAGGATCGTCAACGCGAGCAGCACAGGGGCGAGCAGCGCAGGGGGGAGCACCACGCCTCGCGCCCGCGAACACCAGCCAGTCACGCAGGACAGCGTAACTGTGTCGGTCGCACGCTGTGTATGGCGCAGTGACGCCCAGTCGTGTGTTGTCACGATATCGAGACGAAACGGTCACCGCGTGTGTGATCGCCCGGCCAGTGATGTGGTGTACCCGGGGGACGAGTCCGCCGCGGCCGGTAGGGATACTGCGACCATGCACTCCCGGCTGACATCAGGGTTCCTGCTCGCCTTCGGTATCTGGTCCTGGGTGATCTGGGTGATGTTCGCCCGCAACCTGTGGGCCAGCGAGGACTCCTGGGCCGCTGACGGCTCACCGACGTCCTACTTCGTGGTGCACGCCGCGCTCACCGTGGTGTCGATCATTCTGGGTACGATCATCGGTGTGATCGGCTGGCGCGGCCTGCGCGCGCAGCGCGCACATTCCCGAACCGGCTCGCCGTCCCGCTGAGATTCCTACCACGAAGGGGGCACCCATGGAGTTCCTACACCAGGTGCTGGTGTTCTTACACGTGCTGGGCTTCGGCCTGCTCGTCGGTACGTTCATGCTGCAGCAGCACGCCGGGGCGGGCGCCCCGGTGAACAAGGGCTGGCTGCACGGCAGCGGAGTCATGCTGATCACCGGTGTGGCCATGATGGCGCTGGAACCGTTCACCGACGCCGACCTGAACCACCTGAAGCTGGGAATCAAGATCCTGGTCGTGGTCGCTATCGGCGCGCTGGCACTGGTTTTCCTGCGCAAACCGGCCGCACCGGGATGGCTGAACCGCGCGCTCGGTGCGCTGCTCGTGGTCAACCTCGGCCTGGCCATTCTCTGGACGTAACCGGCGCCGTACGGGCCGTTGTGGCAGCCTCCCGGGATCGGTGACCTGCCGGTCCCGGGAGGCTTCTTCGATCGACGGGTCGAGCCACACCAGGTGGAGTTCGACACCACGGCCGAGCACGGTCAGCATGGTGCTCTCCGTGACGCTGGCCGCCGCCATCAGCAGACGCAGAGCTCGTTGCCTTCCGGATCGCCCAGGGTGGTGGTGACCGGCCCACGATCTGCGGTGATCCACAGTACGGTAGCGCCGAGGTCGACCAGGCGCTCCACCTCCGCTTCCCGGCGCTCCTGGCCGACCTCCAGGTCCAGGTGGACCCGGTTTTTGGCCTGTTTGGCCTCGGGAACGCGCTGGAAGTAGAGGCGGGGCCCGGCCCCCTCTGGATCGCTGCACGCGGTGGCGTCCCGGAAGGCCTTGCGACCATCGAGGTCGATGATGTCGCTCCCCTGGATGTAGCCCGCGCCGAGCAGGTGATCGACCAGCCCGCTGTGGTCCTCCACCTCGTAGCGCATCGCCGCCGCCCAGAATCGGGCCAGCGCGTGGGGCTCGGCGGCGTCGAACGCCACCTGGATGCGTGTGCCCATGCTCCACCTTCCGTGTCCTGCGTGCCGGTTCGATGGATACAGCTAAGCAGCCCGCACCGACAGTCCGCCAAGGATCACTCCGCGCGTGTAGAACCGTACCGCTGGTGGGCGACCGGTCTGCTCACACCGGGCACTCGACGGAGATCAGCTAGGGCCGCGCGCGCCACGCTGTCGCCTTGTCCTGACATCGAGTACCTGAAACGGGGTGCACGCGTACCCAACACAAGGTGCCGGTGCGCCGGACACGGGGGTTCGCAGGGCCCGACACGGGGTGCCCTCACACGCGCTTGAACAGCAGGGCGCGCTTGACCTCCTGGATCGCCTTGGTGACCTGGATGCCGCGCGGGCAGGCCTCGGTGCAGTTGAACGTGGTGCGGCAGCGCCACACGCCCTCGGTGTCGTTGAGGATGTCCAGCCGCTCCTCGGCCCCCTCGTCACGGGAGTCGAAGATGAACCGGTGCGCGTTGACGATCGCCGCCGGTCCGAAGTAGGAGCCATCCGCCCAGTATACCGGGCACGAGGTGGTGCAGCAGGCGCACAGGATGCACTTGGTGGTGTCGTCGAAGCGTTCCCTGTCGGCGGGGGACTGCACTCGCTCTTTGCTCGGCTCGTTGCCGTAGGCGATCAGGTACGGCTTCACCGCCTTGAATGCCTCGAAGAAGGGCTCCATGTCGACATAGAGATCCTTCAGCTGTGGGAGGCCCTTGATAGGTGCGATGGAGATCGTGGTCGGCTTGTCCCCCTTGGACAGCAGGTCCTTGACTAGCACCTTGCACGCCAGGCGGTTCACACCATTGATCTGCATCGCATCCGAGCCACAGATGCCGTGCGCGCAGGACCGGCGGAAGGACAGCGAACCGTCCACATAGCTCTTGATGTTGATCAGCAGGTTCAGTACCCGGTCGGTGGGCAGCGCCGGGACGTCGTAGGTCTCCCAGTGCGGCTCGTCGTCGATCTCCGGGTTGAACCGCAGGATCCTGACCGAAACCGTGACTGCCCCCTCCGGAGCGGGGATCTGCGAGGTGTCGTGGACCGTGTCATTGCCCGTGCCGGTGGCCGGGTCGGTGGTTGTCGGGCTAGCCATCAGTACTTGCGCTCCATGGGCTCGTACCGGGTGAAGACTACGGGCTTGTAGTCCAGCCGGATGTCGGACGTAAAGCCGGTCAGGCCGAGGGGAGCGTTCGGGTCCTCCTCCTCGGGCAGCAGCTTGTAGCACATCGAGTGACGCATGAAGTTCACATCGTCACGGTTCGGGTAGTCCTCGCGGGCATGCCCACCCCGCGACTCCTTCCTGGCCAGTGCCGTGGTCACCAGCGCCTCGGCCAGGTCGAGCAGGAACCCGAGCTCCACGGCCTCCAGCAGATCGGTGTTGTACCGCATCCCCTTGTCGTGCACCGCGACCCTGCCGTAGCGCTGCTTGAGCACGTGAATGTCGGACAGGGCCTGTTTGAGGGTGTCCTCGGTGCGGTACACGGCCGCGTTGGCGTCCATGGTCTGCTGCAGCTCGGTGCGGATGTCGGCCACTCGCTCGCCGCCGGTGGCCGTCCGAAGGTGGTGCACCATCCCCTCGACGGTCTTGGCGGGGTTCTCCGGGAGCTCGACGTGCTCCCGGCGGGTGGCGTACCGCGCCGCGGCGATCCCGGCCCGCCTGCCGAACACGTTGATGTCCAGCAGTGAGTTCGTGCCGAGCCGGTTGGAACCGTGCACCGACACGCACGCCACCTCACCGGCGGCGTACAGGCCGGGCAGCACGGTGTCGTTGTCGCGAAGCGCTTCACCGTCGACATTGGTCGGGATCCCGCCCATCGCGTAGTGCGCCGTGGGGTAGACCGGCACCGCCTCGTACACGGGATCGATGCCCAGGTAGGTCCGCGCGAACTCGGTGATGTCCGGCAGCTTGTTCTCCAGCACTTCCTCGCCGAGGTGAGTGCAGTCCAGGTAGACGTAGTCCTTCTCAGGACCCGCGCCGCGACCTTCCAGTACCTCGAGCACCATCGAGCGGGCGACGATGTCGCGGGGCGCGAGGTCCTTGATCGTGGGGGCGTACCGTTCCATGAACCGCTCGCCCGAGGCGTTGCGCAGGATCGCGCCTTCGCCGCGGGCTCCCTCGGTGAGCAGGATGCCGAGGCCGGCCAGCCCGGTCGGGTGGAACTGGTAGAACTCCATGTCCTCCAGCGGCAGGCCCTTGCGGAAGTAGATGCCCATCCCGTCGCCAGTGAGCGTGTGGGCGTTGGAGGTGGTCTTGAAAACCTTGCCGAACCCGCCGGTGGCGAACACCACCGACTTGGCTTGGAAGACGTGGATCTCGCCGGTTGCGAGCTCGTAGGCCACTGCACCGGAGGCCACCGGACCCTCGTCGGTGTCGGTCAGCACCACGTCGAGTACGTAGAACTCGTTGTAGAACTCGATGCCGTGCTTGACGCAGGTCTGGTACAGCGTCTGCAGGATCATGTGACCGGTGCGATCGGCCGCGTAGCAGGCCCTGCGGACGGCGGCCTTCCCGTGGTCGCGAGTGTGGCCGCCGAACCGCCGCTGGTCGATGCGGCCCTCTTCGGTCCGGTTGAACGGCAGCCCCATCTTCTCCAGGTCGAGCACCGCGTCGATGGCCTCCTTGGCCATAACCTCGGCCGCGTCCTGGTCGGTGAGGTAGTCACCACCCTTGACGGTGTCGAAGGTGTGCCACTCCCAGTTGTCTTCCTCGACGTTGGCCAGCGCGGCGCACATGCCGCCCTGTGCGGCACCCGTGTGCGAGCGTGTGGGGTACAGCTTGGTCAGCACCGCCGTGCGGGGAGCACCTTCGCCGGATTCGGTGGCGGCCGCGATGGCGGCGCGCATCCCGGCACCGCCTGCCCCGACGATCAGCACATCGTACTTGTGGAACTGCATAGCGAACTCCAGGAGTGCGGTGGGAGCGGCTGGTCAGCCGGAGATGTTCGGGTTGAACGTGAAGATCACCAGGGTGCCGACAGCCAGGATGAGCACGATCGAGGCGTACAGGATCATCTTCAACCAGAAGCGCGTGGTGGGCTTGCGTGCGTAGTCCTCAATGATCACCCGCATCCCGTTGCCGCCGTGCAGCTGGGCGAGCCACAGCATGATCAGGTCCCAGGCCTGCCAGAACGGGGAGGCCCATCGGCCTGCGACGAACGCGAAATTGATCCGGTGCACGCCGTCGTCCAGGATGTTCATGATGAACAGATGGCCCAGTACCAGCACCACCAGCGCGAGCCCGGAGATCCGCATGAACAGCCAGCTGTAGAGCTCGAAGTTGTTGCGGCGGGCCGCAGGCCTGCGGGGGGATCGTGGCTTGTCGAGAGTAAGGGACTCGGACGTCATGGTCAGTTACCCCCGAACATCGTGGAGACGGTGTGCTCGAGCATGTAGTAGGTCCCCGGGATCATGGCGGCGAGCCAGAGGCCGACCAGCACCCACAGCATGAGGCGCTGGTACTTCGGGCCCTGGGACCAGAAGTCGACCAGGATCACCCGAATGCCGTTGAGCGCGTGGTAGAGCACGGCGCCGACGAGGCCGACCTCCAGCAGATTCACGAACGGCGTCTTGTAGGTCTCGATGACCGCGTTGTAGGCGCTCGGCGAAACGCGCACCAGGGCGGTGTCGAGGACGTGGACGAAGAGGAAGAAGAACGTGAGCGCGCCGGTGATGCGGTGCAGCACCCAGGACCACATGGCCGGATCGCCGCGGTAGAACGTGCCGCCCAGGCGCGAGGCACCCGCCCGATCGCTCGCCCCCGTGGGACTCGCAGTGACAGACATCGGTGTACGGCCTCCATGGTTTCGTGACGTACCCACTCCTTGCCTGCCGAAGACCGACCGCCACCAGGGCGATCGTGTCCATACGAGACGGCTGGTGGCGCGCGGCGACCACGGCAGGCGTGGGCTAATAGGGGGATGCTAGCCCTGCCCGTGCCGGCCGGTTCAAACTCGGTGAGTCCGGTGTGATCGACGAGACAACCAGCGCGGGTATAGTGCGTGTGAGCTGCTGTGATGCCGTTGCCCGACCGGGTGGTCGACTGGTCCCCGATAGGGCGTGTACCAGGCGTTCTCCTGCACCGGCGGTTGGTGTGGGTGAGGTGATTCTCACGCTCGGGTTGCGCGAGGCACCAGATGGGATGAGGCGGCACTGCGGGTATCTGAGCAGGCCATCTGGTGGAGCAGCTGTGGCTGGCTGGCGCGACACGGCTGGTCGCGGTCGCGAGCCGCAGCGGCACCGGCGAGTTGCTCATGCCCTGCGGGCGTTGCAGGCAGGTGCTGTACGAGTTCGGCGGCGACGGCTGCCTGGTCAGACACGCCGCGCGGTCCCTGCCCGCTCGCCGAGCTGCTCCCTGAGGTCTTCCGGTGACCGGGTGTGGCCTGGGCCCACCCACGACGAGGACCCCGGGGGCGTGCCCGGGGTCCTGACGTCCGTTGCCGTGTGGTTGTGCCGTTCGATCGAGTCGTGATGGTGAGCGCTGTACGGTCAGCTCTCGTTGGAGGACTCGGCGGGCGCCTCGTCCTTCTTGGTGCCGTTGCGAGCGCGGTTGGAACCGTTGCGTGAGCGCCGTGTCTGCCGTGGCGCGGGCGGCGGCTGCACCGTCTGCTGGGCAGGCTGCCCGCCACCGAGCATGAGCTCGGCGAACGTGGCCATGGCCTCGTCGAGCTGGCCACCGATGCGCCGCTCGGACTCCTCGTTGCTCTTACGCACCAGGGAGCCAAGCGAGTCGGAGTCAGGCCGCTCGGAGATGGCGCTCTCCACCGTGGCGAGCCGGGCCTTGAGGGTGCCGTCCAGGTCACCGACACGCGAGGCGATGTCGTCCTCGACCTTGTTGATCCGGTTGGTTACCTCGTCGATCCTGCCTGCGACCTCGTTCAGCTTCTCGGCGATGGCATCCACCCGCTCGCCCGCGTCGATCGCACTGGTGGCTTCCAGCAGGTCGGAACGCAGCGACTTGGTCGCCTCGCCGAGTTGCTCGCGCGAAGAGGAGTCGACCTCGTCGATGCGCTGCCGGAGTTCGGCGTCGCTGGTGTCGATGCGCTCCCGCAGCGCAGACTCGGTGGCCTCGATGCGCTCGCGGAGCGGGCCGTGCACCGCGTTGGGGACGGACTCCAGCTTGCTGTCCTGCTTGTCCAGGTGCACATCCAGCTCGTCCAGCCTGCGGTGGATGTTCTGCAGCTTGTCCTCGAGGCCGTCCATCCGGCCCGCGACACCCTCGAACTTGCCTGCCACCCCGTCCAGTCGGCCGTCGAGTTGCGCGAACGGCTTGGCCAGCTTGTCGACGATGCCTTCCACGGCCCGGGAGACTGCGGCGATGGCCTTGTCCTGCGCTTCGAGGCGGGACATCGTCTCGTCGAGCCGCTCGGCCAGGACGCTGACCTCGGTACGGTCCGGTAGCTCCGAGAGGCGCTTGCGGATGGCTCCGATCGACTCCACCGGAGCGATCCGGGCGTAGATGTCGTCGAGGGCGTCGAATATTTGCTGTTGCTCGCTCTCCCTCACCTCGGCGGCGCGCACCAGCATGTTGCGCATCCGGTCGAAGGATGGGGCGAAGTTCGATTCCTGCGTCACGGCATTGACCTTCGTCGGCACGGGCAGTGTCACATTCTCAGTCACGTTTCACCGTCGGGTTATTCGCGAAACCGACGGTCTCGCGGTGTGGACCCACCCATCCCAGGCTCCGGGCGAGCCCCGCACGCTTGGAAGCGCGTAACCCTCGGGGGAACGAATGTGAGCTTATCCATACGGCGGTGGCTCGATGTACCACCCCCGTGTAGTTCGCGCTACCCCAGGTCAGCCGGATGGCGGAGGGAAACCCCCGCAGCGGTTGCCTGAGCTGAACCTGGAGTAGAACGTGAGGGTTGGGCTTCCGGTCGCGCCTCGTTGCGAGTGGCAGGCATTCTAGTAGATCAACTCAGTCAGGCCGGATGTAGGCGATCCTCGAAGGAATTGACCAGCTTGCGCCAGGCGGCGACCTCGTCGTCGAACGGTGGGCTCGGTGCCAGCCGGGTCGGATCCGGGTTGACGATGAAGGAGACGAGCCACCCGAGGCGCTCCGACGGCGCCAGCACCTCGCTCGCCGTGGTGTCGCCCGACCAGTCCGCGGCATCGGTGAGCAGCTCGACAGCGAGGTCCAGCTGAACCGGGTCGACGTAGTCGATACCGTCGGCGATGTCGTCGTCGATGCCGGCGAGAACGTAGGTGTTGTCCTCGCTGACCCGCACGTCGAGGTCGCCCGTCGTGGCTTTGGCGATCACCTCCTCCCAGGTGGCGACATCGGCGAGGTCGTTGTCACCGAGCTCATTCGGGTTGGCGAGCTGCCGCGCCAGCATGCGCTCCGAACGGAACACCGTGATCCGGCCGTCTGAGCCGAGGAAGATCGGCTCATCGTCGATGTAACACCGCAGTGTGACGTACTCGCCTGTGCTCGTCGTAATCTTGATCGGATCGATACCGACCTCGGTCCAGAAGTCGGTGCCGTCCTCGTCGGAGTCCGTGTCGGCCTGCAGGCTGCGGTCGGTGCTCACCCCTGCACCGGTCTCCGCTGATTCCTCGTGGAAGGCCGCCAGCTCCTCCGCGGTGGCGTCCAGTGTCGCCTCGTCGACCGCAGGGACGGTCACGACCTGATCGATGGCGTCCAGCACGGTGTCCCACTTGTCGGCCACCGCCCGCGCCAGGTCGTTCCACAGCCGCATGCCCCCTCGGCCGGTGATCGGCAAGTTCCCCTGCTCGAGGAGAGTGAAGGCCTCGTGCGCGTCGAGTACCTCGTGGACCTCGTCCAGCTCGCACACGTCCGCCAGCGAGCGCACCATGCTCACCACCCCGGCGAGCTCGCCGATCGTCCAGGAATCGGGCTCCTCGGCGACCAGTTCCGGCACGCCGACGAGATCGTAGGAGTGCTCGTCGTCCGGAATCAGCTCGGGCACGTGCAGCGCGGGGACGGCGTTCCAGGCGGGATGATCGATCAGGTCGTGCTGCTCGGCGGTGCGGACGAACGCCGCCAAGTGCGCCGAATCCGGGAACGCGAACAGGTCGTCCTCGTCGCCGAGGAAGGCCTCCCATTCCTCGCCATCCTCCCGCCAACGAGGAGCCCACAGGGTGACCAGGTCGCCTTGCGGCAACCCGAGCTCGATCGGGACGATGTCGGTCGCCATTACATCCTCCGATGATGGTTGCGCGCCGGTGGCGTGCTCCGCGTGCACGTGTCGGGGCTTCGGCTCGGTGACGTGATCGACTCTACCGTGCCTGTCCGGCGGTAGAGTCGACACGACATGACTGCAGCCAGCACACCCCTGCGCGAGAAGGTTCCCGCCGAACCCGATCCCGACGCGCTCTACGAGGCGTTCACCGGCTGGGCGGCCGAGTGCGGGTTCACGCTCTATCCCGCGCAGGAGGAAGCGCTGATCGAGCTGGTATCCGGTTCGAACGTGATCCTGTCAACCCCGACCGGATCCGGCAAGAGCCTGGTGGCCACCGCAGCGCATTTCATCGCGCTCGCGCACGGCACGCGCACCTACTACACCGCACCCGTCAAAGCGCTGGTGTCGGAGAAGTTCTTCGCGCTGGTGGACACCTTCGGTGCGGACTCCGTCGGCATGCTGACCGGTGACACCGCGGTTAACGCCGACGCGCCGATCGTGTGCTGCACGGCCGAGGTGCTGGCCAACATCGCGTTACGGGAAGGCGCCGAAGCGGATATCGGCCAGGTGGTGGCCGACGAGTTCCATTTCTACGCTGACCCTGACAGGGGATGGGCATGGCAGGTGCCGCTGCTCGAACTGACCGGGGCGCAGTTCCTGCTGATGTCGGCCACCCTCGGCGATGTCTCGTTCTTCGAAAAGGACCTCACTCGAAGGACCGGGCGCGCCACCACGGCGATCACCTCAGCCGAACGGCCCGTACCGCTGACTTTCCGGTACGCGATGACCCCGTTGCACGAGACCGTGGAGGAGCTGCTCGGCGGGGGGCAGGCGCCGGTATATGTGGTCCATTTCTCGCAGGCAGCGGCGGCCGAGCGGGCGCAGGCACTGACGAGCATCAACGTCTGCAGTAAGGCGGAGAAGGCCGAGATCGCGGAACTGGTGGCGGGTTTCCGGTTTGCCGCCGGGTTCGGCAAGACGCTGTCCCGGCTGGTGCGGCACGGCATCGGCGTGCACCACGCCGGGATGCTGCCGCGCTACCGCAGGCTGGTCGAACAGCTCGCGCAAGCCGGGCTGCTGAAAGTGATCTGCGGCACGGACACACTCGGTGTCGGCATCAACGTGCCGATCAGGACGGTGCTGTTCAGCGCGCTGACCAAGTTCGACGGCACGCGGCAGCGGCAGCTCAAGGCCAGGGAGTTCCACCAGATCGCAGGCCGTGCCGGGCGAGCGGGCTACGACACCGACGGGTACGTCGTGGTGCAGGCCCCCGAGCACGCCATCGAGAACGCCAAGGCACTGGCCAAGGCGGGTGAGGACCCGAAGAAGCGGCGTAAGGTGCCGCGCAAGAAGCCACCCGAGGGCTTCGTCAACTGGACCGAGTCCACCTTCGAACGTCTGGTGCACGCCGAGCCCGAGCCACTGGTGTCCAACTTCGCGGTCAACCACGCCATGCTGCTCAACGTCATCGCCCGCCCCGGCGATGCCGTCGCCGCTATGCGCGCGCTGCTGGAGGACAACCACGAACCGCGAGCACGCCAGCGCAAGTACATCCTGCGCGCGATCGCGATCTACCGCGCACTGCGCGCCGCCGGCGTGGTCGAGGAGCTGGCGGAGCCGGACGAGCATGGCAGGCGGGTGCGGTTGACCATGGACCTGCAGTTCGACTTCGCGCTCAACCAACCGCTGTCCCCGTTCGCCCTTGCGGCCATAGAGCTGCTCGATCCCGATTCGGCAAGCTACGCGCTGGACGTCGTCTCCATCATAGAATCGACTGTGGACGACCCGAGGCCGATACTGGCCCAGCAGCAGTTCCAGGCACGCAACGAGGCCATCGCCGAGATGAAGGCCGAGGGGATCGAGTACAACGAGCGTATGGAGCTGCTCGAGGACATCACGTACCCGAAGCCGCTCGAGGACCTGCTCGAAGCCGCGTTCGAGACTTACCGGCGAGGCCACCCGTGGGTGGCCGAGCACGAACCCTCGCCCAAGTCTGTGGTGCGGGATGCGTATGAGCGCGCCATGAACTTCACCGACTACGTGCGCTACTACGGGATCGCGCGCACGGAAGGCCTGCTGCTGCGGTACCTGTCCGATGTGTACGACGCACTGCGGCACACCGTCCCCGATGAGGCTAAGTCGGAGGACCTGGTCGATCTCATCGAATGGCTCGGTGAGCTGGTACGGCAGGTCGATTCCAGCCTGCTCGACGAGTGGGAGGAGCTGCGCGATCCCGCCGCCGCGCGCTCGCACGGCGGCGGGGAGGTACGACCGCCGTCGGCGACCGCGCCTGCCGCGGTCACCGGCAACGAACGGGCGTTCCGGGTGATGGTGCGCAACGAGCTGTTCCGCAGGGTGGAGCTGGCCGCGCGTGGCGACGACGAGGCGCTCGGCGAGCTCGACGCCGAGTCCGGATGGGATGCCGCAGCCTGGCGCCGCGCGCTCGACGGATACTTCGCCGTCTACGACGAGATCTGCACCGGCCCCGACGCCAGGGGCCCAGCGCTGTTCCAGGTGGCAAGGGAGCCCGGCCGCTGGCTGGTGCGGCAGACCTTCGACGACCCCGAGGGAAACCGCGACTGGGCGATCACCGCCGAGGTCGACCTGGCTGCCTCCGACGAGGCCGGGCACCCGGTCGTGCGTATGCTCGACGTCGGAGAGCTGTCGGGGATCTCGTGATCGTCTCCTGCGGTAGTCAGCACGGCGATCGGGTGGGGGATCCGGTCAGCAGCTGGCGCCTCGGCCGTCGCCGAGCGTGCGTCGCCGGGAAACGAGGTCGTCGAGCACACTGGAGGCGCCGATCCGGAACAGCCCGGCACGAGGCCACCGGCTGCCAGCGACACGCTCGGCCACGGCAAGATGGCCCACGGCGTCCTCGGTGGTGCGGATGCCGCCCGCGGGTTTGATCCCCCGTTCCTGGCCGGTGACCGCGTACCAGTCCCGCACCGTTTCGGCCAGCAGATACGTGGCGCTCAGGGTCGCGGCTGGCATGCTTTTGCCGGTCGAGGTCTTGAGGAAGTCGGCCCCGGCGAGCAGCGCCAGCCAGCACGCCCGGCGCACCTGCCCGGCCGATCCCAGCTCCCCGGTTTCCAGGATCACCTTCAGTCGCGCCTGCCCGCACGCCTGCTTGGCGGCCACGATGTCGTCGAACGCGGCGCCGTAGTTGCCTTCCAGGAAGGCACCCCGGTCCAGCACCGTATCGATCTCGGTGGCGCCTGCGGAGGTGGCGTGCTCGATCTCGGCGCGCTTGACCGCACGGAAGGTCCTGCCTGACGGGAAACCGCCCGCCACGCTCGCGATGCCGATCCCGCTGTCCGCGAGCTCGGCCGCCGCGGTCTCCACCAGGTCCGGGAATACGCAGACGGCCGCGACGGTGGGAACCTCGGGCGAGCCAGGATCCGGGTGCTGGGCGCGGCCACACAGAGCTCGGACGGTGGTCGCTGTATCGGTGGCCGCCAGCGAGGTGAGGTCGATCATGCCGATCGCGCTGTCGAGCATCGCCGGGGACGGGGTGGCGCCGCTAGCCTCCGCCGTGGCGCGGCGTTCCACGGCATCATCGTCGACGGTGGGCAGCCGGTGCAGGAAATCACGCAGCCGCGCCTCGTCGCGGGTGGCTTCGGCGAGCGCTCCGGGGGACGGGAGGGACATGGCCGGCAGTGTAGGCCGCGGCAGGTAGGTCGGTGACGAGCGGTTCGTGCTCGTCGAACGTCCGCGCGGCTCAGCCACGAGTGTCACCGCCGCGCCGGGTGCCCGGACCGCTACGGTCAGAGAACTATGGACGTGACTGTCATCGACCATCCCCTCGCCAAGGTGAACCTGTCGCGGCTGCGGGATGCCGCTACCGGCAACGCCGGCTTCCGCTCCGCGCTGCAGGACCTGACGGTGATGCTGGTGTACGAGGCCGCCAGGGACCTACCGGTGTGTACCGAACCCGTCCGCACGCCGCTCGGCCACGCCGATGGCCACCGGCTGGCGGTGGAGCCGGTACTGGTCCCGGTACTCCGTGCCGGGCTGGGCATGGCCGAGTGCGCGCTGCGGATGCTCCCGCAGGCGCGAATGGGCTTCGTCGGGCTGGCTCGTGACGAGGAGACGCTGCTGCCCGAGCCTTACATGACGGCGCTGCCGGACGAGCTGGCAGGGCAGCCGGTGCTGGTGCTGGATCCGATGCTGGCCACGGGTGGGTCGATGGTGCACACGGTTCGGCTGCTCGCCGAGCGCGGCACCACCGAGATCGTGGCAGTCTGCGGCCTGGTCGCCCCAGAAGGCCTCGACCGGCTGCGCGATGCCGGATTGCCGGTGCGCGTGGTCACCGCCTGCGTCGACGAGCGGCTGAACGACTCCGGGTTCATCGTTCCGGGCCTCGGCGACGCGGGTGACCGCCAGTTCGGTCCCACCTGACCTAGCCGTGTCTGGCCACCCGGCCCCCTGTGTCCGGCACTACAGCACCTCATTTCGGGCATCCCGACACCATGTGTTGGGTAATCCGGTGGGTCGGGTTGGCGGCCCTGGCACGGTCCCCGTGGCATGAGCCCGACGCGGCGTGCTCATATGCCCGACACGGCGTGCCGGAGCGGCCGACACGAGTGGGGTTAGTCTTCGACGATGGGGCGGGTAGTCGCGGCGACCGAGCCGGTGGGGGCCTGGTGCTGCTCGCCGGTGGCCAGGTCGCGAACCGTGACGGTGCCGGCCGCCCACTCCTCGGCGCCGATGATGACCACCGCCCGCGCGCCCGCGCGGTCCGCGCGGCCGAGCTCCTTACCGAGCTTGCGCGGTTCCAGCGGCACCGAGGCGCGCAATCCCGCCGAGCGCAACTCTCGCGCCACCGAGCGGGCGGCCTCGGCCAGCTCGCCGGTCACCGGCAGCACCACCACGTCGACCTCGCTGCGCGGCGCGGGGGCCAGCCCGTGAGTGTGCAGGAAATCGAACAGCGTCACGTCGCCCATGCCGAAGCCGATGCCGGGAATCCGCTTCGCGGTGAACAGCCCGGCGAGGTCGCTGTAACGCCCGCCACCGAACAGCGCCCGGTTGTTCTCGCCCGAGGTGTCGAACACCTCGAACACCGTAGAGGTGTAGTAGGCGAGCCCGCGCACGATGAACGGGTCGAACCGCACCAGCTGCCCGACGACGGAATCCAACACCGGCATCAGGTTCGACTCCTGCTTGACCTCGGCGGGCAGCTCGTCGAGCAGCGCGGACCCGGCAGCCAGCGACTCGCCGAGCCTGGCGAACTGCTTGTCGTCGAGCCCGAGCTCGGCGGCGTCGGCGGCCAGCGCGTCGGTTTCGTACTTCTCCCAGCGGTCAACCAGCCCGAACACGCCGGGCAGCTGGTCCTCGGACACCCCGACCACACCGGTCAGCGCCGCGGCAAGCAGCTTCCTGTCGTTGACCCGGATCACGAACATGTCATCGTCCGCGCCGAGCGACCGCATCATGTCGTCGATCAGCTCGAACATCTCGATCTCGCAGCTCGGTGCCTCCGAGCCGAAGATGTCGACGTTGATCTGCCAGTGCTCGCGCACCCTGCCCCGTTGCGGACGCTCGTAGCGGTGGCAGTTGGGGTGGCTGTACCAGCGGACGGGTAGCTGCAGCGACCCGGCGTTGCCCGCGATCATGCGGGCGACCGAGGGCGTCATCTCGGGCCGTAACGCCAGCCTGCGGCCACCGTGATCGGTCAACGTGTACAGCTGCTTGTTCGCGATCTCGTCGCCCGACTTGGCCTCGTAGATCTCGGCGGGCTCTAGCAGCGGCGCGTCGTAGCGCTGGAACCCGTAGCGCTCGATGACCTCGTAGAGCCGTTCGAACACCTGGGTACGGACGGACATCTCGGCGGGGAGGAAATCGCGCGTTCCCCTGTAGGGGGCCGTGGAAAGGTAGTCGGGCACGGTGATCCTGTGGTCGGTGTCGTTCGGGCTCGGTCGGTGGTGACGTGGTCTCTGCCGAGGATAGCGGGCCGTAGCGGGTGCCAGGCGTCACCGTCCGCCGTGCGGTGTCGGTGACCGTGTCGTGGCGCGCGGCAACAGCGCCGCCAGCGCCGTCCCCACCAGGCAAACGACGGCCGCCAGCGCGAATACCTCGCCGTACTGGGTGAGCATGGCCTGCTGCACGGCGCTGACGTATGCCTCGTAGTCGGCCTGGTATGCCTCGTCCGAGGGGTACAGCGGGCGCAGCGGGATCTCCAGCTCCGCAGTGAGGTTGTGGAAGCGGTGCAGGCCCCAGGCCGACAGCGTGGCCAGTCCCACGAGCATGCCGGTCATCCGGGTCACCACCACGCTCGCCGAGGCCATCCCGTGCTGGCTCGGCGGTACGGCGCGCAGCGCCGCCGCGGACACGGGTGCGATCGCCAGCCCGAGTCCGATGCCAACCACCACCAGGTCGGTGTCTAGCCGGGGGAGGGCGACCAGTCCAAGGTCGTGCTGGGCGGCGAGCGGATCGGCGGGCCAGGCCGACATCAGCCACAGTCCGCACGCCGCGATCAGCATGCCGACCGCCGCCGTCCAGCGCTCACCCAGCCGTGAGGTCAGCAGCCCTCCCAATACCGCGCCCGCGGGCAGCGCGAGCAGGAACCGCAGGAGCAGCACGATCGCCTCGCGATCGTCTGCACCGAGCAGGGACTGCGCGAACAGCTGGACGTTGACCAAGGTGGCCATCAGCGCCGTGCCCTTCGCCGCGCTCACCCCGAGCGCGGCGAGGAACGGCCGCATCCCGACACCGGAGGTGTCGAGCAGCTTCGTCCGTGCGCGTGCTTCCCACAGCACGAACGCCCCCAGCGCGACGGCCGCGGCCACCAGCAGCGGCATTCCCCACGGCGGCAGCATCCGTTCGGCGGGCTCCGGGTTGTACAGCCCGACGACGAGCAGGCCGAGCACGATCGCCAGCAGGCAGCCACCCACGACGTCCACCGGCGCGCGCGCACCGGCTGCCGCCGTCGGTGACGGCGAGCGGCGCGGGAGGTTGCGCTCGCGCAGGCGGGCGCGCCTGCCGGGGCGGGTCTTGCCGGGAAGGGCGTAGTGCACGGCGACGATCGCGATGATCGCCAGCGGGATGTTCATCCAGAACACGCTGCGCCAACCCGCCAGCGCGGCGAGCGCGACACCGTACACGGGCCCGAGTACCGCCCCCAACTCCTGCGCGGCACCGATCCCGCCGAGCACGGCAGGCCGCCTACGCTCGCTCCACAGGTCCGCGGCCAACGCCATGGTGACCGGCAACAACGCACCGCCGGCCACACCCTGCACCACCCGGCCGGTCACCAGCACGCCAATGCTGGGCGCAACGGCCGTGATCGCCGAACCCACCAGGAACGCCACAAGGCACAGCTGCAGGACGGCCTTGCGGCCGTACCGGTCGGAAGCCTGGCCGAGCAGCGGCATGGCGGCGACGTAGCCAAGGAGGTACCCAGTGACCACCGGCGTCAGCCGTTCCAGCCGGTTCAGCGGGATCGCGAGATCGTCGATGATCTCGCGGAACAGCCCGATGACCACGTAGGTGTCCAGCGCGCCGAGCAGCACGACCACGCCGCCTGCGGCGATGGCGGCCGAACGTGCCGTCCCGGAGACGCCGGGCGTGCCAGCCTGCGGCCTGGCCGTGCCCGCCTGGACAGCACCCGTCTGGCCGTGGCGGCTGTCCCTTCGTGGCCTCATTCGCCGCCGGACTCGGGCGGTGACACCGTGACCGGCTCGTTCACCTGCGACAGCGTGACCTCAACCGTCGGTGCGTCATCGGTGTCGGCTGTGTCGGCGTCCTCGGCGCTTTCGGCGTCAGGGAACGTCAGCGACACCCGCACCGGCAGGTGGTCACCCTCCTCGGTGAGCCACAGGGTGATCTCCGCGTCTGAGGTGACGCCGGGGATCAGCTCGGCGAACGCCTCGTGCGCCACGGTGCCGTCGACCTCGTAGGTCGCCGTGCCGTCCACCGTTTCGGTGCCGACGGTTTCCGCCTCACGCACCTGTGTCAGCAGATTCGCCACCCCGCGTTCCGGGTCGAGCACGGCAGAGGGGTCGTAGATGGCGGCCACCCGGTCGGCGCGGATCTCCTGGAAACCGCCCCCTGGCGTTTCGAGATGCAGTGTCTCGGAGTGCAGCACGAACTCCGATTCGACGAGCTGGCCGCCCACCGAGAGTGTCGCGGTGCCCTGCGCTGCGCCGTACGGCCCGCCCTCTGTGGTCAGATCACCCTCGATGGCCTGCACGGTCAGGCCGGGAACGTCACCGGTGGCGTGCAGCGTGAACCGTGCACTGGTCACTTCCGCCGCGGCCGCGCTGGCACGATCCAGCAGCGTGCCCGCTTCGGGCAGGTCTTCGGCATCCTCGCTACAGGCTGACGCGACCAGCGCGAGCGCGGCGAGTAGGCAGGCTACGGCACGGCCTGCAGTCCGGTGCGGCACCATGCCCGCATGGTAGTCCCCGAGGGGGATGGGCGAGTCAGCCCATCAGTGTTGCCGCCATCGTCGCCCCCAGTTCCCAGCAGGACTCGAGGTCCTCCTTGCTCGGTTCCCCGGTGACCGCCACCGGCTGGGCGGCCTTCTCCCAGGCCAGGCCGGTGACGATGCCCTCGATGCCGCGGGTGGTTCCCGAGGTGTCGTTGCCGCCGTGGACGTAGTAGCTGTACGGCTTTCCTTTGGTCGCGTCCAGGCAGGGGTAGTAGATCTGGTCGAAGAAGTGCTTGAGCGCACCAGCCATGTAGCCGAGGTTGGCGGTGGTGCCGAGCAGGTAACCGTCGGCGGCGAGCACGTCCGAGGCGGTGGCCGCCAGCGCGGCCCTGCGCACGACCGTGACGCCCTCGATCTCGTCGGTGGTCGCGCCGTCCACGACTGCCTCGAACATGGCCTGCACGTTGGGGGACGGGGTGTGGTGCACGATGAGCAAGGTCGCCATGGCTTCACTGTGCCTCACGATCGGTCACGAGGTGCGTGCGGTGGTCGCCGTGGTGACAAGCGTCCTGGTGTCCTGCCGCAATGCCGCGAGCCGGTGCCCGGCGGTGGTCCGTGCCTGATCGAGAGCCTCAGCCGTGCCAGGGCCTGCCACCGGTTCGACCGCTTCCAGGTAGGCCTTGAGCTTGGGTTCGGTGCCCGAGGGGCGGACCGCGAGGCGCAGCCCGTCGCCCTGGTAGCGGAGCACGTCGGCGTCGGGCAGCAGGTCCGTGACGGTGACCGACCGCTCGGCCAACCGCGACGGTGGACGCTGGCGTAGCCGCGTCATGATCGTGCTGGCAGCCTCACCGGCGTCCAGCCGCAGCGTGAGTGGCTCCGTGACGTGCACGCCGTGCGCGACGTGGAGCTCGTCGAGCATGGCGCGAAGTGAGGAACCTGCCGCCTTGCGTGCGGCGGCGAGGTCGGCGGCGAGCACCGCGGTCGCGATCCCGTCCTTGTCCCGCACGGTCGCCGGGTCGACGCAATGCCCGAGCGCTTCCTCGTAGGCGTAGACCAGTGTGCCTGCCGCGCCCTGCTCGGCCGCGCGTACCAGCCACTTGAACCCGGTCAGCGTCTCGGCGTACCGCGCGCCGTGCGCCCGCGCGATCGAGGCCAGCGCCGATGAGGAGACCACCGTGCTGGCCACCACCGGATCCGGGGACCGCTGCCTGTCCAACGTGGCGAGCAGGTATTCGCCGAGCAGCGTGCCGGTCTCGTCTCCGCTGAGCATCCGGAAGCCGGTGCCCGGCTCCGGGATGCCCACCGCGCAGCGGTCGGCGTCCGGGTCGAGCGCGATGGCCAGGTCTGCCGCGGTGGTGCTGGCGAGTTCCAGCAGCCGGTCGCACACACCTGGCTCCTCCGGGTTGGGAAACGCCACGGTGGGGAAGTCCGGATCCGGCTCCGCTTGCTCGTCGACCACGACCACATCGGTGAATCCCGCTCGGCGTAACGCCGCGAGCGCGAGTTTGCCGCCCGTGCCGTGCAGCGGCGTGAACGCGATACGCACCGAGCGGGTGGTGCCGCGCGGCAGCTGCGCCACGCGCGCCAGGTAGCGTTCGCCGATCGGGGCACTGTGCACGGCATGCCTGCTGGTCGAGCGGGGCAGCTCCGTCGCAGGCGGAGCGGCGGCCATCGCGGCTTCGATCTCGGTGTCCGCTGGCGGGGCGAGCTGCGCGCCGGTGGCGTCGTAGAGCTTGTACCCGTTGTCCGACGCCGGGTTGTGCGACGCGGTGATCTGGATGCCCGCGACCGCGTCGAGCTCGCGGACCGCGAAGGCGACAAGCGGGGTGGGAACCGGCTCGGTGAAGGCGCGCACCGCGAAGCCCGCACCGGCCAGCACCGCGGCGGCCTCGGCGGCCAACGCCGCCGACCGGTGCCTGGCGTCGCCGCCGACGACGACCGTGCCGCCCCCGTGCCCCTGGCCGGTGAGCCAGCGGGCCACGGCCGAGGTGGCACGGGCAACCACGGCACGGTTCATCCCGTTCGGCCCGGCACGGACCGGCCCGCGCAACCCTGCCGTGCCGAAACGCAACGGCGTGGCAAGGCGCGTGGCGAGTTCGGTCACCGCGGCCGCCTCGCCGTTGTCCGCCCGGTCGAGCAGGGCGCGCAGCTCGGCGCGGTCGCGGTCGTCCACCTCGCCAGCCAGCCAACGCCGCGCCGCTTCACGCGTCGCCGGGTCGAGCGTCATCAGGCCACCGCGACCAGGTCGGCGAGCAGCGATCCCATCCGCCTGGCGGAGGAACGCCCCGCCTCCAGTACTTCCTCGTGGCTCAACGGTTCGCCGGACAGTCCCGCCGCGAGGTTCGTGACCAGCGACAGCCCGAAAACCTCCATACCGGCGGCGCGCGCCGCGATCGCTTCCAGCACCGTGGACATGCCGACCAGGTCGGCGCCGAGCGTGCGCAGCATCCGGATCTCCGCCGGGGTTTCGAAATGCGGTCCCGGCAACCCCGCGTAGACGCCCTCGGCCAGCGTCGGGTCGATCTCTCGCGCCCGCTCGCGCAACCGGGGCGAGTACAGGTCGGTGAGATCGGTGAAGGAGGCCCCGGTCAGCGGCGATCGGGCCGTCAAGTTGAGGTGGTCGCTGATCAGCACCGGCTGCCCGACACGGAGACCGTCGGTGATCCCTCCTGCCGCGTTGGTCAGCAGCACGGTGCGCACGCCGGTGGCGGCGGCGGTGCGCACACCGTGAACCACCGGCTCGATCCCGAATCCCTCGTACAGGTGCGTCCGACCGAGCAGCACGAGCACGCGGGTGTCGCCGACCCGCAGCGACCGCAGCGTGCCCGCGTGGCCCACGGCAGTCGGCCCGGTGAACCCGGGAAGGCGTGTCAACTCGATCTCGGTGACCGGTTCGCCGAGCATATCGGCTGCGGGTCGCCAGCCGGACCCGAGGACGACGGCTACGTCGTGCCCTGACGTGCCGGTCCGTTTGGCGAGCTCGGCCGCGGCATCGGCCGCGGTGTCCGTGGCGTTGCCCTGCTCCGCGCTGATGGCGAGCTCCTTCCGTGGCGTTCCAAACGTTCCAGGCGTTCCGGACCGGTTCGGGTCGACGCGAGCCAGTATCGCAGCCGGGAAGCGGGGTGCCGGGGACAGCTACCGGGGACAGCTACCGGGGACGGCGTCGTGCGGCAGTGCGGGTCAGCAACCCCTCGGCGGGCAGGCGAGCGCGGACAGCGAATCGAAGAAGATCTCCTCGAGGTCGGCGATCTCCTCCGACAGGAACACGTCCCCGCCGGTGACCTCGACGATGTCGGCGAGCACCTCCGGTTCGACGTCGGTGCCGAGACCGATGTAGACGATCGGGACCGGTTGGTCCGCCCCCGTGCGTTCGTCCAACCCGGCGACGAGCTCGTCGCGGGAGATGCCGTCGGGGTTCTCGTCCTTGCCGTCGGTGAAGATGACGATCAGGCTGAGTTGCTCCTCGCTCCGCGCGTCCAGCATCTCGTCGTAGGCGTCCAGGGTGGTGTCGTACAGTGCGGTCCCGCGTCCCGGCCCGTAGATCAGCTCGGGCAGTTGCTGCGGTAGACCGCTCGCGAGGTGGTCACGGACGGTGCGCCACGGCGCCAGTTCGGTGTGGTGTCGCTCGCCGTCGATCTCGTGGGAGAACTGCCACATCGCCAGTTCCGTGCCCGGCCGGAGCAGGTGCAAGCCCTGAGTGAGGGCGTCGAGTGTGACCTCCATGCGGGTGAGCTCGGTGCCGGGGACCTCGGCCGCCATGGAGCCGGAGACGTCGGTGACCACCAGCATCCTGCCTTCTTTCGACACCGTCGACCAGGTCGTCAGTGCCTCGTCCACGGCATCGGTGCTCGGTGGCGGCACGATCGTGCCCGCGTCTGGCTGGACCACGGCAGCCGCGAGGGCTTCGGCGACCGGCCCGGTGTCGGCGCCGGTGGCGAGCTCACCGTCGCCGTCGCGGAAACCGTGCTCGACCATCCGGGCCCTGGCGGTGGGCTCGGTCAGCGCGTCCCGGAAGGTCGCGGCCGCTTCGACCGCGGGCTCGCCTGCGGGCCCGAGCACGACCGCAGGGAAGTCGAGCCACGGGATCGGCACATCGGGGTAGGCTGCGGTGACGGCGCGATCCAGTGCGGCGTCCTGCCCGTCACCGCTGATCAATCGCTGTTCGGCGGTGGGGAACACGTCGACCTGAGGTTCCGTGCCGCCACCGGGGAGCCGGTTGAACGGGTTGTCCGACACCGCGATCGCGTGCTTGGCCATCGACTGCACGATGCGGGTGCGCTGGTGTTCGGCGAAGTCATGCTCGCCGATGCCGGTGACGGCGATGAGTCCCGCGGCGCTGGCCGACGGGTCACCCGAACCCGCTACGGCACCGTCATCGAGTACCGCGCTCCACGAGGGTGCCTCGCCGGGCCAGCCTGCCTCGGCGGCCCGCTCCTCGCTCGTGGCCAGCACCACGGGGCTCGTGGCGACCGACGTGCCCCGCGCGGGGACCGAGGACTGCTGCTCGTTCGCGCGCTGCAACCAGATGGTGGAGTCGGGGATCCAGAGTGTGGCTGCGCCGGCCCCCTCACCACCCGTTCCGGCGTTACCCCCGTTGTCCGCGCTGTACCGGCCTGCCGCCTCGAACGGCTCCACCGCCTCGACGCGTGGTTCGAGACAAGCCACGTCGCCGTCCTCGTCAGGCAGGTCTTCGGTGACGTACTCGGTCAGTGCCGGGGCGATCGCCGGATCGGCCTCCACAACGAACGGTTCGGTACTGGGGCACCCGAACGCATGGGAGGTGATGAATACCACACCAGCTCCGGCGGCCAGCACGATGGCCACGCCGCTGGCGATCGCAGCGAGGATCGAGCCGCGCCGTACATCGCGCTGACGATGTCGTCCACCCACTCGGATCCCCCGTGAAGTCTCGTTTGCCGCAGCGTGGGCATCATGGCCTGTTCGCGAGTATTTTTCGTGAGCCTTACGGGTGAGTGCAAGGCCCGAACGGCGGGACCTCGTGCACTACTACCTGCTGCTTCCAACCCTGCGCGCTGCGTGAGTGACGCAGGCCTGCGCCGGTCGGGTCACGAGCCGAGCACCGTGAAGCTCGGCGCGACCCGGTCGTCGAGCATGGTTGTGGCGCGCTCCTCGCCTGCCCGCGGTGCCGTGATGCCGAGTACCCAGAGTGCCTCGTCGATGTCGGCGAGCCGGGCGACGGTGGTGGTGTGCTGTGCCGGGGAGCCCGGCTCGCGCTCGGCCGCCACCGCCCGGTAGGTCACCGCCTCCGCGGGACCTACGTTCGCCAGCGGCGAGGTGCGGGCGCGGTGGACGACATCGAAACCGGCCGGGTACACGGTCTCGCCGAGCACATCGAGGTAGTCGTCGATGGTGAGATCGTCGAAGAAACCGGGGAACCGCTCGACGGCGATCGCCGCGCGACCGTCACCGGAAACGAACCGCGTCCGGGTACTCACCGGCAGCTGGTCGAGAGCATGCCTGCTCACGAAGGTGGCCCAGCCGCGGGGGACGTCGACGGTGAACAGTGCCCGTCCCGATCCCCTCGCGCTACCCGCGTCGCCGGTCCGGGTCTCGAAGGCGTAACCCGTGCCGTCGCTGGCCGCCGCGGGCGGCAGCACCTCCGAGCCACCCAACCAGCGGGTCAGTGCGAACCCGGCGGTGGCGGTCGCACCATAGGCCAATACCGCCGTGGCGGCGAGCCCGGCTGTCGCGAGTAGCCGCCTGCGCGAGCCGGTGGGAGCGGGTAACTCGGCTGGGAGGGGACCCGGATCGGTGGCCAGCGGGGCCGGTGGTGGTTGCTCGCCGCCCGCACCGTCGACTGCGCCGCCGCTTGGCTCGTCCCCTGAAGCGCCGCCTGCCCGACCAGCCTGCTCCGCGGTGCCCGGCCGCGTACCGGCGAACAGCGTCGCGGGAAACGGCTCCTCGCCGGGTGCCGCGCGGTACGGCGTCAGTGCCTCCCGCACCCGCGTGGGGTCGGGTCTGCCGTGCGGATCCGGGTTCATGAGCCGGGAAACGATCGGGGCGAGCGGGCCGGGGGGCGGTGCGGGGACCTCACCGCGGGCCACGGCGCTCGCGGTGGCCACGGGATCGTCGTCGACATCGTACGGGGGGCGTCCTGTCAAGGCCGCGAACAGCGTCGCACCGAGACCCCACAGGTCGGCTGCCTGCCCGGCGCGCTCGCCCGAGGCGACCTCCGGGGCCATGTAGGCGGGTGAGCCGAGTAGCAGGTTGCCGGGTTCCGGCGGCCGCTCGGCCGCCATGGGCCTGCCCGCGGCGCCGGCGATCTCCGCCGCCTGCCCTGCGATACCGAAATCGGTGAGCGTGGCCCTGCCGTCCCGGCATACCAGTACGTTGGCCGGCTTCACGTCCCGGTGCGTGACACCCGCGGCCGCCGCCGCCTGCAGGGCGGCCGCTACGGCGTCGGCAATCGTGGCAGCCTGGGTGACCGTCAGCGGGCCGTGCTCGGCGATGATCCCGGCGAGGCTGCGGGCAGGCAGCAACTCCATCACGATGAACGGCTCGCCGCCTTCGCTGACGACGTCGTACAGCGTGATCACGTTCGGGTGGCTGATCCCGGCGATCGTGCGTGCCTCCCGTAGCGTGCGCTCGCGCAGCCGTGACGCCGCCCCCTCGGGAAGGTCCCGGGGTAGCCGGAACTCCTTGACCGCTACCCGCCGGTACAGTAGCTCGTCGTAGGCCGCCCACACGGTGCCCATCGCTCCCTGACCGAGAACCGACTCCAGCCGGTAGCGGCCCGCGATCACCCGTGGCCTCGAGCTCCCGTCGCCAGGTTGGCTCGTACTGTGCGATGACACACACGCATTGTGTCCGATACAGCGCTCGCCGTGGGCGATGACGTGCCAGAACGCGTTCCAGTTAACCCTGAAGTAGCCCGGAAGAGTGGCCTGAACGTCCGGGTTCGCGATGCGCGTCACATCGTGCGAGGCAGTGCGGGATCTACCATGACAGATTATGGCTGCGTCATACCGGCCCTCGGCGCCTGAAGAACTTGTTCTCGGTGGTGAGTTCGACACCCCGACCCGCGAGCAGTGGCGGTACCAGGTCGCCGCCGCACTGCGTAAGACCGGCACGCTCGGGCGGGACGCCGCACCGGACGAACCGGAGCGCCTGCTCGTCAGCACCACCTATGACGGCATCGAGCGGCACCCGCTGTACACCGCCGAGGATGTCCCGGCATTCGCCACCGGGCTTCCCGGGCTGCCGCCTTACGTGCGGGGTGACCGCCCGGAGGGCAGGGTCACCACCGGATGGGACAACCGCGTCCGGCACGCCGACCCCGATCCGGCGACCGTCAACCGGGCGGTACTCACCGACCTGGAGAACGGCGCCAACTCGGTGTGGCTGCGCCTCGGCGAGGGGCGCGCTGCCGCGCTGCCGGTCGATGCCCTCGGCGAAGCACTGACCGGGGTGTACGTCGACCTCGCCCCGATCGTGCTCGACCCCGGCGCGGACTACCGGCGAGCCGCCGAGGCCCTGCTCGACGTCTTCGCCGAACGCGAGCTGCCGCCGAGCCAGGCCGTGGGCACCCTGGGCGCCGACCCGATCGGGCTCCTGGCGACCACCGGCCACGCGCACGATGTGGCAGGCGCGGCCGAGCTCGCCGCGCGCGTCGGGCGGGACTACCCGCACTTGCGCACGATCGTGGTGGACGGCCTGCCGTACCACGAGGCAGGCGGCTCGGATGCCCAGGAGCTGGCAGCGGCGCTGGCGACGGGGGTCGGCTACCTGCGCGCGCTGGCGGGCGTCGGGATGCCCGTCGCCGACGCTGCGGCGCAGCTGGAGTTCCGATACGCCGCCACCGCCGACCAGTTCCTCACTATCGCCAAGCTGCGTGCCGCTCGCCGGATGTGGGCGCGTGCTTGCGAGGTCAGCGGGGTCCGGTCGGCCGCGGCAGCGCAGCATCAGCACGCCGTGACCTCGCCCGCGATGCTCACCACCCGCGACCCATGGGTCAACATGCTGCGCGGCACCGTGGCATGCTTCGGTGCCGCAGTCGGCGGGGCCAACGCGATCACCGTGCTGCCGTTCGACACCGCCATCGGGCAGCCGGATGCGTTCGGCAGGAGGATCGCGCGCAACACCAGTTCGATTCTGCTCAACGAGTCCAAACTCGCCGGAGTGACCGACCCGGCAGGTGGCTCGTGGTACGTCGAGCACCTCACCGACGCGCTGGCGCACGCCGCGTGGCGGGAGTTCCAGGCGATCGAGGAGCGCGGCGGTATCGAGTCCGTTCTGGACAGCGGCTATCTCGCGGACAGGCTCACCGCGACATGGCAAGAACGTTCTTCCGACCTGGCAACCAGGAGGGTGCCGCTCACCGGGGTCAGCGAGTACCCGCTGCTGACCGAGGAACCCGTCAGCCGCGAACCGTGGCCGGACGACGCGCGGCAGCACGGCGGCCTACCCCGGGTGCGCTACGCGGAGGGCTTCGAGCGGCTGCGGGATCGCTCCGATGCCCACCTGGCCGCCACAGGCCTGCGTCCGCGCGCCTTCCTCGCCACACTCGGCCCGCTCGCCGCGCACACCGCGCGGGCGACGTTCACGGCGAACTTCTTCACCGCGGGCGGCATCGAGCCCGTCGATCCCGGCGAGACCGCATCGGTCGCCGAGCTGGCCGAGGCGTTTCGCACCAGCGGGGCGGCGATCGCGTGCCTGTGCGGCAGCGACACGGCCTACGCCGAGCAGGTCGCCGAGGTGGTCGCCGCGCTGCGCGCGGCGGGTGCGAAGCAGGTCCTGCTGGCAGGGAAACCGGACGAGACTTTCCGGGAGGCCGGAGTGAGTGGGTTCGTCCACAGCGGATGTGACGCGCTCGGCATCCTCGCCGATTCGCTGGACACGTTGGGAGTTGCCCGATGAGCGACACACACGCCGAGTCCGGAGCAGGACAGGCCATCCCTGACTTCACCGAGGTCCCGCTCGGTACCTCCGGCGCCACAGAAACCGCCGATGACGCCGACTGGGCCGCGGCGGTGCAGGCGAACACCGGCAAGGACGCCGATGCACTCGAATGGGAGACGCCGGAGGGGATCGGCATCAAGCCGGTCTACGACCAGCAGGACACCGCCTCGCTCGACTTCATGAACACCTACCCCGGGATCGCGCCGTTCCTGCGTGGGCCGTACCCGACGATGTACGTCAACCAGCCATGGACGATCCGGCAGTACGCGGGCTTTTCCACGGCTGAGGAGTCCAACGCTTTCTACCGGCGTAACCTGGCCGCCGGGCAGAAGGGCCTCTCGGTGGCGTTCGACCTGGCCACCCATCGTGGTTACGACTCGGACCACCCGCGCGTGTCCGGTGACGTGGGCATGGCCGGGGTGGCCATCGACTCGATCTACGACATGCGGCAGCTCTTCGACGGCATCCCGCTCGACGAGATGAGCGTGTCGATGACCATGAACGGGGCCGTACTCCCGGTGCTGGCGCTGTACGTGGTCGCCGCCGAGGAGCAGGGGGTGGCGCCGGAGCAGCTGGCTGGCACCATCCAGAACGACATCCTCAAGGAGTTCATGGTCCGCAACACCTACATTTACCCGCCGCAGCCGTCGATGCGGATCATCTCCGATATCTTCGCGTACACCTCGCAGCGCATGCCGCGTTACAACTCGATCTCCATTTCCGGCTATCACATGCAGGAGGCAGGCGCCACCGCCGACCTCGAGCTCGCCTACACCCTCGCCGACGGGGTCGAGTACATCCGGGCAGGGCTCGATGCCGGGCTGGACATCGATTCGTTCGCGCCGCGGCTGTCGTTCTTCTTCGGCATCGGCATGAACTTCTTCACCGAGGTCGCCAAGCTGCGCGCGGCGCGGCTGCTGTGGGCCAAGCTGGTCAAGCAGTTCGGTGCCACGTCGGACAAGTCGCTGAGCCTGCGAACCCACTGCCAGACCTCGGGCTGGTCGCTGACGGCGCAGGACGTGTTCAACAACGTCACCCGCACCTGTGTGGAGGCGATGGCCGCCACCCAGGGGCATACCCAGTCGCTGCACACCAACGCGCTGGATGAGGCGCTGGCGTTGCCGACCGACTTCTCCGCGCGTATCGCGCGCAACACCCAGCTGATGCTGCAGCACGAGTCGGGAACCACGAAGGTCATCGATCCATGGGGCGGCAGCTTCTTCGTCGAGCGGCTCACCTACGACCTGGCGCGCCGTGCGTGGGAACACATCCAGGAGGTCGAGACGGCTGGCGGTATGGCCAGCGCGATCGAGGCGGGCATCCCCAAGATGCGCATCGAGGAAGCCGCCGCCCGTACCCAGGCGCGGATCGATTCCGGCAGGCAGCCGGTGATCGGCGTCAACACCTACCGCGTCGTCGACGATGGGGATTCCGAGCAGATCGACGTGCGGCAGGTCGACAATGCGGAGGTGCGCGCGCAGCAGCTGAAGAAGCTGCGGGAACTGCGCGCCGAGCGCGACGAGGACGCGGTGCGCCGGTCACTGGACGAGCTCACCGCGGCGGGGGAAGCCACCCCTGACCCCAGCGACATGTCGACGAACCTGCTCGCCAAGGCGATCGATGCCGCGCGGGTCAAGGCCACCGTCGGCGAGATTTCTGGGGCGCTCGAACGGATCTGGGGCAGGCACGCGGGACAGATCCGTACGATCTCCGGTGTGTACCGTGAGGAGGTGGGTTCCTCACCCGGCGTCGACACGGCGAGGCAGAAGGTGGAGGCTTTCGCCGAGGCAGAGGGCAGGCGCCCGCGGATCCTCGTCGCCAAGATGGGTCAGGACGGCCACGACAGGGGTCAGAAGGTGATCGCCACCGCGTTCGCCGACATCGGATTCGACGTCGATGTCGGGCCACTGTTCTCCACTCCGGCCGAGGTCGCCCGCCAGGCCGTGGAGGCAGACGTCCACGTGATCGGGGTCTCCTCGCTCGCAGCGGGCCACCTCACGCTGGTACCCGCGTTGCGTGCCGAGCTCGCCGAGCTGGGACGTTCGGACATCCTCGTGGTGGTCGGTGGGGTGGTCCCGCCACAGGATTTCGACGCGCTGCGGGAAGCGGGAGCGGCGGCGATCTTCCCGCCCGGTACGGTCATCGCGGACGCGGCCGTCGACCTGTTGAACCAGCTCAGCTGCGAGGACTGACGAAGGCCACGAGCCATGCCACCGAAGACGATCGATGTTCCCGCGTACGCCAAGGGCGTGCTGGCTGGCGACAGGGGCACGCTGTCGCGGGCGATCACGCTGGTCGAGTCCAGCCGTACCGAGCATCGGGAGCAGGCGCAGGAGTTGCTGGGGGAGCTGCTGCCGCACTCCGGAGGCTCGATGCGCGTCGGCATCACCGGCGTTCCCGGCGTCGGCAAGTCCACCTTCATCGACGCGCTCGGCACGACGCTGACCGAGCAGGGCTACCGGCTTGCGGTGCTCGCGGTGGATCCGTCCTCGACGCGCAGCGGCGGCAGCATCCTCGGTGACAAGACCCGGATGGGCAAGCTCGCCGTCGACCCATCGGCGTTCATCCGCCCATCGCCCACCTCGGGCACGCTCGGCGGCGTGGCACGGGCGACCAGGGAAACCATCGTGCTGATGGAGGCGGCGGGCTACGACGTGGTGCTCGTCGAGACCGTTGGTGTCGGGCAGTCTGAGGTGACCGTGGCGAACATGGTCGACTGCTTCCTCTTCCTCACGCTGGCACGTACCGGTGATCAGCTGCAGGGCATCAAGAAGGGTGTGCTGGAGCTCGCCGACGTGATCGCCGTGAACAAGGCTGACGGCGAGTACGAGCAGCAGGCGCGCAAGGCCGCACGCGAGCTGCAGGGAGCGCTGCGGCTGCTGTACGGCCAGGACGCGAGCTGGGTCCCGCCGGTACTCACCTGTAGCGGCCTCACCGGCGCCGGGCTGGATGCGGTATGGCAGCAGCTGTTCAACTACAACGCCACGATGGCCGAGTCCGGCGCACTCGCGGAGAAGCGCAAGCAGCAGCAGGTGGACTGGATGTGGTCCACCGTGCGGCAGCAGCTGCTCGAACGGCTGGCGGCGCACACCGCGGTGCGGGATCTGGTCCCCCAGATGGAACAGGCGGTGCGCGACGGCGACCTCACACCGGTGCTGGCCGCGGAACGCATCCTGAACGCCTTCGGCGGCGGCAGGTAGGCGAGCTCGGGACCGTGACCGGGTGTGAGCCGGGGCGCGCCGAGATGACACACCGTATCGGAACGGGCACACTGTTCGACGTGACCTCGCGTGCGGCGCAGGCGAGGGGTAGGTGGGAACTTCCTCGAGCTGGAGGCACGGCATGACCAAGGTGCGGGGCGTGGCGATCACGCTGCTCCTGGTTGGCGTGATCGCCGCGTTGGTACCGACCCTGGGATTGGCGGGGCCCGAGGAGGAAACGGTCCGCGGCAATCCGGTGGCCGCCGAACAGGCGCAGGAACGGACCGATCAGGCGCAGCCCGAGGACGCCGAGGACGGCGAGGATGCCGAGGACGGCGAGGGGACCGGCGGTGTGAACGAAGGGCCGCGGCTCGAACAGGAAGAGCGCACCCCCGAGGATCGGCTGATCGTGGCTGGGGCGGCGCTGGCCTTGCTCGGCATCGTGATCTGGGGTAGGCGGATCAGGTCGAAGCGCCGCAACCCGGCGGGCGGTTGATCGTCGTCGAGCGGCGGCAACTTCGGGCCGCCGGAGCGAACCCTCTGTAGCCGCTCGCCGCAGCATGGCCACCGGTAGTCTCTGTGGTACGTGAATCAGAGCACAACGTGAATCGGTGTCGTGCACAATGAGTGTTACATGCGTACGACCACCGACATTTCATCCCCAATTGGAGTACCGGCTGCCGTGGGGGCGGTCGCCGGTTGTGGAGGTGCGGTATGACCGTGCTGTACTCCGGACCCGAGGTTCCGGGTGATCGGGACGGCCGGTCGTCGATCACCGATGCCGCGCTGGACGGGCTGATCACCGCCAGCGGCGTCAGTATGGCTTCGGTGGAGGATCTCGCGGCCGGCCGCGGTCCTGACTGGCTCGACCGGTGTCTCGAGCGGAGCGTAGCCGACATCATCGCGTGGCGCAGGCACATCCACGCCAACCCCGAGCTCGCCAACCGTGAGTTCGGCACCACCGAGCTGGTGGTGAGCGAGCTGCGTTCGCTCGGCCTGCGACCGACCGTGCTCGCCGGAGGAACCGGCGTGGTGTGCGACATCGGCAGCGGGGAAACCTGTATCGCGCTGCGGGCCGACATGGATGCGCTGCCCATCACCGAGGCGACCGGTCTGCCGTACGCCTCCGCTGTCGACGGGGTGGCGCATGCCTGCGGGCACGACGCGCACACCGCGATCCTGATGGCCACGGGGGCGGCGCTGGTCGCCGCCCCCGAGCTGCCGGTCCGGGTGCGGCTGATCTTCCAGCCGGCCGAGGAGGTCATGTACGGTGGCGCCCTGGACGTGATCGCCGAGGGTTGGCTCGCGGACGTCGACCGGATCTTCGCGTTGCACTGTGCCCCGCACCTGCCGGTGGGCACGATCGGCACCCGCGTCGGTGCAGTCACCTCGGCAGCGGACCTCGTCACGCTGAGCCTGACCTCACCCGGCGGTCACACCTCGCGTCCGCACCTGACGGCCGACTTGGTGCACGCCCTCGGCACGGTGATCACCGGGCTGCCCTCGGTGCTGTCCCGGCGGGTGGACCCGCGGTCGGGAACGGTGCTGACCTGGGGTTCGGTGCACGCGGGCGATGCTCCGAACACCGTGCCCGAGCAGGGTACGCTGCGTGGCACGGTGCGTACCGCCGAGCACGCCGTCTGGCGCGAGCTGGAGCCGCTGGTGCGGTCGACGGCCGAGTCGTTGCTGGCCCCCACCGGCGTGGATCTCGATATCGGGTACCGGCAGGGTGTCCCGCCGGTGGTCTGCGACGAGCAAAGCACCGCACAGCTGCGGCAGGGAGCAGCCACCGCGCTAGGCCCCGAGGCGTTGATCGAGATCGAGCAGTCCTCCGGCGGGGAGGATTTCGGCTGGTACCTCGAGCACGTGCCCGGATCCTTCGCCCGGCTCGGCGTGTGGCCCGGCCACGGCCCGGTTCGGGACATCCACCAGGGCACCTTCCAGCTCGACGAGCGCGCCCTGCTCGTCGGTGTCCGCACCTTCGTGCACACGGTGCTGGCCGCCTAAACGTGTCGGGCACTGGCATGCCGTGTCCAGGGCATGAGTCCCCGATCAGGTGCAGGTGCTCGTCGGGTCGTTGACCGGGAGAGTGGGGATACGCGTCAGCGTGTCGCCAAGGTGGTCGCGTGCCCGCTCGCGCTCGTAGAGGTCCTGCAGCCCGGTCCAGAACGCCTCGCTGGTGCCAAAGTAGCGCGACAGCCGTAGGCCGGTGTCGGCGGTGATTGCACGGCGTCCCTTGACGATCTCGGCGATGCGGGTCTCGGCTACACCGATGTCGTGGGCCAGGCGGTAGACGGTGATGCCCAGCGGCTCCAGGAACTCCTCACGCAGGATCTCGCCGGGGTGTACCGGCTCCATGATGGTGTCGTCACTCATTTCCTACTCGCCTGCCTTTTAGTGGTAGTCGACGATCTCGACACTGGTCGGGCCGTGGTCGGTCCAGACGAAGCAGATGCGGTACTGGTCGTTGATGCGGATGCTGTGTTGTCCCTCGCGGTCGCCGCGTAGCTGTTCCAGCCGGTTGCCGGGCGGCACGCGGAGGTCGTTGAGGTTGTCAGCCTGGTCGAGCATGGCCAACTTCTTCCAGGCTTGACGGGCTACGTCATGTGGCAGTCGCGCCTGGCGTCGCCGCCAGACCAGCTCCGTCCGCTTGTCGGCGAACGAACGAATCACACCGCAGATACTACCGCAACACGTTAGTAACGCACCACGTTAGTATTATGGATGTCTGTCCCCTGGACACGGGTTACGGGCCGATGCCGACGCAGGGCCGGGTGCGCAGGTCGGCGACGTAGTCGGCGGGGGCGCCAGCGGCCTCGGCGGCGTCGGCGAGCATGCCCAGGTACCGCGCGGATGGGAGCCCGCCCTCGTAGGCGTCGAGCACGTAGAACCACGCCAGCTGGTCGCCGTCCATGGTCTGCACCCGCAGCCGGATCTTGTTGTGCAGGAACAGCTCACCGCCTTCCCAGCGGTCCAGCCGGTCCTCGTCGAACGGGCTGACGTCGTAGAGCACCACGAACACCCGCGAATCGGGATCCTCGACGATGGTGGCCAGTGCGCCTTCCCAGCCGACGTCCTCGCCCCCGAAGGTCAACCTCCAGCCTTCCAGCCAGCCGGTCCCAGCCATCGGCGACAGCGGCGCGCGCTCCATCATCTGCGCAGGGTCCATGTTGGAACCGTAGGCGGCATAAAGTGGCACGATCGACAGCCTAGTAGCTCGTTGCTCACCGTCATCTGGATCAGGATGACTTCACCGTAGCAGCGCAGCGGGTGCCCGGCACGCCGGGAGGCGCGCCACGTACCGTGGCAGTGGCGCAGTTCGTGAGCGGAGCAGTATGGAGGCCACGTGACCAGGATCGTGATCATGGGCGGCGGACCTGCAGGCTACGAGTCGGCGCTGGTCGCCGCCCAGCACGGGGCCGACGTGACGGTGATCGACCAGAACGCCCTCGGCGGTGGCTGCGTGTTGTTCGACTGCGTGCCCTCGAAAACCCTCATCGCGACGTCGGGGGCACGGGCGGGCCTACACGGCATGGGGGAGCTCGGCGTGTCTCTCGATCTGGACAAGGTCCAGGTGGACAACCATGTCGTCCACGGCCGTGTCAAAGGGCTCGCGCTGGCGCAGTCCGCTGACATCAAGGCACGCGTCCAGCGGGAAGGTGTTCGCGTGCTCACCGGCACGGCGCGGCTGTGCGATCCGGAGCCGGGTCTTGCCGTGCACCAGGTGGAGGTGATCAGCGACAGCGGCGAGAAGGAGGTGCTCACCGCCGATTTCGTGCTCGTCGCCACCGGCGCGACGCCCCGGGTGCTGCCGGGGGCGGTGCCCGACGGCGAACGCATCCTCGACTGGCGGCAGCTCTACGACCTCGAGGAGATGCCGGAGCATCTGATCGTGGTCGGCTCGGGTGTCACCGGGGCCGAGTTCGCCTCGGCCTACCTCGAGATGGGGGTCTCGGTCACCGTGGTCTCCAGCCGGGACCGGATCATGCCGCACGAGGATGCCGATGCCGCCGCTGTCATCGAGGAAGTGTTCAGCCAGCGCGGCGCCACCCTCGCCAAGCACGCGCGAGCGGACAAGGTCGAGCGCACATCCGACGGTGTCGTCGTGCACCTCACCGACGGGCGCACCATCGAGGGCAGCCACGCGCTGATGACCGTCGGGTCGGTGCCCAGTACCTCGGATATCGGGTTGGAGACGGTCGGGGTGGAGACCGATCCGCGCGGGTTCATCCCCGTCGATCGGGTGTCACGCACCAGTGCCTCCGGCATCTACGCCGCAGGGGACTGCACCGGCCTGCTCATGCTGGCCTCGGTGGCGAGCATGCAGGGCCGTATCGCGATGTGGCACGCCCTCGGTGAGGGCGTGTCCCCGATCAAGCTCAAGACAGTGGCCGCGAACGTGTTCACCCATCCCGAGCTCGCCACCGTGGGGATCAGCCAGCAGGCTATCGACTCGGGCGAGGTGCCTGCCCGCACGATCATGCTGCCGCTGGCGACCAACCCACGCGCCAAGATGGAGGGCTTGCGGCGCGGGTTCGTGAAGCTGTTCTGCCGTCCTGCCACAGGCGTGGTCATCGGTGGGGTGGTGGTCGCGCCGCAGGCGAGCGAGCAGATCCTGCCGATCGCGCTCGCGGTGCAGAACCAGCTCACCGCCAGGGACCTCGCGCTCACCTTCGCGGTGTACCCGTCGCTGTCGGGATCGTTGACCGAGGCGGGGCGGCAGTTGATGCGCCACGACGACCTGGACTGACCGAGGACCGGCCTCCCAGGTCCGAGCTCGCTCGGCGGCAACCCCACCGGGTGAGGCTTGACGGTGGACTGTGGACCGGCTCACGCGGGTTGATCCGGCAGAATTATCCGTGTCGGGATACTGTGGCGGCAGGGCCGTGGTCGAGAGGAGCGCGCGGTGGCACGACAGGCGCGTACGGCCGGGTGGTCGGGTATCGGTCGCCTCGGTGTGGTTGACCGGGAGGACGCCTGGCAGCGATTGGGTAAGGAATCTTTCGACCTCGTGGTGATCGGGGGTGGCGTCACCGGCGCGGGCACGGCGCTGGACGCGGCGACCCGAGGGCTGCGCGTGGCGCTGGTGGAGGCACGGGACCTGTCGTCCGGCACTTCCAGCCGGTCGAGCAAGCTCATCCACGGCGGGTTGCGGTACCTGGAACAGCTCGAGTTCTCATTGGTGCGGGAGGCGCTGGCGGAGCGAGAACTGTTGCTCAACCGGCTGGCACCGCACCTGGTCAAGCCGGTCAGCTTCCTCTACCCGCTCACGCGTCGGTTCTGGGAGCGCCCGTACACGGCGGCGGGGCTGCTGCTGTACGACACCATGGGCGGAGCGCGTTCGGTACCGGGACAGCGGCACCTGACACGGGCGGGTGCGTTGCGGATGGCGCCCGCGCTGCGCAGGGACGCGCTCGTCGGTGGTATCCGCTACTACGACGCGCAGGTCGACGACGCGCGTTACACCATGATGCTCGCCCGCACCGCGGCGCGGTATGGGGCGGTGGTGCGCACCTCGACGCAGGTGGTGGATTTCCTGCATGAGGCGGATCGGGTCTCCGGTGTGGTGGTGCGTGATGCCGAGGACGGCCGTGAGGTGGAGGTTCCAGCGGGCGCTGTCGTCAACTCCACCGGGGTGTGGACCGACGAGCTGCAGCAGCTGTCCGGTAGCAGGGGGCGGTTCCGGGTGCGCGCGAGCAAGGGTGTGCACGTGGTGGTTCCCCGGGACCGCATCGTGGCCGAGTCCGGCATCATCCTGCGCACGGAGAGATCCGTACTGTTCGTCATCCCGTGGCGCAATCACTGGATCCTCGGCACCACCGACAGCGACTGGCAGCTGGACCTGGCACATCCGGCCGCGACCAAGCGCGACATCGACTACATCCTCGAGCATGTCAACACGGTGCTGGCGACACCGTTGACGCATGATGACATCGAGGGGGTCTACGCTGGGCTGCGGCCGTTGCTGGCAGGGGAGAGCGAGGAGACCTCGAAGCTGTCCCGGGAGCACGCGGTGGCCCGGGTCGCACCGGGGCTGGTGGCCATCGCCGGTGGCAAGTACACCACCTACCGTGTGATGGCAGCCGATGCGGTGAACGCTGCGGCCGTCGACTTGCCCTCGCGGGTGCAGCCCTCGATCACCGACAAGGTCCCGCTGCTGGGGGCCGACGGTTATCACGCGCTGGTCAACCAGGCCGACCGGCTCGCGGCGCAGTACGGACTGCATCCCTACCGGGTGCGGCACCTGCTCGACCGGTACGGATCGCAGGTGCACGAGCTGCTCGCACTGGCCGACCACGAGCCGGAGTGGCTGCGCCCACTGGAACACGCGCCGGACTACCTGCGTATCGAGGTGGTCTACGCGGTCAGTCACGAGGGGGCGTTGCATCTGGAGGACGTGCTGGCGCGGCGCACCCGTATCGCGATCGAGTACCCGCACCGCGGGGTGGATTGTTCCCGACAGGTCGCCGAGCTCATGGCGGGCGTGCTGGGATGGTCGCGTGCCACGGTGAACCATGAGGTGGACGCCTACATCTCGCGGGTGACCGCCGAGCGGGACTCGCAGATCCAGCCGAGCGACGAGGCCGCGGACGCGGTGCGGTTGACCGCGCCCGACGTCCGGCCGCATCTCGATGCGTTGACCGTTCGCAAGGAGGGGTGATAGGCGCCAGGGGACGTGCGCGCGTCGTGGCTCTTCAGCTGTCGGTGGACAGCCGTGACCAGATGAGCAGGTCCTCCGTGGTGCCGTCGACGACGGCGGCCTCACGGAGGGTGCCGTCCAGCGTGAAGCCGCACTTCTCCGCGACGCGCCGTGCCGCGTGGTTGCTCGCGACGTGCCGGAGCTCGGTGCGGTGCATGCCGAGAGCGCCGCTGGCGAACCGCAGGACCGCACCGATGCTGGGCACGAGCACGCCGCCACCCCGGTGCGCCGGGTGGGTCCAGAACGCCAGCCCGGCGGCCCTGTTGGCCGGATCGAGCCGGTTGAGCTCGACCTCGGCGAGGAGGGCGCCCGTGGTCTGCTCGGCGACAACCCAGGTGTAGCGGGTGTCGGACTCCCACGCCGCCTCGCGATCGCGGACATACGCGGTGGCGGCGTCGCTGTCCGGGACACGGGCGCTGCGGTAGCGCTGTGTCGCGGCGTCGGCGAACGCCTCGATCAGTGCGGGCCGGTCGTCCATCCGGTCGTCGGCGCGTAGCTGGCGCAGGTAGTAGGTACCTGCGTTGATCTCCACGGGCTCCACGGGAACCGACGCTACCCGCCTGTCGCCAGGCGGGAGCGGGCGGGCAGGTCAGCGAACGCCTGGCCAGCCGCGTCCCGTTGCGGCGCTGACCAGCAATGCGACGGCGATCGGGATGAGGAAGACGAGGAAGATGCCCCGCGCCACGGTGAAGTACAGCACGATCGCCACCACAGCCGACAGCGGCACCGCGGCCGAGACCAGCCAGCTCGCGACCGGGCCCGGCGAGTCGGCGACCTCCGCCTGCCGTGCCGGGGCAGGCTGCTGTGCGGGGCGATCGAGCACGCTGGGGCGGGGCCGCGGTAGGTCCACGAACAACTCCGCCAGCTCGCCGAGCGTCTTGGCCGTGGTCACCTGGGCGGAACGCTCCCCGAATTCCTCGAGGCCCAAACGCCCGGTGCGGACGTGCTCGTTGAGCGCATCCAGCGCTTCCTGCCGGTCAGCGTCGCTGATCCGGAATTCCGGCCGATCGGCGTTCACACCGTGATCGTACGGGTGGTGGCGGTCTCGTTCAGTCCTTGATCTCGCACAGCACCGTGCCCTGATTGACCCCGGCGCCGATCTCCAGGGACAGGCCGGTCACGGTGCCCGACTTGGGCGCGTTCACCGGGTTCTCCATCTTCATCGCCTCGAGCACGACGAGCAGCTCGCCTACCTCGACCTGCTGGCCCTCCTCGACCGGGAGCTTGACGATGGTGCCCTGCATGGGGGCCGTGACGGCATCGCCGGACACGGTCGTGGCCTTCTCGCGGTTCCGCTTGCGCGGCTTGGACTTGGCGGGAGCGGCCCCGTTGGAACCGCTCGCGGCGAGATCGCCGGGCAGCGAGACCTCGAGCCTGCGGCCGCCGACCTCGACGATGACGGTGCGGCGGGACTGGTCCTCGTCGTCCTCTGCTGGGGCGCCACCGGAATACGGCTCGATCGTGTTGTCGAACTCCGTCTCGATCCAGCGGGTGTGCACCGCGAAGCCATCCTCACCGATGAAGGCGGGATCACGGACGACCACGCGGTGGAACGGGATCACGGTGGGCATGCCTTCGGCGACGATCTCGTCGAGGGCGCGCCTGCTGCGCTCCAGCGCGTTCGTCCGGTCGGAGCCGGTGACGATCAGCTTGGCCAGCAGCGAGTCGAACTGCCCGCCGATCACCGTGCCGGACTCGACGCCCGCATCGACCCGGACTCCCGGCCCGTCCGGCGGCACGAAGCGGGTAACCGTGCCTGGCGCGGGCAGGAAGTTCCGGCCCGCGTCCTCACCGTTGATGCGGAACTCGATCGAGTGGCCGCGCGGCGTGGGATCCTCGGTGAACCGCAGCCGCTCACCGGCAGCGATCCGGAACTGCTCGCGCACCAGGTCGATCCCGGTGGTCTCCTCGGTCACCGGGTGCTCGACCTGCAGGCGCGTGTTGACCTCCAGGAACGAGATGGTGCCGTCCTCGCCGACCAGGTACTCGACGGTACCCGCACCCCAGTAACCGGCCTCCTTGCACAGCGCCTTGGCCGATTCGTGGATGCTGGCGCGCTGCTCGTCGGTCAAAAACGGCGCCGGGGCCTCCTCGACCAGCTTCTGGTGACGCCGCTGCAACGAGCAGTCCCTGGTACCCGCCACGATCACGTTGCCGTACTTGTCCGCCAGCACCTGCGCCTCGACGTGGCGCGGCTTATCGAGGTAGCGCTCCACGAAGCACTCACCCCTGCCGAACGCGGCGACCGCCTCCCTGGTGGCCGAGTCGAACATCTCGGGGATCTCCTCGATGGTGCGCGCCACCTTGAGGCCACGGCCGCCACCTCCGAACGCGGCCTTGATCGCGACCGGCAGGCCGTGCTGCTCGGCGAAGGCGACCACCTCGTCCGCGGAGGCCGCGGGGTCCTTGGTGCCGGGAACCAGCGGAGCGTTGGCCCGGTCGGCGATGTGCCGGGCGGTGACCTTGTCACCGAGGTCCCTGATGGCCTGCGGTGACGGTCCGATCCAGGTCAGGCCGGCGTCGAGCACGGCCTGGGCGAAGTCGGCGTTCTCCGAGAGGAAGCCGTACCCGGGATGGACGGCATCGGCACCTGAACGCTTGGCGGCGTCGAGGATCTTGTCGAACACGAGGTAGCTGTCGCCCGGCGAGGAGCCGCCCAGCGCGAACGCCTCGTCGGCCATGCGCACGAACGGCGCATCCCGGTCCGGGGCCGCGTAGACCGCCACGCTCCCGAGCCCGGCATCCTTGGCCGCCCGGATGACCCGGACAGCGATCTCACCACGGTTGGCGACGAGCACCTTCGTCACCGGCTGCCGGTCGGGCACTCCACCCGCCTCGGGGCCTGTCTCGGGCACGCTGTACCTCCTTGTCCAAGCCGCTCACACCGTACGTGCGCGCGTGTACGGGGTCTTAGGGGGAGTTTACGGTTCGAACCGGGCCAGGTGGACGAGAGTCACCTCACGTCGGGGGTGACGTAATGCACTTGGTGTGTGCCGGAGCGATGCTGAACTCGCACGAGACGTGCTGCGCTGGCGGATGTTGATCACGCATGCACGTCCGATGGCTTACACGTCGTTCCTGTGTGCGCCTCACGTGCTGCTGTCCTGGCGGCGACGGTACTCGACAAACTCTCGGTAGGACATGCCAGGGACACCACCGCGCCATTCCCAGTTGCTTCCCGAGTGAACCAGATTCGCCGAACGCACCCGCTGGAGCGCCGAATCCGTGGCCAACTCCTCCCGAAGCGCGGGGTTTCGCGCGTAGAAGAGAAGCACTGCGAGCACCAGCGCGGGGTTGGTATCGAGCTTGACTCCCCGGATGTGGATTGCTGGCATGATGATACGTTCCTCATTCTCAAACAGAGGGTATTGCTTGAGTCGCCAGAACCTGGTCGCGCGCTTACGCTCGAACCCTCCGAACTCGTCTGCCCCTACCGTGATCGTTGCAGACCCGCCCGGGCTTGGGTGGATGTACGATATCCCGGACCATTCGCCGGAATGCTCGATCCAGGGGAGGAACGTGCGAAACGACGAGTCATGATGAACAACTCCTTGCGGGGATATTATTACATATCCTTCGGGTAGCGCACCTCTCAACTTTAGTGCAACATATATTCCGAAAACGGCGGCGAATATGCCGAAAATGATCGGCGCAACGGCAGGAATGTCTGCCCATATCGCGGTAACACTCACGGCGCACAGAAGTGCCATGTAGTACAAGCACAAGGCGATTTTTCCGTAGTACGATCGGCGCACGTACGGGAACCTGATACCATCTGTTCCCGAATCTGTTCCCGCGAGGGTCAACTTCCCCGTACGCCGATGTCGGACACGGAATGTCAAGTCGAAGGCGATACCTACCATCGCAAGCAGAGGAGCTCCGGCCAAGGCGATGAAAACGGCTTCGACCGTGTCGCCACGTTGCCACAAATGCATGGCCAACCACGCCGTCATTGCCGCTATACCCAGGTAGCAAAGTATCCGGAACAACTCGGCCCCCGCGTCCGCTCGGCTTCGTGAGTGTCGCCACGCATCGGGCCAACCGAGGATGTCAGAATACGGCATTCCAGGCATCTTTCACCCGTGCCGGTCCGACCGTGGGGCAACGTAATCCGCACTACGTGCTCGGTCGAGCGCTCGTTGACTGCCCAGCTCGGCTCGGGCTTTGGGATCATTGGCGTAGTAGCCGAGCATGGCCAGCACGAGTGCGGGGTCAGCTTCGAGGAACTTGCCTTGGATCACCATGGTCGGTTTGAGGCTGTAGCCGTCCTCCAAGGTCAGTTCCGGGAGTCGGTCCTGGCGCCAGAGCTTGGTCAGCTGTTCGCGCTCCCACGGTGCGTCGTCGTTGGCGAAGATGACAATGTCCGGGCCATCGGTTTGAATGGCGGATATGGATTCCACCGCCGACCACGGCAGGTACGACCAAAACGTCCAGCCGCGTTGAAATACTCCGTGCTGGGTGACAAGCACGTAGCCGCGTCCGTACCGTCCGGTGACGAGGAGCAAGGGAAAAGACAGGAAAATCGCCGCAACACATCCTGTGAGTGCCAGTGTTCCATAGGTTATTGCTTCGTGGCTGTAAATCAGTTCCATGAGATCACGCAATCGCCGGCTATCTGCGGCCAGAAGCTCGTCGCGGCGGAACATAATGTCGACGAAGGCCATGACGGCGGCGACAAAAAAGCTGAACATGAGTAGCGCGAGTGCGCTGTAGAGTCGCAGTGAGTACGGGATTCTCAGTCCGCCACCGTCGGCGGCCGTAACGTTCGTAATCCTCCTTGCCCCGGAACGCCGAAGGCGGAAATTTTGCTCATAGTCCGTCCAGAGTACGAAAAGTCCGATTATGCAGATAGTGAAAGTGTAGCGGGCTTCGAGAACAGCGCCCCTTCCCAGGAGTCCGAGGCTTGCCACGAGCGGAATAAGTAGCACGAGAAGTACGAGCAACGCCGAGGCATAGTAGTGCTTGCGGGCCGGGGATTCACGCCACACGGCTGGCCAAGCAACGTCGTCAGAAGATCGCGTTCCAGGCATCTTTTACCCCTCCCTTCAGGGCACTGCCGACGTCGCCGATGGCTTCCCCAACCTCCTGTGCACCGTCGACGACAGCATCTCGGATGGGACCAGCGTTCTCCCAGACGTAATCGACCGCTCCGGATGTAACGGCGCCGACGGCAGCTCCGGCGACGGTCCCGGCAACAAGACCCACTGGGCCACCGACTTTCGTTCCGATGAGCGCGCCCGTACCGACGGAGGCGGCGAAGCCAGCGCCACCGGAAGTGGCAGCTTGCGCGGGGTTCTTTCCTTGCGAGATGTCATAAGCGACCCCACCAGCTGCCAATACGCCACTGCCCCGCATGGCGTAGCTTGACCAGCGATTCATGACGCTACTGGCGCTAGCTCGTGCGTTGGCCGCGGCTCGGGTGCTTGCGTCACGGCGATCGATCTGCTGGTAGAAGCCTCGCCGATCGGTGACGTGATCGCCGTAGGCTTGTACGTGTCGCGCAGCGTCCACGGCATCTTGTTGATAGAAACGCGCGGCCCGCAGCAGCCCGACACGTTGGGCGGCTGCGGCAGCTGCCGCTGTACCGCCGACCGCGATGTCCCCTACCGTGAACCAGGCCTTGGCGCCTACGTCGTTGGAGGTGTCGTTGATGTCCTCCACGGCCTGTTGCCACGTGCGCCGGACGTCCTCGGCGTCGGCCTGTGCCTTCTCGTAGGCCTCGACTTGCGCGGCGTGGTCGCCTCGCGCGGCGACCGCTCGCTGGTGGGCCTGGTGTGCCTCGGCCGTCGCCTCGCGGCCCTGTGGGGGTGATCCCGGGTCGGGTGGCGCCGGTCCCGGTGGGTGGATGGTGTAACCATCGACGGAGAGTCCGGCTGCTGCGGCCTGCTCGCGGATGGCTGCCATGTCGTCCTGAGCCCGCTTGAGCGCTTCGGCGGTGTCGTCGAAGGCCCTGGCCATAGTGCGGGCGGCGTCGGCGAAGTCGTCGGCCTTGTTCGCGCCGGTGGTCATCTGGTCGCGGAAGTTGTCGGAGGCTGGGCCGTCCCAGCCGGAGTCGGCGTGGTTGCGGGCCCGCAGCGCTCCAGAGGCGCTGTCTTCGATGCCGACGGCGAGGCGGTCGCGCACCCAGTCGGCGGTGGACCAGATGCTTTCCGGGTCACCGTCGATCTTGGTGTCGATGCTCATGCGTTCACTCCACCTCGAGGTCCATGCCGTCCAGTTCCCCCGCTGTCTCGGCCTCGTAGTCGGCGTAGTCCACACCGGCTTCGGCGATCGCTTCGCTCATTACGGACAGCCCCAGGGCGAGCTGGCCCGCGTTGTCGACCAGCTGGGAGACGATGCCCGCGATCGCGGGACCGGCTTCCCCGGCATCCGGCGGGTCGGGCACCGAGCCTCCCAGCTCATCCAGATCCGTTCCGGCCCCGCCGAGCGTCGTAGCAATGGCCTCCAGTACCCCGTCGTCGACCCGGTGCCCGCTCATGACGTCGCACTCCCGTGCCGGTGCTCCTCGGGGATGATCACATCCAGCAACACGAGGTCGAACGGTTGCACCTGTTGGATCTGATCGAGATAGGCGGTCGGCAGCACCATCCACGGTTGCTGCTCACCGCAGCAGTATTTGAGGCGATCCATCGCGGAGTAGGCCATCAGCGCCATCCGCCCGTCCCTGGTGCGCCGCAGTTCGACGACCGCTTCCTCCGGGGTGTCGGTGTGTTCCGCGAGCGGCAGGTACACCACGGGTGGAAACTCCGGGGGTATGGGTGTGCTGCCCTGTTGCGATTCCGGCGTCCCGGTCACGGTGACCCCCTGAAACAACGTCGGCGTTCTGCACAGCCCGCGCGTAGTGCAGCACAGGCCGCTCCGAACCGGCAACCGTACCGGTTGGCTGCCCCTGGGACGCGTGTGACCTACTCCGGGTTCCCCGGCTCCCAGAAGTCGGCCACGCTCACGCCGACCTCGGCCAACAGCGACCGGGTCAGGGGCAGGCTGATGCCGATGACGCTGGAGGGATCGCCGTCGACGCCGTCGACGAACCAGCCACCCAGCCCGTCGAGGGTGAAGCCACCGGCCACCGCGAGCGGCTCACCGGTAGCGACGTAGGCGTCGATCTCGGCGTCGGTCACCGCCGCGAAACGCACGGTAGTGGCCTGCGAGGCCACCGCCTCCTTGGTGCGTACCCCGCCGTCGAGCCGCACCACGGCGTGACCGGTCAGCAGCGTACCGGTCCGCCCAGCCATACGTGACCAGCGCTGACGGGCGATCTCCGGGTCTCCCGGTTTGCCGACCACCTCACCGTCGAAGTCGAGCATCGAATCGCAGCCGACGACCACCGCGTTGGGTGCCTCGTCGGCGATCTCGGTGGCCACGGCCTCGGCTTTGGCGCTGGCCAGCGCCGTGACCAGCTGCTCAGGCGATGGCGACGCCAGCCGCGCGGCCACGGCGTCCTCGTCCACCCCGGAGACGCGCACCAGGGGATCGATACCCGCACCGCGCAGCACCTTGAACCGCGCTGGGGATGCGGAAGCCAGAACGAAACACACGGTACGAGTCTACGGTCCGGCGTAGGCGAGCTGAACGTGGCGTTCGTGCCGTCTACGGCGCTGAACGTCACGTTCAGCCCCCACCCCTCCGCTACTGCGGCAGCGCGGAGGCGCGCCAGGCGCCGGGGCCGGGGTGCAGCGGGCTGCGCAGCCTTGCCCGTGGATCGGACCACAGCGACCGGGTTCGGCGGGCACTATCCGGCGCACGCTCGCCCTCCCCTGCGGCCAGGCAGCTGACCGCCGCCGTCAATGCGGCCAGCTCGACGTCATCGGGGGTGCCGCGCACGACCCGCAGCAGTGGTTGCTGCTCCTCGGTACGCTCCTCACTCATCTCCAACCTCCATCACGCCTGCGCGGCCGGTAGGCTCCCTAGAGCGGGATGTTGCCGTGCTTCTTCGGCGGCAGCGTCTCGCGCTTCTCGCCCAGGATCTGTAGCGAGCGCGCCACGTAACCGCGCGTGTGGGACGGCGGGATCACCGAGTCGACGTAGCCGCGTTCCGCCGCGACGTACGGGTTGCACAGCGTGTCCTCGTACTCCTGGATCAGCTCGGCACGCAGCGCCTCGACGTCGCGCCCTTCTTCCTCGGCCTGCGCCAGCGTCTTGCGGTACACGATGTTGGCCGCACCCTGGGCGCCCATCACCGCGATCTGCGCCGTCGGCCACGCCAGGTTCATGTCGCCACCGAGGTGCTTCGAGCCCATCACGTCGTACGCCCCGCCGTAGGCCTTGCGGGTGATGACCGTGATCTTCGGGACGGTGGCCTCGCAGTAGGCGTAGATGAGCTTGGCGCCGCGCCGGATGATGCCGTCCCACTCCTGGTCGGTGCCCGGCAGGAATCCGGGCACGTCCACGAAGGTCAGTACGGGGACGTTGAACGCATCGCAGGTACGCACGAAGCGAGCGGCCTTCTCGGACGCGTTGATGTCCAGGCACCCGGCCAGTTGGGTCGGCTGGTTCGCCACGATGCCAACGCTCTGGCCGTTCACCCTGCCGAAACCGACCACGATGTTCGGCGCGAACAGTTCGTGCACCTCGAGGAACTCGCCGTCGTCGACGACGCGGCGGATCACCTCGTGGATGTCGTACGGCTGGTTCGGCGAGTCGGGGATCAGCGTGTCGAGTTCGAGGTCCTCGTCGGTGACCTCGTCGGCGACAGCCTGCCCGCCCGGCTCCTGCCCATCGAACACCGGCGGTTCGGAGAGGTTGTTCGACGGCAGGTACGACAGCAGCTCCTTGACGTAGGAGATCGCGTCGTCCTCGTCGGGGGCGAGGTAGTGGGCGTTGCCGGATTTGGTGTTGTGGGTCCGGCCGCCACCCAAGTCCTCGAAGGTGACCTCCTCACCGGTGACGGTCTTGATCACGTCGGGACCGGTGATGAACATCTGCGAGGTCTGGTCGACCATCACGACGAAGTCGGTCAGCGCGGGCGAGTACACGTGCCCGCCAGCGTTCGCGCCCATGATCAGCGAGATCTGCGGCACCACCCCGGATGCCTTGGTGTTGCGCATGAAGATCTCGCCGTAGAGGCCGAGGGAGACCACGCCTTCCTGGATACGAGCGCCACCGCCCTCGTTGATCCCGATGATCGGCCTGCCCGTCTTGATCGCCAGGTCCATGACCTTCACGATCTTCTCGCCGTACACCTCGCCGAGCGAACCGCCGAAGACGGTGACGTCCTGGCTGAACACGCACACCGGGCGTCCGTCGATCGTGCCGTATCCGGTGACCACCCCGTCGCCGTAGGGGCGGGTCTTCTCCTGGCCGAAATTGGTGGACCGGTGGCGGGCGAGCTCGTCGAGCTCCACGAACGAGCCAGGGTCCAGTAGCATGTCGATGCGCTCGCGGGCCGTCTTCTTGCCCTTGGCGTGCTGCCGCTCCACCGCGCGATCCGAACCGGCGTGCACCGCCTCGTGATACCGCCGATACAGGTCGGCGAGCTTACCTGCCGTGGTGTGGATGTCGGGCGTCTCACCGTCCTCCGGCGCCGGCCCGATCGGCTCCGTTGCGCTGCTCATAGCCAGCGAGCCTAACCGTGAACCGCTCCCCGTGCGGGTGAGAGGTCAGCAATATCACGGAACTCGTTCTAGGCTGGGGCCATGACAGCACCCGACACGGCGCTGGATGCCCAGCGGTTGCGCTCGGAACTGGCCCGACCGAACGGCCCCTACGCTGCTGTCGAGGTGGTCGAACGTACCGGTTCGACCAACGCGGACCTGCGGGACGCCGCGGCGAGCGGCGGCTCCGACCTCACAGTACGGATCGCGGGCGAGCAGACGGCGGGGGTCGGGCGCCACTCCCGGCAGTGGTCCTCGCCCGCCGGCACCGGGGTGTATCTCAGCGTGCTGCTGCGCCCCACCGGCGTTCCGGTGCGCAATACCGGGTCGGTGGCGTTGGTGGCGGGCCTTGCCGTGTTGGACGCGGCCCGCGAGCTCGGTGTTGATGCGTACCTGAAGTGGCCGAACGACGTGCTCGCCGGTCGGCTAGGGGAGCAGGGCTACGGCAAGTGCGCGGGCATCCTCTCTGAGATGGTGCCCGAACCCGACGCCGTCCACCCCGCCATCGTGCTCGGCATCGGGGTGAACGTGCACCCCGTGCCCGGCGTCGAACCCGGCCCCGGTTCGCTGCCTGCGACCTCGTTGGCCGAGCACGGCGCGACGACCGACCGCACCGAGGTGGCGCTGAAGCTGCTGCGTTCGCTAGCGGAGCGGGAACGGCGGTGGCGCGTGTCCTCAGGGGACCTGGACGACGCCGGGATGCACTCCGAGTACCGCATGCGGTGCCGGACGTTGGGGGAGCCGGTCGAGGTGGCGCTGCCGGGAGGGGAAGTACTCTCCGGCCGCGCTGGCGACGTCGATCCCATCGGGCAGTTGCTCGTGGACTCCAGCGACGGCACGCGGCACACCATCGTGGCGGGCGACGTCGTGCACGTTCGCAGCGCCTGAGGCGACGGTCGGGCGTCAGCCTCGGCCCGTGTCGGGAACACGTGGCCCGGCGGTAGGTTCTGGTGAACGATCACCGGGTGACACGATCGGATAGGAGCGTGAGGAGCGTGGGGTACCCGAAGGGCGTCCTCGGCACCGGCGAGCAGGTTCTGGTGCACAAGCACCCGCACCTCAAGATGCTCGTCATGCCGGTGCTCGTCGGCGTCGTCGTCATCGGTGGAGGGATCTGGCTGGTGTTTCCGGCCAGGGACCTGGAGGAGCCCTGGGACACGGTGGCGCTGGCGTCGATCGCCGGGCTCGGACTGCTGCTGCTCTGTTGGCTGGTCATCGCCCCGTTCGTGCGGTGGCGCACCACGCACTTCCTGGTGACCGAGCAGCGGGTGATCTCGCGCGAGGGAGTCATCAAACGGACCGGCCTCGATATCCCGATGAGCCGGATTAACAGCGTGCGGTTCGAGCGCACGCTGTTCGACAGGCTGCTCGGCACCGGTTCACTGATCATCGAGTCGGCCTCGGAGCAGGCGCTGGAGTTCGACGACGTCCCCTCGGTCGTTGAGGTGTACTCTGCGATCAACTGGCAGGCAGGTGAGCGCGGCCAGCAGCAGGAACCCGACGAGGCGGACATCGTGCCGGAGGGGGACACGCCCTCCCGGCGCAAGCGGAGCAAGTGGAGCTAGCCGACCGTGACTACGCGTGACAAGGGGTTGCCCGCCCGCCACGCAGCGGAAGGGCTGGTCGACAACGTGACGATCTGGGAGGTCGGCGCGCGTGACGGCCTGCAGAACGAACAGTCCGTCGTGCCGACTGAGGTGAAGATCGAGTTCCTGGACCGGCTGGCTGATGCGGGGCTGCGGACGCTCGAAGCGACCAGTTTCGTACATCCGAAGTGGGTACCGCAGCTGGCCGATGCGGAACAGGTGCTCGCCGGGCTGCGGCGGCGGCCAGGCGTGCGTTACCCGGTGCTCGTCCCGAACGAGCGCGGGCTGGATCGGGGGTTGACCGCCGATGTCGCGCACATCGCGGTGTTCGCGTCGGCAACCGTAGAGTTCGCGCGCCGCAACCTCAACTCGGGGTTCGACGAGCAGTTCGGTATGTTCGCCCCTGTCGTTGAGCGCGCCCGCGCCGAAGGGCTGGACGTGCGGGGCTACCTGTCGATGTGCTTCGGTGACCCATGGGAGGGGCGGGTCGATCCCGGGCAGGTCGCTACCGCGGCTGCCCGGCTGTACGAGATGGGATGCACCGAGATTTCCCTCGGCGACACGATCGGGGTGGCTACCCCGGGCCATGTGCAGCGGGTGCTGGACGCGGTGTGCTCCGCGGGTGTCGACGTCGGTGCGCTGGCCGTGCACTTCCACGACACCTACGGCCAGGCGCTCGCCAACACGTTCGCCGCGTTGCGGCGGGGTGTGGCCACGGTTGACGCTTCCGCGGGCGGCCTCGGCGGCTGCCCGTACGCCGAATCGGCCACCGGCAACCTCGCCACGGAGGACCTGGTGTGGATGCTCGACGGGCTGGGTGTGTCACACGGGGTCGATCTGGACGCGCTGGTCGGGGCGAGCCGGTGGATGGCGCAGCAGCTCGGCAGGCCCTCGCCGTCCCGGGTGGTACGTGCGCTCGGCGGTTGATGGCGGGCACCCCGGAACGGGCCGCACTCCTGACGGTGTGGGAACCGAGTCTCATGGGATAGCGTCTCACCAATCGGACCTGCGCGACGCCGTATCGGGCGAGAAGAGGGGAACGGGGTGTGCCGTGGTCGATCACCGCGCCAGGGTTGACGAGCTCCTCACCGAGTACCACAGGAGTAGGGAGCAGCTCGCGGCCACGCACCGGGAGCTCGCGACCATCCGCGAGGCAACGAGTGTCGCTGGCGGGCTGGTGACGGCCACGGTCGGCCCGCTGGGCACGCTCGAGGAGCTGCGTATCGCGCCGGAGGCGTACGCGAGGCTCACGGCTACCGAGCTCTCCTCGCAGATCGTGCGGGCCACCACCGAGGCGGCGGCGCGTGCGCGGTCGCGGGCGGCGGACGTGCTGGCCGGGGTGCTGCCTACCGGAACCGATCCGCATGCGCTGCTGCTGGGAACAACCGAGCTGTCGGGCCACGACGGCGCGGGCGCGATCGCGCCTGGCCGCTCCGGGCGGCAGGTTCCGCGCCAGGACGCCGGGTGGGTGCGTGAGACCGGCGCCGGGGCCTCCCGGTACGACCCCCGAGGTGGGCACGGTGGCTCCGGAACCGGCAGCTCCGGTACGTCGCAGGCCGTGTCCCGGGACCGGGACGCCGACGATGTCGAGGAGGAGGACTTCGCGCTGCGGAGCTGGGTGCCCGGAGGGAGGGCGGACTCCCGATGACGAGCGGGTTCTTCGCCGATGCCGACCGCATCGCCGCCCGGGCGGGCGAGTTCACCGAGCACGCCGAACGCGCGAGAGCCATCGCGGCGGCGCTAGATGAGGTGTTGTGCAGGACCGGTAACGCCTGGGGTTCGGATGCGACCGGCGCCGCGTTCGCGGCGCGGCACGCGCCCGACGCCGATCGAGTTCGCGATCGCGTCGCGGCGTTACCCGCGCACCTGCGGGATGCGGGTGACCGACTGGCCGAGGTGGCCGCGCGTTATCGCGAAGCAGAGGGGGAAGCTGCGGACCGGATCGTCGGCATCGCACGCGACCCCGAGCGCTGAGGGCGGTGGCGATGGGCATCGACCTTCCCCCTGAACTCGCGGACATCGCCGAGCGCACCGGCGTGACCTGGCCGGAAGCCGATGAGGACGCGATGCTGGAGCAGGCGGCCGCGTGGCGCGAGGCCGCGCGGCAGCTGTCGAGGCTGGCCACCGAGGCCGATGCCACGATGGATCGCGCTCTCGAAGCCATGGAGGGGGAGGCGGCGGATGCGGCGCGGGCGATGTGGCTCCGGCATCTCGACCCCGACGAGGGTTCGCTGGTCGCGACACCGCGCGAGGCCGACCGTGCTGCCGACCGGCTCGAGTACGCGGCCGAGCGGATCGCCTCGGCCAAGGTGACGATGATCGAGCAACTCACGCACGCGGCGAGAAACGTCGATGCGGCGGAGGCCGCGGCCTCCGCCGGACACCCAACCGCACTCGCCGGGGTGGATGCCGTGCTCAACGGCGCGGCCGCGGAGCTCGCGTCGGTCACCGGCGGGCTGGCTGAGTCCGTCGCCGATGCCGGTGCGGGTGGCGGCCCTGCGGGCGGCCCGTTCGCCGACCTGGCCGCCACCGCGGCCGGGGATCCACCCGCCGACCTGCCCGACCACGTCGCCGGTGCCGCCGAGGAGGCGGCGGGGGAGGTGGATGCGACGTCCCCGGAGCCGCCCCCGGGCTCGCCGGAACCACCCGGACCCGCGGGCGCGGGCGCTGCCGATCCCCCGACCCCGCCGAGTGGGGTCGGGGTCGCGGGGGACGCACCCGCGCACGGCGTGCGAGCGCGGTTCGACGGCGAGACCCCACCGGCTGGGGTGGCGCGACCGGTCGCGAGTGAGGCGCCGCGTGCCGCGCCCGTGACCCAACCCGATCCCGGCCAGGCAGGCCCCGCTGGCGGTCACCCGCTTGCGGATGCGCAACCGCCCGCGGGCCGTACCTCGCTGGCCGGATTCGCCGAGGCTGGGGCGCCACCTCCTGCAGCGTCGCCTGCGGCAGCGGGACCGGGCGCGCCGGGGCAGGCGCACGGTCCCGGCGCACCACCCGGTGCCGGCCCCGGTGCTCCCGCCGCGGGCCAGGCAGCGGGCCAGGCAGCGGGCCAGGCAGGCGGTGGACCGGCGGGGGCAGGCCCTGCGGGTGGTCCGGGTGCGGGCCCGCACCGTGGTGGCTACGGGCCGGGGCCGCGATGGCAGCAGGCCGTGCCGCAGCACCCGCACGCAGGCGCCGCCCCCGCAAACCCGCAGGTAGCGGGTCAGCACGGGGCGGGTCATCAGGTGATGGGGCAACCGGGCACGGCCCAGCCCGCGGCGCAGCAGGCCGCCGGGCACGGTGCCGCGGGCCGCCAGGATCCTGGCGGGGATCTCGCGCTGTTCCTTGTGCACATGTTCCCCATCGGTCACCTCCCGGTGCCCAGCGACAAACCGGCCAGGCAGCTACCGCCACCCCCTCCCGAGGAGGACCTCGCCGCAGGGCTGCGGTTCCCGCCGCACGACCACCCCGAGTCCGACCGGCTCCACGGGGTCCCCACCGCGGTGGACGGTGAGGTCCTGGGGCACAGGGGGATGCCCGCGCACCACCCGATGGTGACCGAGCTGCTGGCGGGATACGACCCGCTCGGCGGCATGCACGAGCGGGAATGGGACAGGCGGTACTTGGTGAGATCGGATGACCTCGCCCCGGAGTACGCGTGGCCGCCGTGCGAGCGGTATCCGGAGGGCGGTACCGACGTCGGCGTCGCCGTGGTGCTCGAAGCCGGGACCGTCATCGACCGGTTGGGCACCGAACACGGCCGCGTGTTCAGTGCGGGCGGTACCGCGTTCGGCAGGCGATCGCTGCCGCCCGCGCACCGGCATGCCGGGTACTTCCGCTTCCGGGTACTGCGGGAGCTCCCGGTATGGCGCGCGGTGTCGGCGGCATGGTTCGGCCAGGAGGGCGGTGGCGTCCGGTACCGGACCGTCTACCCGGCAGGCGAGCTGGTGGCCCTCGGGTTCCTTGCGGACATCACGGCGACCGGGAGCGACACCGCTGCAGGCGAGGACACTCCGGAGGGCGAATGAACTGCGAATCGATCGGCAGGTGGCTCGCGGAGATCGGGGTGCCTGGCGAGGTGGTCTCGATCGGCGCTGAGGCTGACAACCGCTGGTGCCTGCTGCGCACCGAGCACCACCGCGGCCAACAGGGCCATGCCGAGGCCGACCCGCCGGTGGCGTGGGAGGTTTTCTGGCGGGAGCAGGGCAACCGGTACGACTGGGCGCGTTTCACCAGCGAGCAGGTCGCCTGCCATTACCTGTTCGGCAGGCTGGCCTGGGCGCAGGTGGTGCGCGGGGCGATCGGCCCCCGCTGAAGGGATCAGCCCGCGCTGGCGAGCACGTCCAGCGCGGATCCGTGCAGGGTCCCGTTCGTCGACAGCGCGTTGCCGCCGTCGAGACGTGTCGCGCCCGTCAGGTCGGTCATCCTGCCACCGGCCTCGGCCAGCAGCACCGGAAACGGCGCGATGTCCCACGGGCTGACGATCGGTTCGGCCGCCACATCGATGGCCCCTTCCGCGACAAGGCAGTGCTGCCAGAAGTCGCCGTAGGCGCGGTTCTCCCAGCATGCCTCGACGAGCGCGAGGTAGGCGGGAAGCGAGTGGTGCTCGCCCCAGGTGCTGAGGTTCGTGGTGGACAGAAAGGCATCGGCCAGCGAGGCCACCCCCGACACCGCGATCTGGCGCGGACCGCGACCGTCGTCGGTGTAAGCTCCGCCACCATCCGTCGCCCACCAGCGCCGCCCCAGCGCCGGGGCACTGACCATGCCTGCGACTACGGTGCCCGCGTCGACGGCGGCGATCAGCGTCGCCCACACGGGAAGCCCGCGCAGGAAGGCCTTGGTCCCGTCGATCGGGTCGACGACCCACACTCGTTTGCCCGGCGCCCCGTCGAGCTCGCCGCCGTGCTCCTCCCCGGCGACGACGTCGTCCGGACGGTGCTCGGCGAGTAGCGACCGGATGGTGTCTTCCACCGCGAAGTCGGCGTCGGTGACCGGCGTGCGATCCGGCTTGCGGTCGATGACCAGGTCGTTAGCCTGGTACCGGGCCAATGTGACGGCGTCGGCTGCATCGGCCAGTGACGTGATGAGTTCGGTATCGGTACGGGAGTCGGCCACGGTCACGATGGTTTCACGCGGGTACCGCGTAAGGTGATTCAGGTGAGTAAGGTCCTGCTTGGCGAGGATGATCCGGCGATCGCCGAGCCGCTGTCGCGCGCACTGCAGCGGGAGGGATACGAGGTCGAGGTCGTCGAGGACGGCCCGGGTATCCTCGACGCGGCCGCGAGCGGCCCGGTGAGCCTGCTCGTGCTCGATCTGGGGCTGCCGAAGATGGATGGTCTCGAGGTGTGCCGCAGGTTGCGTGCCCACGGCAGCGACCTCCCCGTGCTGATGCTGACCGCCCGCACCGACGAGGTCGATTTCGTCGTGGGCCTCGATGCGGGTGCCGATGATTACGTGGCCAAGCCGTTCCGGCTCGCCGAGCTGCTGGCCAGGATCCGTGCGCTGCTGCGGCGAAGGAGCCCAGAGGTGCTCGAGTCCGGTGGGGTGCGCATGGACCTCGCCGCGAGGGTGGTCACCGTGGACGGCACGGAGATGCAGCTGGCCAACAAGGAGTTCGAGCTGCTGCGGGTGCTGCTGCGCCGTGCGGGGCAGGTGGTCAGCAGGGAAGAGATCCTCGCGGAGGTGTGGAACGACCTGGATACCAAGTCCACCAAGACGCTCGACATGCATATCTCCTGGTTGCGGCGCAAGCTGGCGGTCGCCAGCGGCGAGATCGACGGGCGCGGCGACGGCGGACCGACCCAGCCGGATCTGGAGCGGCGCATCGCGACCGTGCGCGGCCTCGGGTTCCGTTTCGAGACCGACTGAGCGGCCGCGAACCGTGCGATCGGTGATGCGCGCCGGGACGCCGGTGGTCATGTTGCCCACTCCAGGATGCGGTTAGGCTTGCTGACGTGCGCAGGCGCATACTGCTCGCGATCCTGCTGGCGGTGACCGTGACGGCGGCGGCGCTCGGCATCCCGCTCGGGGTCACGGCCTGGGAGCTGGTGCACAACATGACCCGGGACGAGCTCAACACCCGAGCCGAGCGGATCGCGGGCAACATCGACGAGCGGATGGCCGAGGGCGAGGAGATCGACCTCGGCCGGGTACGGCTGGCGGTACGGGAGGACGAGACCCTCACCGTGCGGCTACCCGACAGGCAGGACCTGTACTACGGGGCGGAGACCGACGGCGAGCAGATCGTGGCGCGGGCCGAGCTCGTCGATGATGCCACGCTGGAGCTCGCCGCGCCGATGGGGCCGCTGCGTGCCCGGCAGACACAGGTCACGATCGCGGTGGTGCTGCTCGCGGTGCTGTCGGTCGGGACGGGAACGGTGGTGGCGACGGTTACCGCCCGCAGGCTCGTCCGGCCGTTGCGGCACGTCGCGGAGCGTGCGTCACGGCTAGGTGCCGGTGACTTCCGTTCCGACTCCCGGCGTTACGACGTGCCGGAACTGGACCAGGTCGCCGAGAGCCTGGACACCTCGGCGCGGGCACTGTCCCGGCTGGTGCACCGGGAGCGTCAGCTGGTCGGCGACGTCTCGCACCAGTTGCGGAGCAGGCTGACCGCGGTGCAGCTGCGACTCGACGCGCTCACGATGCACAGCGATCCCGATGTGGTCGAGGACGCCACCGCGGCACAGGAGCAGGCCGATGAGCTGTCCCAGGTCCTCGACGAGCTGCTCGCCGCCGCCCGGGCGGCGCGGGAGTCCGATGCCGAACCCGTCGACCTGCCCGCTACCCTCAGCCGCATCGCCGAGGAGTGGCGCGAGATGCTGCAATCCGAAGGCAGGACGCTGAAGCTGCGGGTGGCCGACGGGTTGATGGCCAGGGCAACACCGGCACGGCTCCGCGAAGTGATCGGGGTGTTGCTGGACAACGCCCGGCGGCACGGGTCGGGGACGGTGACGCTGTCGGCCCGGCGTGGTGACGGTGACGAGACGGTACTGGTGCAGGTGACCGACGATGGGCCCGGCGTGCCGGACGCCCTGGTGCCGCACATGTTCGACCGGGGTGTCTCCGGCGCGGGCTCCACCGGGGTGGGCCTGGCGCTGGCACGCGCTCTCGTCGAGGCTGACGGTGGCAGGCTGGAGCTGTCCGGGCAGCGCCCGGCGACGTTCAGCGTGTTCCTCCGCGTCCCCAAGTCGACCGAGATCGCTGGCGTGGACTGGCCGAGCACGCCCTCACCCCGGTAGCGCTACGCGGCAGGACCCGGTCGGGCCGCTCACACCGGTACGCCCGTGCGGTGGTCGCCGAACTCGTCGGGGAAGACCCACCGCTTGTAGCCCCAGAAGCGGAAGGCCATCGCCAGCACCAGGCCGATGATCGAGGCGCTGGTGAAGTCGGCGACTTCCTGGACGAGCAACGACACGTGCGGCACCTCGAGGTTGAGCACGTAGCGCGAGATCAACAGCGGGATCAGGTTGATCACGATCGCGATACCGCTGATCAGGAAGTACAGCGCGGCCTCGTGGTGGCGTTCCCGGCCGCCTCGGGTGCGGAACGACCATTCGCGGTTGAGGACGTACGACACGATCGTGGCCACCAGGATGCCGATGCCCTTGGCGGTGGTGGGCTTCTCGGTCAGGATCGTGAGCTTCAGCGCGTACCAGATGCCGTTGTCGACGAGGAAGGCGGTGCCACCGACGAAGCCGAACTTCAGCAGCTCCCGGTACCTGAGCAGCAGCAGCCGCAGCGGGCGGGGCACCCGCGCCAGCACGTCGTCGACGAGGGTCATCCGCAGCAGTCTACGAGCCGTGGGAAGCCGGGGCGGTGACGGCCGCGCGGCGACCCTGCCGGGACGGCTCGCCGCCAGGGGTCACCGCGGACCGTAGCCTGCCGTTACTTGGGCCGGTGGCTTCCCGTGCCCGTGACGCGCGCCGGGACGCTCTGAGGCCGGTGAGGACTCCTCCGCTTCCGGTGGGCTCGTCCTGTCCCCGGTCGGGTGCTGTCGCGTGGTGGTTGTGGCGGGACCCGTCTCGGTCTCACCCGTGGGGGTGGGGCTCTGCCCGGTGCCCGTGACGCCGCCAGTGGGGTCCTTCTCGGGAGGTGTCGGTTCCGGTGTGCTCGGCGAGGGCCCGGGGGACGGGCCGGGCGAGGGCGTCGGGTCGGGTTCCGGTTGCTGGGGCGGTGGTGTCGGCGGGAGGGTGCACGGCTGCCAGCTGCCGACCTCGATGGTGGCGGTATCGGTGGCCGTACCGAGCCTGGCGGTGACCGTGACGATCCCGGCGGTGCAGGGGTCGCGTACCAGCGCCCACATGCGCACCGACTCCTCGGGTTCCAGCTCGTCGGCGGAGGTGCATTCGGTGCTGGAAGCGTCGCTGGTGCAGTCCATATGCCCCGGCCGGGAGCGGCTGAACACGAACGCGCTGGCGTCGAGGTGGACCGTGGTGTGGTCCGTGGATTCCCCGGTGTTGGTCACCGTGATGTGCGACAGCCTGCCGCCGCCGGTCCCGGGATGGCCGTGACCGAACGGCCGGGTGGTGACCTCGACGCCGTCGTTGGGGGCGGCCACCCGGACCGGGATGGTGATCCGCACCCTGGCGGCATCCTCGCTGTCCAGGCTGCCGGTGATCTCACCCGGCTCGGCATCCTCGCTTGCCTGCAATCGGAACAGCAGCGTCATCTCCTCGCCCGGCTCGAGCCCGGACGGGGTCGTGCAGCTGACCGTTCCGGAACCCGCTGGGCAGCGGACCACGGAGCCGTCGTCGGAACCGTCGCCCTGCTGGCGGGGGTTCTCGGCGATGGTCGCCCGGACGGATCCCGCCATCGGCTGGCTGCCACCACCGGTGGCATGCGCTACCGCGGCCACCCCAGCAGGCAAGGTCAGGGTGACCGTGGCGGGCTCCGACGGTGCGTCGCCGTCGTTGCGCACCGTGATGGGAAGGTCGACCGGGTCGCCGCCTGCGACGAGTTCGATGCCCTCGGGTGGGCCCTCGGCGGTGAGTTCGGGTGGTTCGGGTGCGGGTTCCGGCGCGGGTTCCGGTGCCGGTGCCTCCGGTGCGTCCTGGGGCGGTGCCTCCTCGGTTTCGTCCGGTTCGGGTGCCGGTGCAGGTGGTGGTTCGGGTGCCGGTGCCGGTGGTGGGGCGTCCGGCTCATCGGCTGGTTCGTCGTCCGGCTCATCCGTGTCCGGCTCGTCGGCGGGCGGCTCGTCGGCGGGCGGCTCGTCGGCGGGCGGCTCTTGCTCGGCCGCCGGTTGCTGCGCATCGGGGATGTGCTGGCCGTCCCCGCCGACCAGCCCGATGCCGACGGCGGCGGCGACGGCGGCGGCCGAGGCGGTGACGCCGAGGAACTGGCGTGGTCCACCGGAGGCCGCGGCACCCGCCCCGCCGGATCCCGCCGATGCGGATGCGGCGGCGCCGCCCGCTGCGGCGGCACCCGCGGTCGCCGCCGAAGCTTGGCCCGCACCCGCGGTGGCGAGGTAACCCAGTGCGGCACCGCCGAGCACGATCGGCGCGATGACCGCGCGCAGTGCGCCGTTGACGTCGGCGAGCTCGGCCGCGAGTGCGCGGCACTCCTCGCACTCGTCGAGGTGGGCTTCCACCTGCGCACGCTCCCGCTTGGACAGGCCGTCGCGGGTCCATGCGCCGAGCCGGTCGGCCGTGGCCCTGCACCGCTCGGCCGAGGTCCGCGACAGGTGGACCTGCAGGTAAGCCTGCCGTAGACCCTCGCGTGCGCGGTAGGCGAGCGCGGAGACCCCATTGGCTGTCAGCCCCAGCAGCGGAGCCACCTCGGCAGGAGACTGCTGCTCGATCTCGGTATGCCAGAGCACGGCCTGCCAGCGTTCCGGGAGCCGCGCGAACGCCTGCGCCGCCAGGCTGCGCTCCAGGCCTGCTACGGCGGTGTCGGAGAACGGCACGGCCAGTGCGCTACCGACCTCCCCGGTCGCCGCGCTCATATCCTCGTTGAGATCGACGCGCTTATCCTTGCGGGACTTGTCGTAGGCGGTGTGTCGCAGCGCGGTCAGCAGGTAAGCGCGGAAGGCGCTCTCGGGGCCCTTGCCCGCGCGCAACGTGTCGAGCACCTTGGCGAACGCATCGGCCACCAGGTCGTCGGCTTCGGCTGGGGACCTGGCGAGCTGGCGAGCCAGGTTCTGCGCCGCGGTGACGTGGCGCTCGTAGAGGGTGCCGTACGCGGACAGATCACCTTCCTGCACCGAGGTGATCAGCGCGGCGTCACTCGGCCCCGCCGGTTCTGCTGGAACCGTTGACACTGGCCTCCTCCTGGCTCGCTGCTGGCCGGTGTCACCGTTACCAGCGTGGTCACTATCGAGTCCCGCCTGCTCAGGTTACGACACCGGAGTGGAGACCGCGCGCATGCGATAGTGTGACGCGTCGTGGCGGGTGGGGGGCGGTACCGTACGGCTGCCGCCGCGGTTCACCGGGACGGAAATTGCGGTCGCGTCGTGCCGTCACGCGCGGCGGGCGGCGCCGTCACTTCATCACGGAAGGTGAACGACGCGGTGGAAGGAACCGGCTAGTGGCGGACGGGCATGCGTCTGGGGTGACGGGCAACGGTGAGGCAGACGGTCCGTCCCAGGCCAGTCCCGACATGCCCGGACCGGCGAGTGCCCCGCTGCGGGCGCTGCGCGCGCGGTGGCGTGCGATGAGCCTGGCCTCCGGCTGGCGGTTCCCCAGTGACTGGGCCTTGCCCGAGATCGATGCGGTGTGCGCCACGGTCATGCGCGAGGGGGTCACAGACCAGGCGCTGTCCGGTCTCGGGCGGGCGCGGGCGGCGGCCGGGGCAGGCCTGGCCGAGACACTCGCCGACCTGGCGGCGCTGCACGCGGCCACGCAGGGATCGGGCGGGACACGGGATGCCGGGCAGCTCGCGCTGGCCGATGTCGACGCGACCCCTACCCGGTTCGTCCGTGTCACCGCGCTGGCGTGGGCGGATGTCGCGCTCGATCAGCTCGCGCATACCGAGGTGACCGACGCGTTGACCGGCCTGCCCACGGCGGCGTACCTGCGCACGCGGCTCGAGGAGCTGTACCAGCGAGCGCGTTACGACCGGGTTGCCGCCGCCGATCGGAACGTGCTCGTCGTGCTGTCGATCGACCTGACACGCGTGACCGGCTGGTCGAGGCTGACCAGCATGATCCTGGCCGCGGAAGGGATGCGCGCGGTGTTCACCGCCGGGGAGAGCGTGGCGGCCATCGGGACCTCCGTCCTTGTGGCGCTCGCCGACCGTGCCCAAGGACTCGGGGATCGTGCGGTCGCCGTGCGACGCGAGGTGCACTGGCGCCTCCAACAGGATCCCGATCTCGCGTGCGCGTCGGTCACGGTGCGCATCGTACGTCTACGTCCGAGCGTTCCGGAGAGCTGCGAGCTGCTGCACGAACTCGGTCGTTGCTGAGACCGGCCGCGGCCGCACGCTCGTCGTCGCGATGCGTGGTGCGGCGCGGCTGTCCCCGACTTTCGTCGTGCGCCAGCGGACAGAGGGTTGACGGGGCCCGGATCCATGCAATTACAATTACCTTTACTTTTAGGAAACTTTCCTAAAAGTTTAGATCGCGTATCGCGGCGGGGTTCCCGGCGCGCGTGCTGGCGAGGTGATGCCCGGCTAAATAGGAAACGTTCTTTACAGTTTTCGCGCTCCGGTCAGCACAGGGGAACGACACGACACAGGCGACACCGCGGGCGGTGGGCTGTTCAACGGCACACCGATCCTGCGCCTGACAGGTGGGTTTCAAGGGGATGACGGGCGGGGCTGGCGTCCCGCCCGCGAACGGTGCGAGACCCGGCACGCTACGCCTGCCGGGTCATCGAGCAGTGAGGAACTTTCATGATCAAACGTATCTCCTCTCGACAGGAGAGTTCCCGCAGTGGCCGACATCTGCTGCGCCGGGCCAGTACGTTCGGCGCGGCTGCCGCGGCCGGTCTGCTTGCTTTGGGGGCTGTGGTGCCGGTGGCGCAGGGTGCGGATGGTGCCGGGGACGGTTCGGTGCCGGTGCGGGTGAATGCGAATGGTGGTGAGGTGACCGATAGTGCCGGTGTGGTGTGGTCGGCGGATCGGTCGTATTCGCAGGGGGAGTGGGGTTATGACATGGTGTTCGGTTCGGGGTCGACGTCGGAGTCGGTGGCCGGGACCGGGGATGACGAGTTGTATCAGGGGTACAACTTGTTTACTGGGGGTGCTGGGTATTCGTTTGATCTTCCTGATGGTGACTATGAGGTCACGGTGAAGATGGTGGAGGATTGGGCGAATGCTCCTGGGCAGCGGGTGTTCGATGTGGCTGCTAATGGGGATACGGTGCTGTCCGGGTTCGATATTTTCGCCGAGTGTGGGGCGTTGACGGCGTGTGATCGGTCGTTCCCGGTGTCGGTGTCGGGTGGCCGGTTGTCGGTGGGTTTCACCATGAATGGTGGGTCGAATTTCGCTACGGTGTCGGCGATTTCGGTGGTCGCGGCCAATGGTGATGACGATCCGGGTCCGCCGGATGATCCGGATCCGGAGCCGCCGGAGGAGCCGCCTGCTGCGCCGTCCGGGCTGGCGGTGACCGGTACGACCACGACGACTGTGTCGCTGGCCTGGCAGGCCGGTGGTGAGGGTGACGAGGTCACCGGCTATCGGGTGATTCAGGATGGTGAGGTGGTCGCCGAGACGGAGGCGACCAGTCATACGGTGACCGGTCTGGCGGCTGATACCAGCTATGAGTTCGCGGTTGTGGCGGTCAACGAGGCAGGAGAGTCCGGCCCGAGCAACACGGTCACCGCCACCACCCAACCCCGCGGCGAAGCACCCGACGAGCACGTTCACGTCGGGTACTTCACCCAGTGGGGCATCTACGGCCGCGACTTCATGCTCTCCGACGTGCACGACAACGGCGCCGCCGAGCAGCTCACGCACGTCTTCTACGCGTTCGCCGACGTGAGCCAGGATGGCGAGTGCGTCAGCGGTGACCGGTTCGCCGACTACGAGAAGGCGTTCACCGCGGAGGAGAGCGTCGACGGCGAGGCCGACACCTGGGATCAGCCGTTGCGCGGGAACTTCAACCAGCTGCGCAAACTGAAGGAGGAGCACCCCGACCTGACGGTGCTGCTCTCGCTCGGCGGGTGGACCTGGTCCCGCAACTTCTCGGATGCCGCGCTGACCCAGGAGTCCCGCGAGCACTTCGTCGAAACCTGCATCGACCGGTTCGTCAGGGGTAACATTCCCGGCCTGCCGGATGGTGCGGCCGAGGACGTGTTCGACGGGATCGATGTGGACTGGGAGTGGCCCGGTTCGGAGGGCGCGCCAGGCAACATCGTCCGCGAGGAGGACAAGGAGAACTACACCCTGCTGTTGGAGGAGTTCCGCCAGCAACTGGATGAGCTCGGTGACGAGACGGGCGAGTACCACGAGCTGACGGCGTTCTTCCCAGCCGACCCGGCGAAGATCGACGCCGGATTCGAGGTCGACAAGGTCTTCGACTACCTCGACTTCGCCACGGTCCAGGGCTACGACTTCGCCGGTGCCTGGGACGACGAGACCAACCACCAGTCCCAGTTGTTCTCGCCGCCGGACAACCCCAAGCCGGAGCAGTGGAGCGTGGATCTGGCGATCAGTAGCTACATCGAGCGTGGTGCGCCCGCCGACGAGCTCGTGCTCGGTTTCCCGGCGTACGGGCGTGGTTGGGCCGGTGTACCGGACACCAACGACGGTCTGTACCAGCCGGCGACCGGTGCCGCGCAGGGCACGCACGAGAACGGCTACGAGGACTACAAGGTCCTCAAGGACAAGCCGGGCGAGCGTTTCCGTGACACCGAGCACGGCGCGCTGTGGCTCTACGACGGCCACGAGTGGTGGAGTTACGACGATCCGGTGCTGTTCGAGCAGAAGGGTCAGTACATTCTCGACCTCGGACTCGGCGGCGCCATGATGTGGTCGCTCGACGGTGACGACGAGCAAGCGTCGCTGACCTCGACCCTGGCCAACGTCCTCTCGTAGGCCCTGCGTCCTACCCCTGACTCGGTCGTGCCCGGGCCCGCGGTCCGGCCGCGGGCCCGGGCACGACCGGTCGTTCCTGCGATCCCGAGGGAGAGATGACGATGCGTAGACGAAGCACGTTCGGCCTGCTGGCCGGATTCGCTACGGCCCTGCTTGCTTTGGGGGCTGTGGTGCCGGTGGCGCAGGGTGCGGATGGTGCCGGGGACGGTTCGGTGCCGGTGCGGGTGAATGCGAATGGTGGTGAGGTGACCGATAGTGCCGGTGTGGTGTGGTCGGCGGATCGGTCGTATTCGCAGGGGGAGTGGGGTTATGACATGGTGTTCGGTTCGGGGTCGACGTCGGAGTCGGTGGCCGGGACCGGGGATGACGAGTTGTATCAGGGGTACAACTTGTTTACTGGGGGTGCTGGGTATTCGTTTGATCTTCCTGATGGTGACTATGAGGTCACGGTGAAGATGGTGGAGGATTGGGCGAATGCTCCTGGGCAGCGGGTGTTCGATGTGGCTGCTAATGGGGATACGGTGCTGTCCGGGTTCGATATTTTCGCCGAGTGTGGGGCGTTGACGGCGTGTGATCGGTCGTTCCCGGTGTCGGTGTCGGGTGGCCGGTTGTCGGTGGGTTTCACCATGAATGGTGGGTCGAATTTCGCTACGGTGTCGGCGATTTCGGTGGTCGCGGCCAATGGTGATGACGATCCGGGTCCGCCGGATGATCCGGATCCGGAGCCGCCGGAGGAGCCGCCTGCTGCGCCGTCCGGGCTGGCGGTGACCGGTACGACCACGACGACTGTGTCGCTGGCCTGGCAGGCCGGTGGTGAGGGTGACGAGGTCACCGGCTATCGGGTGATTCAGGATGGTGAGGTGGTCGCCGAGACGGAGGCGACCAGTCATACGGTGACCGGTCTGGCGGCTGATACCAGCTATGAGTTCGCGGTTGTGGCGGTCAACGAGGCAGGAGAGTCCGGCCCGAGCAACACGGTCACCGCCACCACCCAACCCCGCGGCGAAGCACCCGACGA